>CALJLK010000593.1 GCA_937982655.1 uncultured Sandaracinus sp.
GTCCCAGGTCATGCCGAGCCACTCCGTGACTCGGGCTTCCGAAACCAAGTCGCACGCGTAGGCGATGGGGGCGCCGACGAGGAGCGAACCGAGGGCGAACGTCGCCGCGATCTTCATCGTTTGATTCATGTCTCCATCTCTCGTTCGAGCGTCGCATTTCGAGCTTCAGCGTCCACCGCGGGGGCGCCGCCGACGAGCGCGAGACGAGGCCCACAACCCGAGGAGGGCGGGGAGCAGCATGCCCTGCGGCAGGCCACCGGTCGCACAGCCGCGCTCTCCGGTATCGACCCACATCGGCTCCGAGAAGTCGGTGATGTTCCCCGCTTGGTCGGCGACGGCCACCGTGACCCAGCGATCGCGCCCGGCGGTGGGCTGGGACCAGGGGACGGTGAGCCCCACTGGTCCGGAGATCCGGCGATCGGACGCGAAACCACCGAACGCGCCTTGCATGCCCACCCAAGATGGCGCGCGGCTCGGAACGGGCTCCGGGGCGTCGCTGACCCACACGGCGAACGTGAGCGCGGTCGACGGCGCTCGGTCGTCGGTGAGCTCCATGACCAACGAGAGGTGCGCGGGAGTCGCGCTCGGACCACAGGACGAGCCCCCGCAACCATCGCCTCCGTGCTCGCGTCGCGGGACGTACACCGCGTCGGTCACCACGGGCACGGTGGGGGCGGTCTCGTCGGGCTCCGTGCTCACCTGGAGCGTCGCGGCATAGGTGCGCACCTCGGTGCCGGGCTCGATGGGTCGGCAGCGTCGTCCGAAGACGTCGAAGTCGAGCTCGCTCGGGGTCAGCGCGTCGCATTGGGCGAGGTTCGAAGGCAAGGGGGCGGAGACGTCGTCGAACATCGACACGCCGAGCCACGCCGAAGCGGTGCGGGCGGCGACGTACGAGCACGCCCACGCGGTGCTGGTGGAAGCGAGCACGGCGCCGAGCGCCCAAGTGACTCGACGATCGAATCGAAACCTGGTCATGGGACGGTCGCACATTCACGTCGCGTGCCCGTGCCATCGCGTGCCGCGTTGCTCTCGGGACGCGCGAGCGGCATCGTCGCGCCGCCGAGAAGGCCGCGCGCATCGGGGAGCAGCTCGACGCGCTCTATCCGAAGCCGCCGATTCCGCTCGATCACACCGATCCGTTCACGCTGCTGATCGCGGTGATGCTCTCCGCGCAGACCACCGACAAGAAGGTGAACCAGGTCACGCCGGCGCTCTTCTCGGAGGGGCCGACGCCGGCCGCGATGGCGGCGCTCTCGGTCGAACGCATCCTCACGCTCATCAAGGAGGTCGGGCTCGCACCGACCAAGGCGAAGAACGTGAAGCGCACCGCAGAGCTGCTGGTGGAGCGACACGGAGGGCTGGTGCCGCGGACCCTCGACGAGCTGGAGGCGCTGCCGGGGGTCGGGCACAAGACCGCGCAGGTCGTGATGGCGCAGGCGTTCGAGATCCCGGCGTTTCCGGTCGACACCCACATCCACCGGCTCGCGGAGCGTTGGGGGCTCTCGAGTGGGAAGAACGTCGAGACGACGGAGAAGGATCTGAAGGCGCTCTTTCCGGAAGACACGTGGATTCGGCGGCATCTTCAGATCATCTACTTCGGGCGCGAGCATTGTCCGGCGCAGCGGCACGACCCGACGGTGTGCCCGATCTGTTCGTGGGCGGCGCCGCCGAGGCAGGATTCGGAGTCGACGGCGTCGAAGTCTGCGAAGGCGTCGAAGTCTGCGAAGGCGTCGAAGGGCGCGAAGGAATTGGCGTCGAAGGGCACGAAGGCGTCGAAGGATTCGAAGGATTCGAAGGTTTCGAAGGGCGCGAAGGCGTCGAAGGCCGTGAGCGCATCGAAGACGCCGAAGGGCGCGGCGGCAAAAGCGAAGGCCACGAAGGGGAGGGCGTCGTGAGCAAGACGATCGAGTGTTTCTTCGATTATTCGTCGCCCTTCGCGTACCTCGGGACCACACAGATCGAGCGGGTGGCGGCGGAGGAAGGCGCGAGCCTCACGTGGCGACCGTTCCTGCTCGGCGCGCTCTTCCGCACCATCGGCACGCCCGACGTCCCGATCGCGACCTTCTCGGAGCCGAAGCGGCGCGCGTTGTTGGTGGATCTGCAGCGCTGGGCGCGCGTGCACGGGGTGGGCTTTCGTTTTCCGACGCGTTTCCCGATTCGAAGTCTCGACGCGCTGCGGCTCACCTACGCGGTGCCGGAGGCGTTTCGTGCGCCGCTGATCCATCGCGCGATGCGCGCGGCGTGGGTGGACGACGCGGGGCTCGAGCGCGACGTGTTGGAGCAGTGCCTGATCGACGTCGGGCTCGACGCGTCGTGGATGGCCAAGCTCGACGAGCCGGAGGTCAAGGCGGCGCTGCGCGCGACGACCGAAGAAGCCGAACGACGCGGCGCGCCGGGGGCGCCGACCTTCTTCGTGAACGACGGCACGAAGGAGCGGATGGTGTGGGGGCAGGATCGGCTGGAGTTCGTGCGGCTCGCGCTGCGTGGCCAGCTCGAACCCTGAGCGACCGCGTCACGGAGCGCAGCGCGGGACGACCGCCGCGTTCGCGCGTGTCGTAGCCGACGCGATTCTCGTCGCGCGAGCGATGCAGCACGCACGCCCGCGACCGACTTGGATCGCGGCACGTGGCGCGAGGGGAGATCGAGCCCCACGCTCCACGGAAGCGACGGCTCTCGGCGGTCGTTCACGGTGTGCGTATGGCGATCGACTTCAAGCTCTTCGGCATCCCGATCCGGATCCACTGGTTGTTCTTCCTCACCGGCTTGCTGGTCTGGCAAGGCTTCCGGGGTCCCGACGTCGGCGCGGCGAGCCTTCCGATCGCGCTGCTCGTGGTGCTCCAGGCGGTGCTCCTGCACGAGCTCGGACACGCCTTGGTCGGGCGCGCGTTCGGTCTGGAGCCGCAGATCGATCTGATGCTGCTGATGGGGCAGACCTCGTGGCGCTCGGGGCGCGAGCTCTCGCCCGGCAAGTCGATGCTCGTGAGCTTCGCGGGCCCGCTGGTCGGCATCGTGCTCGGCGGCATCGCGCTGGCGCTGGCGCTCACGCTCGGCGACCCGCAGGCGTTCGCGAAGTCGCTCGAGGCCGGCGAGACGCCGACGCTGCGGCAGTGGGCCCTGACGACCTTCGTGTACGTGAACCTCGTCTGGTCCTTCTACAATCTCGTGCCCGTTCTCCCGCTCGACGGCGGCAACATCCTCGCGTCGTTCCTCCAGCTCTTCTCGCGCGAGCACGGCCAGCGCTGGGCGCGCTACGTCTCGCTCGTCTTCCTCGCGGGGCTGCTCGCGCTCTCGATCGCGATCGGCGCGATCTTCCTCGCCGCGTTCATCGTGCTCTTCGCGTTCATGAACGTGCAGGCGCTCCGCGCGGAGCGTGCGCTTCGGCAAGCGGGCGTGCCGGTCGTGCGCACGGCGGAGGACCTCTTGAAGCTCGCGTACGCCGCGCTCGAGAAGGGCGACCACGCGACGGTCTCGAAGGCCGCGCTCGTGCTCTCGCAGCACGCGAGCGACACCGCGGCGCGCGACGAGGCGCTGCATCTGCTCGCCTGGGGGCGCCTGCTCGCGGGGCAGCCGGGCCAAGCGCGTGAAGCGCTCGATCGGCTGAGCGGCGAGCGCGATCCGGACCCGGCGCTGGAGGGCGCGGTGCAGCTCGCGCTCGGGCGCACGGACGAAGCGGTGGAGCTCTTCGAGCGCGCGCTGATGGCGGGGCCGAGCGAGATGGTGGTGAAGAAGTGGGTCGAGGCGGTGGAGCGCTCGGGCAGCTTCCGACGCGCGGCCACGCTGGTGAACGAGCGACGGGATCTCGTGGGACCGAAGGCGCTCTCGCGGCTGCAGGCGTCGGCGCTGCAGGCGGGGGAGCACGAGGCGGCGTTCTTGCTCGGCGCGCTCGCGTTCCCGATCGCGCAAGAGCCGATCACCGCGTTCAACGCCGCGTGCGCGCTGGTGCGCCTCGGCAAGCTCGACGAAGCCGCGCGTTGGCTCGAGAAGGCGCACGAGGTCGGCTTCCGAGACGTCGGTCTGCTCGACCGCGAAGAGGACCTCGACGCGTTGCGTGCGACGAGCGCGTGGCCAGAGCTGAGGGCGCGCTTCGAGAGTTGAGCGCGCATCGAGAACCGAGCGCGCTTCGAGCACCGAGCGCGCTTCGAGAACCGAGTTGCGTCGCGCTCGACGTGATGCTGCTGCGCGTGGCGCGAACGCGATCGATCGACGCGAGCGAACGCGCTCAACGCGGAGGGCGGCGGACGATCATCGTCTGCGTGCCGAACGCGACGAGCGCGCCGTCCGGATCGCGCAGCTCGATGTCGCAGCTCGCGAAGCCGCGATCCGCGAAGCGGCAGGTGGAGACGCAGAGCAGGCGATCGTGGGTGGTGGGCGCGAGGAAGTGCACCGTGAGATCGAGGCTCGGCATGAAGATCGGCGGATGGTCGGAGCCGAGGGCCATCACGAGCGCGGCCGGCATGGTGTCGACGAGCGGCGGGAGCGCGAGCGGGTCGAAGAGCGTGTCATCGGGATCGCGTGCGGCGTCGTGCCGTGAGTCGTCCTCGGGATCGCGCAGCGTGTCGCGCGGCGGATCGTGTCGTGGACCTCGCGTGCGTTGCGGGACGAGGTAGCGGAACCACCGTGCGTAGCGGGGCTCGCTCGGGGGGAAGGTCGCGCTCGTGAAGACGGGCGCGCCGATCGCGATGCGGCCGTCGACTTGGCGAAAGAACGAGAGCTTCGCCTTGGAGCCGGGCGGGAAGAGCGGCGGGGCGTCGTCCCAAGCGCGTGCGTCGGTCGGCAAGGCGCGGCGATGGACCTCGGGGCCTTCGCGGTCCTTCACGAAGGTGGCGGAGACCTCGAGGCCGACGTCGTTCGAGCGCACGTGACGGAGCGTGGCGCGGAGCTGCGTGGCGACGTTGCCTTCGCGCAGGCGCGTGACCTCGATCGTCAGCTCGCCGGCCGGCACCGCGCTGACGAAGGTGGTCGTGGCGGCCATCGGTCGGAAGGTCGGCGCTTCGGCCTGCATCGCGCGGAGCGCGATCGTCATCAGTACGCCGCCCGAGGGCGCGAAGAAGTCCCAGTGAGACGGAAGGTGCGCGCGGTAGCGGCCGTCGCCGAGCGGGTGGACGGCAGTGTCGCGCGCGAGATCAGCGGGCTCCATGGGCGGAGGATGCACGATCGTCGGAACGAGGGAGCCCGGATGCGCTCGCTCCCGCGCGCGTGGAAGGAGGCGACGACCGCATCGTGGTGACTGCGTCGCGGTGACTGCGTCGCGGTGACTGCGTCGTGGTGACCGCGTGTGGTGACTTCGTGTGGTGACCGCGAGTCACGGATCTGTGAGCGAAATCGCTCGTGATTCATGGGAGCTTGCATTTATGCGTAAGCGCGAATATAGAAGAGCTCGTGGACGTCACGCCCTTCGCGACCACCGAGCGCCGCTGGGAGCTCTACCGCCTGCTCGGTGAGCCGGTGCGCCTCCGGCTGCTCGCGCTGGCAGCGGAGGAAGAGCTCGCGATCGGGGAGCTGGCGGACCTGCTCGGCGAGTCGCAGCCCAACGTCTCGCGGCACCTGAAGGCGCTGCGCGGCGCGCAGCTCCTGACCGAGCGCAAAGAAGGCACGCGCGTGTTCGTGCGCCTCGACGACCGGCTCGCGCGCGATCCGGTGATCGCGGACGCGCTCGGGGCAGGGCGCTCGCTCTGCGAAGAGGACGGAAGCCTGGAGCGCGTGGCGGAGGTGCTCGCGGCGCGCGAGGCACCCGCGCGTGCGTTCTTCGAGGCGCCGGGCGTGGAGCCGGAGGCTTGGCCGAGCGAGCTGGGCGCGTACCTCGCGGCCCTCGCGCCGCTGGTGGAGCGGCGAGGCTTCGCGGTCGACGTGGGTACGGGCGACGGCGCGTTCCTCGAGGTGCTCGCGCCGATCTTCGATCGGGTGCTCGCGGTCGATCGTTCGGAGGCGCAGCTCGCGCGCGCGCGCACGCGGCTCTCGCGGCGCGGCTACACGAACGTGGACCTCGCGCTCGCGGAGCTGGGCGATGCGCACCTTCGCGAGCGGGTCGACGCGCGGGGCGGGGCCGACGCGGTCTTCGCGAGCCGCGTGCTCCATCACGCATCGCGTCCGGGCGCGGCGTTGTCCGATCTCGCGCGGCTCGTCGCGCCGGGTGGGGTCGTGATCGTCGTGGACTACGTCGCGCACGAGGACGAACGGATGCGCGAGCGACAGGCCGACGCGTGGCTCGGGTTCGCGCCCAAGGAGCTCGCGGGGTATGCCCGTCGCGCGGGGCTCGAGGGGGCGCGCGTCACGAAGGTTCCGGCCGCGCGATGTGGCGACGGACCGGACGGACACTTGGACTGGCAGGTGCTCGCGGCGCGCCGCGCGGCGTGAGAGCACCGAACCGAACGCACGACACGCTCACGAACGAGCCGACGCACGAGCCGGCGTGAGCGGGACGAAACCAAAGACGACGCGCGCCGAGGCGCGCACCGAAAGCAGAGAGAACGACATGACGACCGCAACGACCGAGACCACCAAGACGCCCAAGAGCACGCGCCTCAAGTACAAGGTCGCGAACCTCGACCTCGCCGAGTGGGGTCGCAAGGAGATCCAGATCGCCGAGAAGGAGATGCCCGGTCTCATGGCGATCCGCGCGGAGTTCAAGGGCCAGCAGCCGCTCAAGGGCGCGCGCATCGCGGGCTGCCTCCACATGACGATCCAGACCGCGGTGCTCATCGAGACGCTGCGCGAGCTCGGCGCCGAGGTCACCTGGACGAGCTGCAACATCTTCTCGACCCAGGACCACGCGGCGGCCGCGATCGCCAAGGCGGGCATCCCCGTCTTCGCGTGGAAGGGTGAGACCGAAGAAGAGTACGACTGGTGCATCTACCAGCAGCTCGACGCCTTCGAGGGCGGCAAGGCGCCGAACATGATCCTCGACGACGGCGGCGATCTCACGATCATCGCGCACGAGAAGTACCCGCACCTCTTCGAGGGTGAGGACCGGATCTTCGGCATCTCCGAGGAGACCACCACGGGCGTTCACCGCCTCTACGAGATGGCCAAGCGCGGCGCGCTCAAGTGCCCGGCCATCAACGTCAACGACTCGGTCACGAAGTCGAAGTTCGACAACCTCTAC
>CALJLK010000594.1 GCA_937982655.1 uncultured Sandaracinus sp.
GAGACCGTGTCGGTGTCGGAGACCGTGTCGGTGTCGCTGCGCGCGGGTTCGCGCGGCCGCTCACTCGGGGACACGCTCGCCGCGGGCGAGGCGCTCGTCGCGCTCGGCCTCGATCGCTTCGACGAACGGGTGGGCGACGTCGGGATCGAACTGCGAGCCGGCACAACGCTCGATCTCGTTCACCGCGATCTCGTGGGGGAGCGCCTTGCGATACGCGCGGTCGCTGGTCATCGCGTCGTAGGTGTCGGCGACCGAGATGATGCGCGCGATCACCGGGATCTCGGCGGCCTTCAGCCCGAGCGGGTAGCCCTGGCCGTCCCAGCGCTCGTGGTGGAGGTGCACGCCCGGAATGAGCGGGTGGAGGAACGCGATGGGCTCGAGGATGTCGCGGCCGTAGTCCGGGTGTTGCTTGAAGACGTCGTACTCTTCTTGCGACAGTTTTCCGGGTTTGTTCAGGTTCATCACGCAGCCGATCTTGCCGATGTCGTGCATCAGCGCGGACTGCCGGACGATCTCCTGCTGGCCCTCGTCCATCCCGAGCTTGATGGCGAGCACCTGCGCGTAACCGGCCACGCGCTCGGAGTGCCCCGAGGTGTAGCGGTCCATCTTGTCGATCGCGCTCGCGAGCCCGCGGATGGTCTGCTTGAAGGTGGCTTGCAGGTCCTCGTATAGCCGCGCGTTCTCGATCGCCGCGGACGCGCGGTTGCTGACGATGCTGAGGAGCTTTCGCTGGCCCTCGTCGAAGCGTTTGCCGCGCGTGTACGCGATCGCGCAGAGGAACCCGATGATCTCGCCGCGGATTCGCAGACGCGTGACCACGAGCGAGCCGACCTCCGGGTTCTCCGGCGGTTCGCGGAAGAAGGGAAGCGCGAGCTTGCCGTGCACCCGGAGCGGCTTGTCCTCGGCGAAGAAGCGCAGGAGCTCTCCCGCGTCGAGCGCAGCGAGCTCGTCGATCCCGTAGGGCAGGCGGTCCTGCACGATGTTCACGCGCTCGTAGAAGCCGCCTTCGCCGTCCTTGAGGAGCACCACGACCTGGTCGGCGTCGATCTCGTTCAAGGCGGCGTCCACGACGGTGCCGAGCACCTGTTCGAGCGAGAGGCTCGACGCGATCGCCTCGCTCACTTTGTAGAGCGAGAGGGCCTCTTTGAGGCGGATGTTCTCGGCCTTCAAACGCTGTTTCTCGAGGCCGCGGCGGATGGTGTGGACGACCTCTTCGACCTTGAAGGGCTTGAGGATGTAGTCGTACGCGCCGCGCTTCATCGCGTCGATCGCGGTCTCGACGGTGCCGAAGCCGGTCATGATCACGGTGACCACGTTCGGGGTGTGCTTCTGGATCGCACCGAGGAGCTCGAGGCCGCCCATCTTCGGCATCTTCAGGTCCGTGAGCACGAGGTCGTAGTGCGCGCGGGAGAGCTCGACGAGGGCCTCGCTCCCGTCTGCGGCCGTCCGCACCACGAAGCCCTCCATCGAGAGGAAGTCGGCCAAGATCTCGCGGATGACCTGCTCGTCGTCGACGACCAGGATCCGGGCCGCTTCTTCGTCGGAGTTCAGCATCGATCTCGGCGTCCTCGCCTCCGCCGACGCACGCCGCGGGCGCGCCCGCCGACCGAGAACCAGCGTCGTTGGTACATGGATCGGCGCGGAAGCGTCAATCGGGACCGTCCCCACGGGTTTGAAGCCACGAGCCGAGGGTGGTAGTCCGAAGGGCCTCGCCTGGTCTCTCCGTGACCCGCCGCCAAACCCTCACCGCCCTCGCGGCCTACGCCGCCCTCGGGGCCCTCGCGTCGACGTGGGCGTGGGCCACGGTCTGGCCGGACGGGGGCTCGCTCTGGCGTCACCCGAGGCCGTGGCTCGCGTTGGAGCCCGAGCAGGCGCTCGTCGCGTCGCTCGGAGGCGGCGTGGTCCTCGCGCTCGTCGTCGTCGTCGCGTCGCGCGTGCTCGTTCGGCGCGTGCGCTGGGCGCAGCGGCTGCACCTCGGGTTTCGCGCGCTCCTCGGCGAGCTCTCCGAGGGGCAGGTGGTCGCATTCGCGCTCGCGTCGGGGCTCGTGGAGGAGCTGGTGTTCCGAGGCGCGCTGCAGCCGGTGCTCGGGTGGGTCCCGACCGCGCTCGCGTTCGGGCTGATCCACGTCGGCCCCGATCGTCGCTTCGTCCCGTGGACGATCTCCGCCGTCGTGGTCGGGCTCCTGCTCGGCGGGCTCTTCGAGCTCACCGGCCACCTCGGGGGATGCGTGCTCGCGCACGTGCTCGTGAACTTCGTGAACCTCCGGCACATCCGCGCGGACGATCTCGGCGCGCACGGGCCGACGCAGCCGCGCGCGCCGTCTCTCGTGGGCGATCGCACGCGGGCGACGCGGCGTTGAACGCTCCTGGCTCGGACGACGCGGCGTCGAGCGCTCCTGGCTCGGGGCGGAGCGGCGTCGAGCACGCTCCCGGCTCAGATCGGCGCGCGGCGCAGACGATCGAGGATGAAGAAGTTCGAGAAGACGCGGGTCACGCCGAGGTCGAGGAAGGCTTTTCCGAGGTAGAGATCCGGATTGTCCGGGTCGACTTGGACCAGGAAATCACGAATGCGCGACTCGGGATTCCAAGGAGAGTTGCGGCCCGATCCGTAGTCGAGCAGGACCGCATTCGGGAAGTCGTCGTAGCGCGTGCCGGCCACGACGGGCACGACGTCGTAGAAGCCGTGTCGTGTGCTCGGCGCGCCGCCGCCCTTCGGATGCCACGGGCGTCCGGGGCCACCGCGCGGACGATCGACGAAGAGGTTGTAGCCCGCGAGGCGGTCGCGCTCGTCCACGAAGAAGCCCTTCACGAACTTCTGGAAGCCGAGGACCTTCGCGAAGACGGGCGGGTTGAAGCCGCGCCACTCCCAGCCCGCGAGCGCCTCGCGCGTGGGTCGCGCGCCCGCCGCCATCACGCGGTCGAGCTCTGCACGCGGCATGCGGACGAGGTCGTCGAAGTGGGCGCCGGCGAAGGGGTGCGTCATGCGCGCGAGCATACCCTCTGCGAGGCGTGCTCGCGCGCCTCACGCAGACCCCGAGCGCTCCGGTTGTGCTCGCGATCGGTCGCGGTAGGAAGGCGTGATGAAGGTCGCGATCTTCGACTTCGACGGCTTGCTCGTGGACTCCGAGCCGCTCTGGCGGCGGACGGAGGTGCAGGAGCTCGCCGCGATCGGGGTCTCGGTGACGGAGGCGGAGTGCGAAGCCACCACCGGGCTGCGCATCGACGAGGTGATCGCGCATTGGCGTCGGGAGCGGCCGTGGACCACGCCCGAGCCCGCGGTGGTGGTGGAGCGCATCGTCGACGCGATGGTGCGAGGGCTGCGTGAGGCGCCGGACGGCAAACCGGGCGTTCGTCACGCCGTGCAGACGTGTCGCGCGGCGGGGCTGCGGCTCGCGGTCGCGTCGTCGTCGCCGTCGCGGCTGCTCGACGCGGGGCTCGAAGGGCTCGGTCTGCGTGGGCTCTTCGAGCGCGTGGTGAGCGCGGAGCACGAGCGCTTCGGCAAGCCGCACCCGGCGGTGTTCCTGCGGACGGCGGACGAGCTCGGCGTGGCGCCGACGGAGTGTGTGGTCTTCGAGGACTCGCTCAACGGCTGCCTCGCCGCGAAGGCCGCGCGCATGCGGTGCGTGGCGGTGCCGGAGCGCGAGGATCCACGCTTCGTGATCGCGGACGTGATCCTGCGCTCGCTCGACGAGCTGCGCCCCGAGCACTTGCGGGGGTGAGCTCACCGAACGACGAAGCCCTCCGACCTGAAGGCCGAAGGGCCCCGTCGTCCTTTGAGCGAAGATCACAGACCGAGTCGGTACGGGAAGGAGATCGCGAACGAGCTCTGCTCGAAGCGCGGTACCTCCACGTCGTCGAGCACGGCCTCGATGCAGGCGTGGCTCGTGGGGGTCGCTCCGACCCAGCTGACGTCGCGGACGCGGCCGGTGGCGCCGTCGATCACGAGGCGCGCGGTCGCGGTTCCGGCGTCGTCGGGGGCGCAGCGTGCGATGCGGGCTTCGAGGCTTCGCAGCGTCGTCGTGAGCGCGCGAGCGTCGGGGCGCGCGGGGAGTGACTCCGTCGTCGTGGTGGAGGCGCGGCCTTCGAGGGCTTCGTCGAGGAGCCGGTCGAGCTCGCTGCGTTCGCGCGGGCTCGTGGTGCTCGGCGTGGTTTCGGTCGCGACGACCGGCGCGGCGCGGCGTGGTGCGCTCGGGACACGCGTCCGGCGCTCGGTCGGTCGCACGTCCGGCGCGAGCGTCGTGGGAACCTGCGACGGCGGCGCGACCTCGGGGAACGCCTCCGGTGCGGCAGGCGGCGCGTGTGGGACGACGTCGGCGACGAGAGCCGGCGCCTTCTGCTTCGCGTCGACGGTGGCGAGCGTCGGGCGCGGGGTCGCACCGCGCGGCGCCATGGCGAACGCGAGCGCGGAGAGCGTGAGGACCGAGGTCGCGAGGGCGACGCGAGCGGCGAGCCCCAGCGGGCGACGCACGCTCGGCGCGTCCGTGGCGCGCTGCGTGGTCTGCGTGCCGAGCGTGAGCTCGCTGCCGATCGGCGCGAGGAGGACCGGGAACGAGACGCGGTCTGCGGTCGCCGAGGCGGTCGCGCGCGTCGTCGCCACGCGGGCCGCGAGCGCTCGGAGGTCGTGGAGACCGGAGTGTTCGGAGCTCGAGTCGGACATGGGAATCTCCTTCGCGTTGGCCACCGGGCGGTGGTCGCGGGGTCCGACGAGCCAAATCTTGAGCACTCCTGAAGGAACTGGACGACGCTCGGATCGCGTCCGACCGGGGTCCCGAAGTTGGCGAGACGGTCGGCAATGACGTTCGCGCGAACGAGGGTTCGAAGGGGCGAAGCCCCTCGCTGCCGGAGGCCCGAAGGCGACCGACCGGAGCGAAGCGCAGGGAGCGTCGCCGAGGAGGGAGAGGGCTGGGGAGCTGGCGACCGCCCCTCGAGGAAGCTGACGCGAGGTCGCGTGGGCTCAGCGCGCGAGGACCTTCAGCTCCGCGACGTTGACGCGGTTGAAGGTGCCCGAGCTCCCGCCGGTGCCGCCGGTGTAGGCCTCGAAGTGCGCGAACGACGACATGTTCACCGCGCGGTCGTCGCCGCGGATCACGAAGCGGTAGCTGCGTCCGGCTTCGAGGCGCACGCGCACGAAGCTCGAGTCGGCCCAGGTCGACCACGTGCCGAGGTGCGGCATCATCACGATGCCGTCGCCCACCTCCGCGCCGCTCGTCGCGTCCGTCACCACGACGCGTTTGACCGCGCAGGTGATGCCCGTGTTGATCGCGCCCGCGCCGTTGCCGTACGTCAGCTGCAGCCAGTGCTCGCCCGTCTGCGTCGCGGTGAAGCTCGGCGTGGTCAGCGAGTGGCCCGCGTCGCCCCAGTTCTCGTAATGGAAGCGGCCGTGGTTGGTCACGCCGGTGCCGCCGACGTTCGTCATCGCGCTCGCACCGAAGGTCGTGATCCGCGAGAAGCCCGCGCCCCACCAGCACGCGGGCGGCGAGTGTTGCGAGTGGTTGCCGCTCGAGCTGAACGTCGCCTCGACGACGTAGCAAGGCGTGCGTGCGCTGCCGGCGTCGAAGCTCGTATCCATCCACGTCGTCGTGGTGCCGGGCAGATCGTCCGCCACCACCGCGCCGTCGCGGTACACGCGAAGGCGCACGTCCGCGGCCTCCGTGGTCGAGAGCGTGAGCTGCACGCGCCCACCCACCGCCGCGAGCGCGGTGATGCGCGGCGTGCGCGGTCCGAACACGTTGCGCCACTGCGCGTCGGTCGTCTCCGTGATCGTCGCGCTCGGGTCCGTGCCCGCTTCGAGGACCACGTCGAGCCGGTTCTCCGCGCCGAGCATCGCCTCGTCGATCACCTCGCCCGAGAGCGCGGCGCCGTTCAACCGGCGCGACGCGATGCGCAGCGCTCCCGTTCCGGCGCTCTCCGGCAAGCGCAGCACCACCGTGATGCGGCGCCCGCGGTACGGGTAGTCGTTGAGCACGAGCTCGTCGGTCCCCGCGAAGAGCGAGCTTCGGAGCGACGCCGGCACGTACGGGCTCACGCGCAGACCCTCGTCGGTCGCTTCGAGGCCGAAGAGCGTGTGGTGCACCATCGAGAGGTAACCCGCGACGCTCCAGAGCTGCCGCTGCGAGTTCACCACGGGGCCGCTCGTCGCGCCCTCTTCGACCCACGCCGCGCCGCTGCTCGCCTCGAAGTTCTCCATGTTCGAGAGGTTGATCGCGGCGCCGCGCATCAACGCGCGGATCATCTTGGCCGCCACCGCGTCGTTGTTCGCGTGCTTCGCCGCACGGAGCCAGTACGCGGTGACGAAGGGCCACTCACCGCGGTTGTGGTAGATGGGCGTCTGCTGCTGCTGCGGCCAGATCACCGGCACGCCGGGGCCGTAGTGCGGATAGCTCTCCAGGATGCGCTCGGCCTGTGCTTCGGTCGCGACGTCGAAGAGCACCGCGAAGGCCGAGGCGAGCGCGTCGTAGCGGCGCACCGGCGCGGGATCGAGGCTCGTGGTCACGAAGGTCGAGAACTGCCCCTCCTCCTCGAGCCAGAAGCGCTCCGAGATCGCCTCGCGAAGATCCGCCGCGTAGCCCGCGAAGCGGGTGCGTTCGCTCGCCTCGCCACGCTCGTCCGCGAGGAAGGCCGCGAGCTCGATCGCGCGCAGGTGCAGGAGGTTCGTGCCGAGCGACTTGCTCATGCCGAGATGCACGACGTCCGTCGCCGTCCACTCGGGGTAGGTCTGCTCGCGCCAGTCGAGGAACGATTGTTCGCCGCGGTAGAGCCCGTCCTCCGGATCGAAGGCGACCTCGCGGTCGTGATCGATGGTGTTGCTGACCGCTTCGTACGCGCGCGCCGCGAAGGCGTCGCGGGTCGCGCCGTGCAGATGACGCAGCAGCTCCCACGCGCCCACCGCCCACGCGACGCGGTCGGTGCTGATCGGGTAGGAGCCACCGGAGCCGGTGTCCTGCACGATCTGCAGATCTCCGCCGCCGCGTCGTTCGCTGAGCTTGAAGGAGAGCGAGTTGAGGCTGCGCGTCGGATCCATGCCCGCGAGCCCGAGGTCGACGGCGTAGGCGGTGTCGCGGGTCCAGACGTAGTTCCACAGGCGCCCGGTCTCGAAGCAGCCGCCCTCACCGCACGGCACGCCGGCGCCCGAGTTGAACGCGCCGTCGCGGATCTGATCGACGCTGCACTCGCGGACCTCGGCGAGCGCGAGGGCGTGGAGCGCGTCGAAGAAGTCGTGGCCGGTGCGCACGGTCGGCGCGCCCGCCTGCTCGATCACGGTGCGCGGGTTGCCGGGCTCGCCGTGTCGCAAGGTGGCGGTGGTGGTGAGCGTGTACGCGCGCTGACACGCGTCGCGATCCGAGATTTCGACCGTCGCGCGACCGAGCGCGTCGTCCCAGCTCGCGGTGCCGCTCGGATCGGCGCCGCTCGGGCTCACACAGCTCGTCGGCACCGGTCCGCCGTCGACCGGTGGACCTGCGTCGAGGTCCGGCATCTGGGCGTCGT
This sequence comes from uncultured Sandaracinus sp., assembly GCA_937982655.1. Lineage (GTDB taxonomy): Bacteria > Myxococcota_A > Polyangia > Polyangiales > Houyiibacteriaceae > JACKEH01. The sequence goes on from CALJLK010000594.1 coordinate 7,486, forward strand.
CGAGCTCCGCGTCGGGCACGTCGCCTCCTGAATCGGTTCGTCCACCGTCCCGTCGCCCCGCGTCTTCGTGTCCTCCATCGGGGACTGTTCCTGGTCCCTTCGAACAACCGAGAAGAAGGGCGAAAAGAACCGAGGCGATACGGCAAAGGTGAGACGATTTCGACATCCGTGACTCGCGAGGTAGATACGTCCGAGAAACCTTTGTGCCACGGTTGAGACGCGATCGACAACCGAGCGCCGATTTTTCGAGAGCTCGTGACGTCGCGGGTCTCCGCGCGTCGGCGCGTCGGCGTACGTCACGCCCGACGTGTTTTCCTCGTCGTCGTCGTTACGTTGACGTGGTCGGCGACGTGAACGGCGACGAAGGCAAACGAAGAAGACACGATCGACGACGAGGCAAACGACGACGCGACCGACGACGACGCGAACGACGGAGCGTCACCCGCCACGCACACGCCGCCGTCGCGCCACGACCGGCACGACGCCCGCCATCGCGAACCCCGCCAGCGTGAGCCCGACCGTCAGCGGCAGCTCGTCCGGGAAGAAGCGCAGCGTGATCGTGTGCCGGCCCGAGGGCACGTCGTGCACCTCGATCAGCCCGGACGAGCCTCGCGTGGTGCGTCCGACCTCGCTGCTCCACCCGATCGCCCACGTCTGGTTGACGACGATCGGCGCATCGCCCTCGCGTTCGACCTCGAGCGTGATCGTGTTCGCGGTGCGCGTCATCGCGATCAACCGCCCGCCCGGCACCCGCGCTTGTTCGCGTCGACCTTCCCAGAGCCCACGCGCCGCCTCGAAGGTCATGCCGGTGTAGCAGCCGCGCGTCGACACACCGCGCGCGGGGAAGGACGCGTAGGCGTGGTACTCGCCGCCCGAGGTGAGGAAGTACTCCGGATCGCGATCGATCGCGGGCGGCGCGGGCTCACGCCAACGATCGATCACCGCGGCGTTGCCCCAGTAGAGGTGCGCGCTCATCCCGACGAGCAAGAGCGCGGGCACGAGCGCGTGGGCCCTCGTCGCACGTTGCTCGGCGAGGCGCGCGCGCAGCCACTCGATCGCGAACGCCGCGGACAGGCCGAGGTAGAAGGTCGTGAGCACCGCGAAGCGCGAAGGCACGCGCAGCGATCCGAAGACCGGCAGGTGATGCAGCAACGGCCACGGATGCAGCGGAGTCACGCGCCCCATCATCGTCGCGCCGAAGAGCAGCACGCCGACCACGACCCAGCGGTGCCCACGTCGCCACGCGAGTGGTGCGCCCGCGAGCGCCAGGAGCAGCGCGGTCCACCCGATGAAGGTCCCGTACTCGGCCCACACGTACTCGTGGCCCGGGAAGCCGTAGTCGTACTCCTTCGAGGTGAGCATCGCGATCACCTCGTCGAGCGAGAGGCGATCGGACTCGAAGGTCGGCCGCGGGTACCGCGACATCGTCACGAGGATCGGCACGAGCCGCCACGCGCCGAGCAGGAGCATGAGCGGCGCGACGATCACGCCTGCGCGGAGGATCGCGAGGCGCGTGGACCGCGCCTTCGGGCCCGAGGCGCGCACGAGCTGCACGATTCCGTCGAACGCGAGCAGCAGACAGAAGTACGGGAAGGGGTAGACGCCGCCCTCCCAGAGGGTCAGCGCGAGCACGAACGCGGTCGCCACCGCGTAGCGCGGATCGTTCGGCGCGAGGCGCCAGAAGAGCAGCAGCCAGGGCGCGAAGTAGAAGGGCATGAACGCGCCGTGGCCGCCCGAGCCGTGCCACGCGAAGAAGCCCGAGCCGGCCCAGAGGATCGCGGCGCCCATCGCCGCCGGCGCGCCGACGCCGAGCAGACGACGCGACGCGACGAACATCCCCGCGAAGCCGAGCGCGGCGTGCGCGATCACGAAGAGCTTCCCGCCGAGCACGGGGCCGAAAGGACCCACGGTCAGCCAGAAGATCGGGCCGTAACCCTGCGCCTGTGGATCGCCCCAGAGCAGCGTGCCGCCGCAATGCCAGGGGTTCCAGAACGGCAGCTCGCCGTAGCGCAGCACGCCGACGCGCACGGCCTCCCATTGGTGGATGAACTGCTGCCAGTCGCCGAAGCCGGTCTCTTCCCAACGCCAGAGCGCGGGCGACCAATAGAGCGCGGCCGCGATCAGGCCGAAGAGCGCGACGTGATGCCGACGCATCTCATCGACTCGCGACGGGAACCCCGTACGTGCGCCCGAGGCGCGCGAGCTCGGCGGCCGCGCGCAGGCCGTCGCGCGGCGTGACCTTCGAGCCCGGCACGTCGGTCCACGTGCGCAGCGGGACCTCGACGATCTTCGTCGACGGATCGGCGCCCTCACGCTGCCAACGACCGACGAGGCGCATCAAGAGCTCCACGTCGAAGATCCACCGCGATTGAAAGGGGCGCTCGAACGCTTCACGCACGGCGGCGGTCGTGCGGAGAAGCTTGGCGCCGCATTGCGTGTCGTAGACGGGAAGCCCGAGCATCAGGCTCACCGCGGTCGCGAACGCGCGCCCGTAGACGTGTCGGTGAAAGCGCCGTTCGACGTTTCGTCCGAGGAGCTTCACGCGCGAGCCGAGCACCACGTCGACCGAGGGGTGCACGTCGACGACGGAGAGGAACGGCGCGAGCTCGTCGAAGGGCGTCGCGAGGTCGGCATCCCAGTAACCGACGAGCGTGTCGCCCGCCGCGCACGCTGCGAGCACACCGCGCCGCACCGCCTCCGCCTTTCCGCCGTTGCGCTCGAGCGACTGCACGACGATCCGATCGGGCCGACGTGCGCGCAGGGCCTCGAGCACCTCGAGCGTAGTGTCCTTGCTCCCGTCGTTCACGAAGCGGAGACGGAGCCGCGGGATCGCGTCGAGCGCCTCGACGAACGCATCCGGACGAAGGCGCCGCGCCTCGTTGAAACAAGGCACGACGAGCGTCACGGGCTCGGCGGACGTCTCCATGCCCGGCTGCATAGCACGACTCGACTTCTTGGCTGGGTCGGCGGGGTCAGCCGCCGACTTCTTGGCCGGGTCGGCGGGGTCAGCCGCCGACTTCTTGGCCGGGTCGGCGGGGTCAGCCGCCG
>CALJLK010000595.1 GCA_937982655.1 uncultured Sandaracinus sp.
CCGCGATGCCCCCCCGTCACGACGCGCGCCCGTGCTACCTCTGCGCCCGTGGCCTCGACCAAGAAGCGCATCGCCCTCGTCACCACCGGCGGCACGATCGAGAAGACCTACGACGAGCTGCACGGCGTGCTCATCAACGCGGTCTCGAACCTCGACGTGATGCTCGCCAGCATGGAGCTGCGCGGTGTGGTGATCACGCGCGTGCCGCTGATGAACAAAGACAGCCTCGAGATGACGCCCGAGGACCACGCGCTCATCGCACGCACGGCGGACGTGATGGCCTCGTCGCACGACGGCGTGGTGATCGTGCACGGCACCGATCGGCTCGCGGTCAGCGGCGAGGCGATCCACGCGCTCTTGCCCGAGCCTCCGGTGCCCATCGTGCTCACGGGTGCGATGCGACCCTTCGCGCTCCGCAACACCGACGCGATGCAGAACCTCACCGAGGCGCTGCTCGCGGTGCAGATCGCGAGCCCCGGCGTGTACGTCGCGATGCACAACCGCCTACTGCGTTTCCCGGGCGTGGTGAAGGACCGTTCGAACGGCACCTTCGTGCCGAAGGAAGAGCTCGAACGCGAGTGAGCTCGGCGCGTGCGCGAGCTCGATGGCTGATCGTTCGAACGGCGAGCTGCGCGGTTCGCAAGCGAGTCATCTCGGTTCACGTCGACGACGATGAGAGGACGATGCGGCCACGCGTGATGCGTCACGCGCACGACGCGCCGCGTCAGTGCCGCCGCGCGGAAGCCTGCTACGCCGCGCCGCATGGGCATCACCATCGTCGGCACCGGCCACCACGTCCCCGGACAGCCCGTCACCAACGACCAGCTCTCGCGCGTGATGGACACGAGCGACGCGTGGATTCGTCCGCGCACCGGCATCGGTCAGCGCCACTTCGTCACCGAAGGCGAAGGCGTCAGCGACCTCGGCCTCGTCGCGTCGCGTCGCGCGCTCAAGGACGCCGGTCTCGAGCCCGAAGACGTCGACTTCATCGTGTTCGCGACGATGACGCCGGAGTTCATCTTCCCCGGCTCCGGGGGTCTGCTCGGCGCGAAGCTCGGCATCCCGCGGGTGCCCGCGCTCGACATCCGCCAGCAGTGCGCGGCGGTTCCCTACGCGCTCCAGGTCGCCAACGGCCTCATCGAGACCGGCGCGGCCAAGACGATCCTCTTCGTCGGCGCGGACGCGCACGCGGGCTTCATGCCTTGGGACGACTGGGACGTGCTCTACGGCGAGGTCGATCGTCCCGTGACCGAGGAGGCGATGGCACGAGGCAACCGCCACCGCGGGCTCGCGGTGCTCTTCGGCGACGGTGCGGCGGCGATGGTGCTCCGGAAGGCGCCGGAGGGTCGCGGCTTCCTCGGCGCGGAGCTGCACTCCGACGGTCGCCTCTACGATCGCATCTTCATCCCGAGCGGTGGCTTCCGCAGTCGGCCGTACTTCACGCCAGAGATGTTCCACCGCGAGGAGCACATCCCGCGCATGCAGGGCCAAGACCTGATGAAGACCGCGGTGACCGAGCTGAGCCGCACGGTGCGCTCGGTCTGCGAGACCCACGGCGTCACGCTCGACGACATCGACTGGTTCCTCGCGCACCAGGCCAACGACCGCATCAACGGCGCAGTTCGCCAGGCGCTCGGCGTCCCCGAGTCGAAGGTGCCCTCGAACATCGAGCGCTTCGGCAACACCAGCGCGGCCACGATCGGCATCTTGCTCGACGAGCTGCGACGCGACGGCAAGGTCCGCGAAGGCCAGCTCGCGTGTATGTTCGCGCTCGGCAGCGGTCTTCACTGGGGCGCGTGTCTGATCCGGCTCTGAGCTCTCGCGACACCAGTGCTCTCCGCGTCGGTGGACACGCGTTCGCTCGACACGCGTTCGCTCCGTACGCGTCGCTACGCGTTCGCTCGACACGCGTTCGCTCAGTACGCGTCGCTACGCGTTCGCTCGACACGCGCGTCGCGCGCACGTGTCGATACGCATTCGCTCGACACGCACGTCGCGTGCACGTGTTCGCGGGAGCGTCAGAGGAAGCCGGCGCGCCGCCCCGACTTCTCTTCCGGGAGCACCACGCTGAGCCCGTGCACCAGCTCGTACGTGATGAAGAGGTCGCCGTCGCGGCCCGGGCGGGAGAGCTGCACGAACCCCTCGTCGAAGCGCACCTTCGCGACGTTCGCGACGACCATCGCCTGCCCCGCTTGGCCGATGTAGAACGTCAGCCGATGCCCCTCTTCGGTCTCCCAGGTTTCGGCGTCGCCTTTCACGCCGGTGGCCTGCGTCAAGATGCGCGCGAGGGTGCTTCGTTCCATGCGCGCGAGCATTCGCGGCGCGACGGAGGCCGTCAAGCGCGCAAGGCGCCGTGTCTGATTCGGTCACCGCGCATCGCGCTCTTCGCGCTCCTCGCGCTCGTCTTCGCGTGCTCCCCCCGCGACGTCCGACTCGGTCGCCGCGCGCTGTCCGAAGGCCGCTTCGACGAAGCCGCCGAACGCTTCGCTCGCGCCGCCGCGGAAGAGCCGCAGAAGGGCTCGCGCTGGCTCGAGCTCGCACGCGCCGAGCTCCTCGCCGATCGCCCCGAGCGCGCGCGCGCCGCCTTCGCGCGCCTCGCCGCGCTCCGCCCGACCGATCCACGCCCCGTCGTCGAGATCGCCTTCACGCACGAGCTCCAGCGGGACTACGACGCCGCGCTACGCGCCTACGGCCGCGCGATCGAGATCGCCCCCGAGAGCGCCTACGCGCATCGCGTCCTCGGCACCCGCCTGCTCCGCTGGAACCAAGCCGACGCCGCGCTCGATCCCCTCGCGCGGGCCTGTGCGCTCGAGCCCACCCACGCCGAGACCTGGAAGGCGCTCGGCCTCGCGCGCCATCAGCTCGGCGATCGCGCCGGCGCAGAGTCCGCGTTCCGCGAAGGCCTCCGCCACCGACCAAACGAGCGCACGCTCCAGCTCCCCCTCGCCGCCCTCCTCGTCAATGCACGCCGCTACGAGGACGCGCTCGCGATCTACGACGCGGTGCTGCAGACCGATCGTCGCTTCGCCGCCGCACACGTCGGCCGCGGCATCTTGCTCCACGAGCTCCGCCGCTACGACGAAGCCGAAGCCGCGTTCGCCCGAGCGGTCGAGGTCGCCGACGATCCGCGCCCCTACCAAGCGCGGCTCGTGGCGTACCGACGTCTGCGTGCAGCGCCCACGGCGCGCGGTCGCACCGCCACCGTCCCCGACTCGACACCGGCACGAGCGTCGGACTCCCACACGGACTCCGACACGCACTCCGACACGGACTCCGACACGGACTCCCACACAGACTCCCACACAGACTCCCACACAGACTCCCACACAGACTCCGACACGGACTCCCACAC
>CALJLK010000596.1 GCA_937982655.1 uncultured Sandaracinus sp.
GCCGCGCTCGGAACCTTCGCGCGCGCCGCGCTCGGAACCTTCGCGCGCGCCGCGCGCTTGGGATTCGCGCGCGGACTCTCCGCGCGGGCCTCGCTCCTCGGAGCCCGCCTCGTCGACCGTGGCGCGCGGGGCCTCTCGCTTCGGGGTGGCGCTCTTCTTCTTCGGACGGTCGCGACGGCTCACGCGGCGTCTCTACCACGCGCGCGGCGCGCGAGCGTCGCCACCGCTCGATCCACCGAGCGGCGGCGACTTCACGTGAAGTCGGCGGCTGACCCCGCCGACTCGGTCGAGAAGGCGGGCTCGGTGCGATCAGCCCGCGCTCGCGCTCACCGAGCCGCTGACCTCGACCGTCGCTTCGAACGTGATCTGGATGCTCGCCGCGGCTTCGATCTGCGCGTCGACCGCCTCCGCGAGGCACACGCTGGCCTGCACGCCGGCATCGAGCGCGGCTTCCGCAGCGTCGCCGAGACCCGTCGCCACGTCCGCGCCCGCCGAGATCACCAGCTCGAGCTTCTGCGCGGCCGCGAGCAGCTCGGGCAGGTGCTCTTGCAGCGTCGCCGCGAGGGCTTCGAGCTCCTCGGCGCTCGCGCCGTCGATGCTCACGACGATCGCGGGCGGCGAGCACTCGACGTCGAGGCTCGCGTCGGCCTCGCAGCTCGCTTGGCAGTCGACGTCGGCGTCGACCTCGAGCTCGCCTCCTTCGCAGCGCGGTCGCTCGAACGCGACGTCGCAGCTCCCCGTGCACGTGCCCTCGCAGCTCCCGCTCACGTCCGCGCGGCACTCGCCTTCGCACGTGCCTTGGCAGGTGCCCGAGCACTGCGCGACGACCTCGCCTTCGCAGCTCCCGCGGCAGGTGCCCGTGCAGGTGCCCATGCAGCTCCCGTCTTCGGCGGTGGCGCTGCAGGTGCCTTCGCACGCGCCCATGCACGTGCCTTCGCAGGTGCCTTCGATGCGCGCGTCGCAGCTCCCTTCACAGGTGCCGCGGCAGGTGGCGTCGCACGCGACGCGGCCTTCGAGGGTGCAGCTCCCGCTGCAGGATCCCGAGCAGGAGCCGCTGAGCATTCCGCCCGTGCAGCGCGGCGGCGTCGCTTCGACATCGAAGGTGGCGTCGCAGTCGGCGACGCAGTCGACGTAGGCGTCGACGTCCACCGAGCAGACCGCGGGGACCACCTCGATGGTGACGGTCGCGGAGGCGTTGGTGATCGTGCTGGAGATCGCGGTGGCGGCGTTCTCGCACGCGGTCGCCACGTCCGACGCGGTCGCGGCGCCGAGATCGGCCGCGATGCCGTTGCAGGCCGCGAGCACCTCCGCGTCGAGCTCGCGCGCGGCGACGCTCAACTGACCGGTCGCGCGGAAGAGGCCGTCCAGACGCGGGTCGCCGTACGCGGTGGACACCGGACCACGAAAGTCGTGTGGGCACACCACGTCGTCGCCCGACACGCAGCCGCTCGCGACGAGCGCGCCCCCGACCGCCAACACCGACGCGAGCGTCGCCCGAAGCCTCGTTCGAATCTTCATTCGTCCTCCCAATCGATCCCTCGCGAGCTCGCAGACGCGGCGCGTCCGAGACGCTCGTCAGAGCTTGCACGAGCGTTCGACCGTGCGCCGAGAAAAGAGATTCAGAGTCGGACGCTCGGGCTTCGAGCGTTCGGGCTTCGAGCGTTCGGGCTTCGAGCGTTCGAGCGTCGGAGCGATCAGGCGTGCACGGACGAACCGCGGCGCGCGAGGGAGACCATCTCCGCGTCGTGGACGTGTTTGCGAACCGCCTCGTTGACCTCGGCGGCGCACTGGAAGGTCACGCCGTGCCCGGCGTCGGGCAGCTCGAGCAGACGGGCGTTCGGGAGGTGGCGGTGGAGCCGATCCGAGCTCGCGGGTTTGATGAGCACGTCGAGCGAAGGCTTGACGATCAAGGTCGGCAGCGTGAGCGCGCCGAGCCGCGACGTGGTGTCGTGACGCAGCACCGCGTGGAGCTGTCCGACGAGCGTCTCTTTCGCGACGGGTCGCCCGAACTGCGCTTGCATGCGCGCGCCGAGGGTGGCGGGATCGAAACGCGCCGCGAAGTGCGGCGGGTAGAGCAAGGTCTTGAGCGCCTCGATGCGCGCGGGGCCACGGCTGGTGTTCGCGCGAATGAAACACCGCATGCCTTCGACGGTGGGGAGCTTCGCGTGGAGCGGGCCACCTCCGTGGGTCGCGATGAGGGTGAGGCTCCGGAGGCGCGGCTCGAAGCGGATCGCGGTCTCCTGCGCGACCATGCCGCCCATCGAGACGCCGACGAGGTGCGCGTCGTCCCAGCCGAGCGCGTCGAGCACCGCGACGGCGTCCTCCGCCATGTGCCTCATGGTCCAGACCCGCTGTCTCCCACGCGGGCTCTCGCCGACGCCGCGGTGGTCGAACCATGCGACGCGGTGATCCGCGCGCAGGCCGTCGATCTGCGGGCGCCAGACGTCGCCGCGCATGCCGAAGCCCATCACGAAGAGGATCCGTGGTCCGCGCGTGCCAGCGCTCCACCAACGCAGCGAGGGGCTCGAAGAGGTGGTGCCGGTCGCGTCGTGAAGCTCGGACATGGCGGAGATTCTTCGGTGCCGACCGAGCGAGCGCAAGCGTGGCCCGTCGCGTCGTCGGTCCCGCGTGACATCGGCCGTCGTCGCGCAGTCGTGCGTCGCGCAGTCGTGCGTCGCGCAGTCGTGCGTCGCGCAGTCGCGCATCGCGCCGTTGGCATCGCTCGCTCGTTCGATCGCGCGGTCGGCAACGCGCGATCGAACGAGTCAATCGCTGCGGAGGATCGCGTCGGCTTCGTCGAGCGAGAGCGCCCACGCGCGGGCGGACACGTCGTACGAGAAGCCCGCACGCCCGAGACCGGCGAGCTCCTTGGTGCGATCGCCCTCGCGATCGTCGCGGCGAAACGGCCCGTGGCGGCGCTTGCGCAGGTGTCGGAGCGCGGCGCGCAGCTCGTCGTCCGCGCTCGATTCGGCGAGCTGCGCTTGGACGATCTCCGCGTCGACGCCTTTCTCGCGGAGCTTCGCTTCGATGCCCCGCTTCGATGCGCCCCGCGCACGCAACGCGCGGGCTTGCGACGCCGCGAAGCGCGCGTCGTCGAGGTACCCGAGGCGCGTGAAGTCGTCGAGGACGGCTTCGACCCAGCCGACGAGCTGCTCGCGGTCCTGCGCGTGGGCGGCTACCGCGGCGTCGACGCGTCGCATGAGCACACGTCGAAGTCGCGCGCGGCTCGCATCGCGATCGCCGAGGTAACGCGTCGCGGCTTCGCGCAGCGAGACCTCGGTCACCGGCCGCGGGGTCTTGGCTCGTCGCGTCGCCACGTCAGCTTCGCTCCATCCGCGTCGCTCTGCCGAACGTATCTCCGACGAACGCATCTCCGACGAACGCATCTCCGACGAACGCATCTCCGACG
>CALJLK010000597.1 GCA_937982655.1 uncultured Sandaracinus sp.
GCGTCCCTGCAGACGCTCGAGCTCACCACCGATCCGAGCGCGCTCGCGCGTTGCCGCGCGTCGCTCGTCTGCGTGGGCACCCCGGTCGGTGCGGACGGTCAGCTCGTGGTCGACGATCTGCTCGCCGCCCTCGACGAGGTCGCCCGCTTCGCGCCGCGCGATCACGTCTGCGTGATCCGCAGCACCGTGCCGCCGGGCCTCTACGAGCGCGCGCGCCGACGCCTCGCGCGGCCCGACGTCGGCCTCGCGCTCAACCCGGAGTTCCTTCGCGAAGGCAGCGCGGTCGCGGATCTGGAGAGACCCGAGTTGATCGTCTTCGCGACGGAAGACGAGCACGCGGCGCGTTTCTGCGACGCGCTCTACGCCGACCAATCCGAGCGCCTGCGCCGCACCGACCCGCCGACCGCGGAGGTGCTCAAGCTCGTGAACAACGCGTGGCACGCGCTCAAGGTCGCGTTCGCGAACGAGGTCGCGCGCGTGACGCTGCCGGTCGGCGTCGATCCCTTCGCGGTGATGTCGCTGCTCTGCGCGGACACCAAGCTCAACACTTCGGCCGCGTACCTGCGACCCGGCATGCCCTTCGGCGGCGCGTGCCTCGTCAAAGACGTCGCCTCGATCACCACCCACGCCGCGAAACACGCAGTCGACGCCCCGCTCTTCGGATCGATCCTGCGCTCCAACGACGCGCACCTCCGGTTCCTCGTCGACACCGTGCTCGCGCATCGCCCGAAGGCGGTCGCGATCGTCGGCGTGGGCTTCAAGCCCGGCGCGGCCGACGTACGCGACAGCGCGCCCGTGCGCCTCGTGCATGCGCTCCTCGACGCCGGGTTGCACGTGACGGTCGCGGACTCCGCGGTGCTCGACGCGCGAGTGCCCCCGCTCGGTCTCGACGCGCTCCGCGCGGCGCTCGGCGATCCCCGCGCGCAGGCCGCACCCGACGTCGCGCATGCGGTCGCGGGGGCGGACCTCGTGGTGGTCGGTCATCCGTGCGCCGAAGATCGCGCGGCGCTCGTGGCGGCGGCGCCGAAGGTGCCCGTGCTCGACACCGCAGGTGAGCTCAGCCGCAAGCTCTCCGAAGAAGACCGCGCGTCCCTCGCGCCCGTCGTGGTGCTCGCCTCGCGTCGGTGATGGAGCGCGTCACCGCGGGGAGCGCCCGCCGTGGAGGAGCCACACCCGAGCGCGGACGGAGCCTAGCGCACGTGGCGTTTCCGCGTTCCTCGCACGCGTGAGGGCCGGGTCGACGATCCGAGGCGCTCGACGCTGCGGCGGCGCCGGGAGATGCTGTGACGTCGCGAGTCGATCGCGGGGACTCCCGCTGGCTCGCGCGGAGCGGGAGACGAGCGTGGCCAAGCAGATCGTCGCGGTGGCGGTGGTGGTCGTCGAGGCAGGCAAGCTGCTCGCGCTGCGCCGCTCGAAGAAGAAGGACGCGGGGGCGGGACTGTGGGAGGTCGTCTCCGGTCGCGTGCGCGAGCACGAAGAGCCGCTCGTCGCGGCCGTCCGCGAGACACGCGAAGAGACCGGCTTCGAGATCGAAATCGTGAAGCGCCCCGTCGACTGCTACGCCGCCAAACGCGGAGACGATCCGATGATCGTGATCGTCTACGCCGCGCTCGTGATCGGCGGGCAGTTCCAACGCAGCCACGAGCACGACGACCACCGCTGGGTCGACGTCGCAGGCTTCGAAGCCCTCGGCGCGCCGACGCGACTCGTGGACGCGGTGCGCCACGCGACCGCCGTGCTTCCGTGAGCATCGGACCACGACCGGTGCGCGTCCCTTTGCGTGACCCGTGCAGCGATCTGCCGCTACGCGGGCGACCGTCCCCGGCTCGACGAGCTCCTCGTGCGCCACGCACCGGCGAGCTCCGACGAGCTCACGCGCCGGTGTCCGGATCTCCTCTGAGAACGTGGACGAAGCCGTCGTCGCGCGATCGACGTCACCTCGGATGTCGATCAGCGCAGCACGATCTCCACGCGCCGATTCCGCGCGCGCCCGACCGCGGTCTCGTTCGGCGCCACCGGCTGCGACTCGCCGTGGCCCACACTCGTGGTCCGCTCCGTGGCCACGCCGCGCGACGCGAGCGCCTCCCGCACCGCAGCCGCGCGCCGCTCCGAGAGCGCGAGGTTGCTCGCGTCGTCGCCGACCGCGTCGGTGTGCCCTTCGATCGCGATCGACCAATCCTCGTGGCGCGCGAGCACCTGCGCGAGCTCGTCGAGCACCCCGTTCGACTCCGCGCGCGGCACGTGCTGCGCGAAGTCGAAGAGGATGCCGTAGACGCGCGCCCGCCGTGCGCTCTCCAGCTCGCGCTCGATCGCGGAGGGCTCCGGCGTACGTGTGCAGATCGGCTCCGCGCGCTCCAGCGGATCGACGTCGATCGACGCCGGCTCGCCGCCCTGGCCGTCCGCGCTCCACATCTGCGCCGTGCCGTGCAGGTGATCGTCCGGGCCGCGCACGAGCAGCGCCATTCCGTCCCCGCCGTCCTCGCCCTTCCAACGAAGCTGAATCGAGCGCCCGTCGACCACCACGCTCGCGTTCGCGCCGTCGCGGCTGAAACACGCGCGCAGACGCCCGTTCTCCTCCACGATCTCGAACGTGCCGAGGAGCCACCCTCCGTTCCACGAGCCGACCGCGCGGGTCTCGGGCGCGACCGGCGCGACGAAGGCGCCGTGCACCGCGACGTCGGAGAGGAAGGGCCCGAGCGCTTCTTCCGCGCCGCCGCGACGACCGACGAGGCGCACCTGCACGTAGCGGCCTTCCGAGCCGCCGCCGGCCTGGCCGCCCGTCGGCACGTCGACCACGTAGGGCGCATCGCCGGTCTCCGGCAGCTCGGCGGGCAGCGTGTGTTTGGCGATCTCGCGGAACGGTCCGCTCGCCGCGTCGCCGAGCTCGATCACGATCTCGTTCGGCATGCGCACGGTCCAGTAGTCGTCGAGCGTGAGCCGCACGCCTTCGACACGCGCGCGCGCCGCGAGCTCGATCACCGCGGTCGCGGTCGGATTCGCCTGGGCGTCCGAGCGCTCCCACGAGCTCCCGACGAACTCGTCGAGCACGTTCCACGCACCGTCCGGATCGGAGCGCATCAGCACCGCGCCCTGCGCGAACGACGCGAGGTTCGGCCGCTCGAGCCACGCAGACGTCGGGGTCGCGGTGGGCTGCGCGGCGGTGGGCGCGGTCGGCGGCGGGGTGGGAGTCGACGGTGGCGCGGTCGGCAACGTCGGCACGGTCGGGATCGGAGGCGCCGAGGGCGGAGGCGCGGCGGGCGCGTCGCTTCCGGAACAGGCGAAGAGCACGGCGAGCACGAGTCGAAAACGCAAGTACATCGCGGCGCATCGTGCCTTCCGATCGCGCGGTTCGGGGAAAGAAATGACGTTTTTGGAGCCGGCCGCCAGGCCGAGCGACCCGACGTCACGTGAGCGTCG
>CALJLK010000598.1 GCA_937982655.1 uncultured Sandaracinus sp.
TGCAGACGCGCCTCGTCGACCTCGCCGACCACGACGAGCAACGCGCGCTCCGGCCCGAAGGCGCGCGAGAAGAAGCGCTCCACGTCGGCGCGCGAGGGATCGCCTTCGAAGGGCGACACCGCGGGGCCGAGGAGCCCGCGGAGCGCCAGCTCGTCCGCACGACGCGTGGGTGACGCGAGCGCGCGACGACGCGAATCCGCGAGCCGCTCGGTGAGCGCGCGGTGTCGTGCGTCGTCGAGCGTACGGGTGGCGAGCGCGTCGGCGAGCTGCGCGAGCAACGCGTCGAGTCGATCCGTGGTGCCGCGAATCGAGAGCTCGATGCCGTCGGGCGTCGCGCGCGTCGAGAGGACCTCGGACTCGACCGCCCACGCCGCGAGCGTCGCGGTCGCCGGAGGATCCGCGTCGAACGAGCCCGCGTCGATCCAGAGCGCGAGATGCACGAGCCCGTCGCTCGGGAGCTGCACGTGCTCGACCGCGAGCGCGCGCACCTGCAAGCGCGGCGTGGTGCGTCGCGCGGTCGTCGAACGCGTGGGCGTGGTGGTGCTGGTGCACGCGGCGATCGCGAGCGCGAGCGCGAGCCCACGCGACGCGTGCGTTCTGCTCTTCGCTCCGATCATCCGGTCGCTCCGATCATCCGGGCGGCTCCTCTCCGCGCGCGAGTCGCACGAGGTTCTCGTGATGACGCACCACCACGATCACGAAGAGCGCCGCCGCGAGCTGTGCCGCGCGTTCGTTCCCGATCGTCGCTGCGATCGCGAGACCCATCGATGCGCCGACGAGCGAGCCGACGCTCGCGCGCTGCGTGACCTTCTTGAGCACGAAGAACGTCACGCCCGCGCCGAGCCCCGCCGGCCAGAACGCACCGAGCAAGGCGCCAACGCTGGTCGCGGCGGCCTTCCCGCCTCGAAAGCGGTGGTAGACGGGGAACGAGTGCCCGAGCGCGCCCGCGACGCCGACGCCGACGAGCCACGGGCTGTCGGCGCCGAAGTAGAGGTGCGCGCCGAGCGTGGGCCCGAAGCCCTTGAGCGCGTCGAGCAACATCACGACCCGCCCCGCGCGTTTGCCGAGCGCGCGCTCGACGTTGGTCGCGCCGACGTTCCCGCTCCCGATCGCGCGCAGATCCACGCCCGCGCGTCGCGCCGCGATCACCCCGAAGAGCACCGAGCCGAGGAGGTACGCGCCGAGCACGGAGGCGGCGCCGATCCACGTGGTCCGGTCGAGCACGGCGCGCAGAGTAGTGGGATGCGCGCCGAACGCGAACGATCGATCGCCATGTCGGCGGCTGACCCCGCCGACTCGATCACCATGTCGGCGGCTGACCCCGCCGACTCGATCACCATGTCGGCGGCTGACCTGTAGAGAGCAGAAGAGATGTCCGGGGCATGAGCACTTAGGGATGTCCGCCCGCCGAGGCGACCGGATACGCCGCGGCGATGGTCGCAGCAGCAGCCGAGGTCGCCAGAAAGGCGAAGGCGATGACGAGGCGAGAGGTTGTGGTGAAGGCGGTGGCGGGCGTCATCACGTGGGCGGTTGCAGCGACCATCCTCGGGGTGAGCGAGCGCCACATGCGGCGCATCCGCGAGAAGTACGACCAGTACGGGGTCGATGGGCTGACGGACCTGCGCGCGGGACGGCCGCGGGCTCGGCGTGTCAGCACGAAGACCATCGAAGAGGTCTGCCGGCTCAAGCGGGACGTGTACGCGGACTTCTCGATGAAGCACTTCCACGAAGTGGTGACGGAGAAGCACAAGCTGAGGCTTTCGTACACGCTGTTGCGGTCGGTGCTTCAGGACGCGGGTCTGGTCGCCAAGGCACCTGGCCGTGGGAAGTATCGTCGCAAGCGCGAGCGACGGCCGATGACCGGGATGTTGGTGCACATGGATGCCTCGACGCACGAGTGGCTCGCGGGGTTGCCGATGCAGGACCTCGTGGTGGCTCTCGATGATGCCGATGGACGGATCCTCTTCGCGCGCTTCGTCGAGCAGGAGGGAACCGCGTCGACGTTCGAGGCGCTCTTGGCGGTACTGCGGCGACACGGGCGCTTCTGCGAGCTGTACACGGACCGGGGCAGTCACTTCTGCCGAACGCCGAAGGCAGGCGGCGAGAGCGTGACGGACGGGCAGGTGTCCCGCGCGCTCAAGACACTCGGGATTCGGCAGATTCTTGCTCGCTCGCCGGAGGCTCGAGGGCGCAGCGAGCGGGCGTTCGGGACACTCCAAGGGCGGCTGCCACAAGAGCTCCGAGTCGCCCGTGCAAAGAGCTACGCCGAGGCGAACATCTATCTCGAGCGCACGTTCATCCCGGACTTCAACCGTCGCTTCACCGTGCAGCCGACACAGTCCGAGACCGCGTTCGTCAAGCTCACCGGAGTCGACCTCGACCTGGTTCTCTCGGAGCAACACGAGCGCGTCGTCGCGCAAGACAGCACCGTCTCGTTCGACGGAATGAAGCTCCAGCTCCCGCCGACCAAGGACCGCGCGCACTACGTCCGGTGCCCAGTGGTCGTGCACCGTCTCGCCGACCGGAGCTTGGCCGTGACGTACCTCGGGCGTCTCCTCGCTCGATTTTCGGCGCAGGGGGAACTGCTGAAGACGAAGGCAACGCGCCGCAAGGCCGCGTGAACGAAAGCAACGCGGGCGGACATCTCTAAGTGCTCATGACCCGGACTTGACTAACTGCTCCCGACA
>CALJLK010000599.1 GCA_937982655.1 uncultured Sandaracinus sp.
GAACAGTTCGTCCGTAACAAGCCGCACATCAACGTCGGAACCATCGGTCACATCGACCATGGCAAGACGACGACGACGGCCGCGATCACGAAGGTGATGGCGGATACGTTCGGCGGCGAGGTGAAGTCGTACCACGACATCGCGAAGGGCGGCACGGTCCGCGACGCGACGAAGACGGTGACGATCGCGACTTCGCACGTGGAGTACCAGACGGCGAACCGCCACTACGCGCACGTCGACTGCCCCGGCCACGCCGACTACGTGAAGAACATGATCACGGGCGCGGCGCAGATGGACGGCGCGATCCTCGTGGTCTCGGCGGTGGACGGCCCGATGCCGCAGACGAAGGAGCACGTGCTCCTCGGCCGCCAGGTCGGCGTGCCGCGCATCGTCGTCTTCCTCAACAAGGTCGACATGGTCGACGACCCGGACCTCCTCGAGCTGGTCGAGATGGAAGTCCGCGAGCTCCTCAGCAAGTACGACTACGACGGCGACAACGCGCCGGTGTGCCCGGGCAGCGCGCTCAAGGCGCTCCAGGGTGACGCCGAGGGCGTGAAGTCGATCCAGAAGCTGATGGAAGCGGTCGACTCGTACATCCCGACGCCCGAGCGCGACATCGACAAGCCGTTCCTGATGGCGATCGAGGACGTGTTCTCGATCAAGGGCCGCGGCACGGTCGTCACGGGCCGCATCGAGCGTGGCAAGATCCACCCCGGCGACGAGGTCGAGATCCTCGGCTTCACGGCGCCGAAGAAGACGACCGTCACGGGCGTCGAGATGTTCCGCAAGCTCCTCCCCGAGGGCATCGCGGGCGACAACGTCGGCTGTCTGCTTCGCGGCATCGCGAAGGAAGACGTCGAGCGCGGCCAGGTCCTCGCGGCCCCCGGCTCGGTGAAGACGCACACGAAGTTCGAGGGCGAGGTCTACGTCCTCACGAAGGAGGAGGGCGGCCGTCACAAGCCGTTCTTCACGAACTACCGCCCGCAGTTCTACATGCGCACGACGGACGTGACCGGAACGATCGCCCTCCCCGAGGACGTGAAGATGGTCATGCCGGGCGACAACGTCCGCATCTCCGTCGAGCTCATCACGCCGGTCGCGATGGAAGAGAAGCAGCGCTTCGCCATCCGCGAGGGCGGCCGCACCGTCGGCGCCGGCGTCGTCTCCAAGATCCTCGGCTGAGGCCCACCATGAAGATCCGCATCAAGCTCAAGGCCTACGATCACCGTCTCCTCGACCAGTCGGCGACGGAGATCGTGGACACCGCCAAGCGCACCGGCGCTCGCGTCGCGGGGCCGATCCCGCTCCCGACGCGCATCAACAAGTACACGGTCCTTCGCGGCCCGCACATCGACAAGAAGTCGCGCGAGCAGTTCGAGGTCCGCACGCACAAGCGTCTCCTCGACATCCTCGAGCCCACGCAGGAGACGATCGAGTCGCTCTCCAAGCTCGATCTGTCGGCCGGCGTCGACGTCGAGATCAAGACGACCTGAACGGTCCGTCGAACCACGAACGGATAGGCACACCATGCCCAAGGCAACCGTCTACAACCTGAACCGCGACAGCGTCGGAGAGATCGATCTCTCGGACGACGTCTTCGGCGCCGACGTCAACGAGGGTCTCCTCTACGACGTGCTCAAGGCGCAGCTCGCTTCGAAGCGCGCCGGCACGCACGCGACGAAGAGCCGCAGCGAGGTCGCTGGCTCGACCCGCAAGCTCTACAAGCAGAAGGGCACCGGCCGCGCCCGTCACGGCGCCATCCGCGCGACGCAGTTCGTCGGCGGCGGCGTCCCGCACGGTCCGAAGCCCCGCGACTACTCCTACCGCCCGCCCCGCAAGATGCGCCTCGGCGCACTGAAGAGCGCGCTCTCGCTCAAGGTCAAGGAAGGCCGCCTCGTCATCGTCGACGACTTCACGCTTCCCGAGATCAAGACCAAGAAGCTCGCCCAGGTCCTTCAGACGCTGAACGTCGACAAGAGCGCGATCATCGTCGACGCGAAGGACAACGAGATGCTCCGCCTCTCGGCGCGCAACCTCCCGAGCCACTGCTTCCTGCCGCCCGAGGGTGTCAACCTCTACGACCTCCTCCGGCACGAGCACCTCGTTCTCACCAAGTCCGCCGTGGCCGCCCTCGAGGCGCGCTGCAAGGCCTGAACGGAATCCGGACATGCAGACCACCGACGTCATCAAGCGTCCGCTCATCCTCACGGAGAAGGGCAGCCGCCTCCGCGACGAGCAGAACCAGTACCTCTTCGAGGTCGACCTCCGAGCCAACAAGCACGACGTGAAGCGCGCCGTGGAAGAGCTCTTCTCCGTGAGCGTCGTCGACGTGAACACGCTCATCGTCCGCGGCAAGCCGAAGCGCATCGGCCGCCGCCGGCTCAAGACCCGCAACTGGAAGAAGGCGATGGTCACCCTCGGGGCTGACGATTCGATCGACTTCTTCGAGGGAGCCTGATCCCATGGCCATCAAGAAGTTCAAGCCCACGTCGGCGGCGCGCCGTTTCTACGAGGTCGCCGATCTCTCGGACCTCTCGAAGAAGCGCCCCGAGAAGGCGCTCGTCGAGAAGAAGTCGTCGAGCGGCGGTCGTAACCACCACGGGCGCATCACCTCGCGCTTCCGGGGCGGCGGACACAAGCGCCACTATCGCGTGATCGACTTCAAGCGCAGCAAGGTCGGCGTTCCCGCCATCGTCGCCGCGCTCGAGTACGATCCGAACCGCTCGGCGCGTCTCGCGCTGCTCCACTACACCGACGGCGAGAAGGCGTACATCCTCGCGCCGGACGGCCTCAAGGTCGGCGACCAGGTCCTCAGCTCGCGCAACGCGGACGTGAAGCCCGGCAACAGCATCACGCTGCGCTACCTGCCCCTCGGCACGATGATCCACAACATCGAGCTCAAGAAGGGCAAGGGCGGTCAGCTCGTGCGCTCGGCCGGCGTGTCCGCGCAGCTCATGGCGAAGGACGGCGACTACGCGCAGGTCCGACTTCCGAGCGGCGAGGTTCGCCTCGTCCACCTCGACTGCCGCGCGACGGTCGGTCAGGTGAGCAACGCGCAGCACGCGCGCGTCAGCCTCGGCAAGGCCGGCCGCAAGCGCTGGCTCGGACGCCGCCCCCACAACCGCGGCGTCGTCATGAACCCCGTCGATCACCCGATGGGTGGTGGTGAGGGTCGCACCTCGGGTGGTCGTCACCCGTGCTCGCCGTGGGGTCAGCTCGCCAAGGGCAAGAAGACCCGCACGAACAAGTCGACCAGCAAGTTCATCGTCCGCACGCGGAAGCAAAAGTAATGGCACGCTCGATTAAGAAGGGTCCCTTCGTCGACCTCCACCTCGCGACCAAGGTGGACAAGGCTCAGACGGCCGGTGACCGCAAGATGATCAAGACCTGGTCGCGCCGCTCGACCATCACGCCCGACTTCGTCGGCCTGACCTTCGCCGTCCACAACGGCAAGAAGTTCGTCACCGTGTTCGTCACCGAGAACATGGTGGGCCACAAGCTCGGCGAGTTCGCTCCGACCCGGACCTTCCACGGCCACCAGGCGGACAAGAAGGGCAAGAAGTAATCAGCCAATTGGTGTCACGCGGGCTCACTTCATCCTTGTGAGCTCGCGGACCCCATGCTAGATCCCGCGCCCTTTCGCCCAACCCTCGATTCCACGGGTTTTTCGACCCTTCCGCCCGGCTGGCGGACGTCCTGACGGACGCGAGAACGAGACGGCGGCGATTCGCGGGTCGAGGTACGACCATGGAAGCTACCGCCAAAGCCCGATTCCAGCGGATTTCGCCGCGCAAAGCCCGGACGGTCGTCGACCTGATCCGTGGCAAGAACGTCGCCGTCGCCCTCGACGAGCTGAAGTGGACGCCGAAGAGCGCCGCTCAGATCGTCGCCAAGGTTCTCGACAGCGCCGTCGCCAACGCTCGTCAGCAGGACGAGAGCGTCGACCTCGACGCGCTCATCGTGAAGACGGTGTTCGTCGACAAGGCCCCGAACCAGCACATGCGCCGCTGGCGCCCGCGGGCCATGGGCCGCGCGACGCGGATCCAGAAGGGCATGAGCCACATCACGATCGTCGTGGGCGAGCAGGAGTGAACGATGGGCCACAAGACCCACCCCTACGGTTTCCGCATCGGCGTCATCAAGCCGTGGAAGTCCAAGTGGTACCAGGACCGCAACTACGCGGCGTGGCTCCACGAGGACCTTCGGCTGAAGAAGTACATTCGCGACAAGTTCAGCCACGCGGGCATCGCCGACATCGAGATCGAGCGCGCGGCGAGCAACGTCCGCGTGATCATCTACACGTCGCGCCCCGGCATCATCATCGGTAAGGGCGGCAGCGGCGTTCAGCAGCTCCAGGCCGACCTCCAGCGTCTGACCAAGTCGGACCTGATGCCGCCGGACATCCAGGAAGTCCGCAAGGCGGAGACGAACTCCCAGCTCGTCGCCGAGAGCATCGCGACCCAGCTCGAGCGCCGCGTGGCGTTCCGCCGCGCGATGAAGAAGGCCGTCCAGACCGCGATGAAGTTCGGCGTGAAGGGCATCCGCGTCGAGGCGACGGGTCGCCTCGGTGGCGCGGAGATCGCCCGCCGCGAGTGGTACCGCGAAGGTCGCGTTCCGCTCCACACGCTCCGCGCGGACATCGACTACGCGACCGCGACCGCGAAGACCACCGCCGGCACCGTCGGCCTGAAGGTGTGGATCTTCAAGGGCGAGGTCATGCCCCAGGTTCGTCGCCCGGGCGTCGCCCCGCGCGCCGGCCGCTGATTTCGCGAGGAAGCCATGCTTCAGCCCAAGCGAACCAAGTTCCGCAAGCAGTTCAAAGGCCGGATGACCGGCAAGGCCTACCGCGGCAGCGACGTCTCTTTCGGAGATTTCGCGCTGCAGGTCACCGAGTCTGGTCGCGTTTCGGCGCGCCAGATCGAAGCGGCCCGTATGGCCATCCAGCGCACCGTCAAGCGCCAAGGCAAGCTCTTCATTCGCGTTTTCCCGGACAAGCCGGTCTCGAAGAAGCCTCTCGAGACTCGAATGGGTAAGGGAAAGGGCTCCGTGGAGCTCTGGGTCGCGGTCGTGAAGGCCGGCAAGGTGCTCTACGAGATCGAAGGCGTCCCGGAGGACATGGCGCGCGAGGCGTTCCGCATCGCTGGCCACAAGCTCCCGGTCCCCACCCAGTTCATGAAGCGGAGTGAGCAGCTGTGAAGGCCAACGACATCCGTGAGCGCACCACGGAAGAGCTCCGCGAGCTCGAGAAGGAGCTTTCCAAGAAGCTCTGGAAGGCGCGCTTCGACAACCACACGAACCAACTCGACGACACGAGCGAGATCCCCAAGATCCGCCGCGACATCGCTCGGGTGAAGACCATCCTCGTCGAGCGCGCGAAGCAGTCCGCTTCCGCGTCGGAGTGAGCTGAGCCATGTCCGAAGAGCAAAAGCAGGACGCAACCGAGGGCCGTGGGCGGGCCCGTCGTCTCGTGGGCCGCGTGGTCAACGACACGAACAACCCCGCGCGCGCGAAGAAGACGATCTCCGTCGAGGTGATCCGTCGCTTCCGCGACCCGTTCTACGGGAAGTACGTCAAGCAGAAGAAGAAGTACCACGCGCACGACGAGCGCGAGGAGGCCCGCAAGGGCGACTTGGTCTCGATCAAGTCGTGTCGGCCCAAGAGCGCCACCAAGCGGTGGGAGCTCGCCAAGGTTCTCGAGCGGCCCCCGGAGGTGTGACGTGATTCAGATGGAATCGGTTCTCGACGTCGCGGACAACAGCGGCGCGAAGAAGGTGGCCTGCATCAAGGTCCTCGGCGGCTCGCGCCGTCGCTACGCCGGACTCGGCGACGTCATCGTCGTCGCCGTCCAAGAGGCGCTCCCCACGGCCCGCGTGAAGAAGGGCGACGTCGCCCGCGCGGTGATCGTCCGGACGCGTCGCGAGTATCAGCGTGCCGACGGCACGTACATCAAGTTCGACACGAACAGCGCCGTCCTCGTCAACAAGGACAACGAGCCGATCGGAACGCGCATCTTCGGGCCGGTGGCTCGTGAGCTCCGCGCGAAGAAGTTCATGAAGATCGTCTCGCTCGCGCCCGAGGTGGTGTGATGGGCAACCGTTTGAAGAAGGACGACCTCGTGCAGGTCGTCGCCGGTCGCGACAAGGGCAAGCAGGGTCGCATCCTCAAGGTCCTCGAAGAGGGCCGCGTTCTCGTCGAAGGCGTGAACGTGATGAAGCGGCACCAGAGCCCGAAGAAGTTCAAGGAAGCCGGGATCATCGAGAAGGAAGCGCCGATCGACGCCTCCAACGTGATGATCGTCGACCCGCAGACGAACACGCCGACGCGCGTTCGTGCGGGCGAGAAGGACGGCAAGAAGGTCCGCGTCGCCGTGAAGAGCGGCGCGGTCCTCGACTGAAACCAACTCAGGCGAGGTCGATCGTCGATCTCGCCCCGGCCCATCCAGGGCGGAAGCATCGCGACGGATCCTTCGGCACGTCACCTCGGTGGCGGCCAGGGCTCGAAGGGGCTCGAAAGGGTCCGTCGCTTCGGTTCTCCCGCGGCGCCTGGATGTAACCCGGAGAAGAAGCAATGACCCAGCAAGTACCCCGTTTGAAGAAGATGTACCACGACGAGGTCGTGGGCGGCCTGATGAAGGAGTTCCAGTACGCGAACCCCATGCAGGTGCCCCGGCTCCAGAAGATCGTGGTGAACATGGGCCTCGGTGAGGCCGTCGCGAACGCCAAGATCATCGAGTCGGCCCAGGTCGAGCTCGGCGCGATCACCGGTCAGAAGCCGGTCGTCACGAAGGCGCGCAAGTCGATCGCCGGCTTCAAGCTCCGCCAGGGCATGCCGATCGGCGTGATGGTGACGCTCCGCCAGGATCGCATGTGGGAGTTCCTCGACCGCCTCGTCACCTTCGCGCTCCCGCGCACTCGTGACTTCAAGGGCGTCAGCCCCAAGGCGTTCGACGGCCGCGGCAACTACACGCTCGGCATTCGCGAGCAGATCATCTTCCCCGAGATCGACTACGACAAGGTCGACAAGATCAAGGGCATGAACATCTCGTTCGTCACCACGGCCACGACGGATGAGCAGGCGCGCGCTCTACTCCGCGGCCTTGGAATGCCGTTCCGGAAGTGAGTCGAGGTTTTTCGCCATGATGACCGATCCCATCGCCGACATGCTGACGCGCCTGCGCAACGCTTCGCTCGCGAAGTTGGACCGCGCGGAGATCCCGCTCAGCAAGCTCAAGCTCAGCATCGCCAAGATCCTCAAGGAAGAGGGTTACGTCACCGACTACGAGGTCGGTGAAAAGACGATCACCGTGTTCCTCCGATACGGCCGCGGCCGCGCGGGCGCCATCGTCGGCATCCGCCGCAGCAGCCGCCCGGGTCGCCGTCTCTACGTGGGCAGCGACAAGGTCCCGACCGTGCACAACGGCCTCGGGATCGCGATTCTCTCGACGTCCTCGGGCGTCATGACCGACCGCGACGCGCGCGCCAAGGGCGTGGGCGGCGAGGTGATCTGCGAGGTTTGGTGATGGCTACCGAACAGGCACAGCAGAAGCAGTCCCGCAACGGCAAGAAGCCGGTGACGATCCCGAAGGGCGTCACGGTCGCCGTCGACGGTGGCAAGCTGACCGTCAAGGGCAGCAAGGGTGAGGTCGTTCGCGTCCTCCGCCCCGAGGTCGTCCTCGAGCAGAAGGACGGCACGGTCACGGTCGCTCCCGCCGAGGGCAGCGGCAAGTTCGGCACGCAGTACCAGGGTCTGACCCGCGCGCTGCTCCAGAACATGGTCACGGGCGTCAGCGAGGGTTACAAGGTCTCGCTCGACTTCCGCGGCGTCGGTTACCGCGCGGAGTTCAACAACGGCATCCTCAAGATGACCGTCGGACTCTCGCACCAGCCGGAGCTCCCGATCCCGCCGGTCGTGTCGGTCAAGGTCGAGCAGATCGACATGGCGGGCACGAAGTTCCCCCGCGTCCACCTCGAGTCGGTGGACAAGGATCTCCTGGGTCAGGTTGCGGCGCACATCCGCTCGCAGCGGCCCCCCGAGCCCTACAAGGGCAAGGGTGTTCGTTACACCGGTGAGAAGATCCGCGAAAAGGCGGGCAAGTCCGGGAAGAAGTGAGGTAGGCGCCATGGATACGAACGTCACCGGCCGCGCCCGCCGCAAGCGGCGCATCCGCAAGAAGGTCTTCGGCACGGGCGAGCGCCCGCGTCTCTCGGTCTTCCGCAGCGCGAAGCACATCTACGCGCAGGTCATCGACGACACGACGGGCAAGACGCTCGTGTCGACGTCGACCACCACGAAGGGCTTCGGCATCGACGGCGACAAGACCGCCGAGGCGAAGGCCATCGGCGTCGCCATCGCGAAGGCCGCGGTCGAGCAGGGCATCGAGAAGGTCGTCTTCGACCGCAACGGCTACATCTACCACGGTCGCGTCAAGGCGCTGGCCGACGGGGCCCGCGAAGGCGGCCTGAACTTCTGAGGACGCGATGGCTTACCAAGACGCCAACATCGACGCGAGTCAGCTCGAGGACCTCACCGAGCGCGTCATCTACATCAACCGAGTCGCCAAGGTCGTGAAGGGCGGCAAGCGCTTCAGCTTCTCGGCGCTCGTCGTCGTCGGCGACGGCAAGGGTCACGTCGGGGTCGGCCTCGGCAAGGCCAACGAAGTCCCGGACGCGATCCGCAAGGGCAACGAGCAGGCGAAGAAGGCGCTCTTCCGCGTCCCCCTCGTCGGCCGCACGATCCCGCACACGGTGCACGGTCACTCGGGCGCCGGTCGCGTGTTCCTCCGCCCCGCGTCGAACGGCACCGGCGTGATCGCCGGCGGCGCGATGCGCGCGGTGCTCGAAGCGGCGGGCGTCAAGGACGTCCTCGCGAAGATCATCGGCACCACGAACCCGCACAACGTCCTCGGCGCGACGGTCGATGCGCTTCGCCAGCTCGAGGACATCGGCATGGTCTCGGCCCGCCGCGGCAAGGACCTCCAAGAAGAGGTGAAGGCGTGAGCTCCTCGGCGAAGCTGAAGGTCACCCAGATCAAGAGCACGATCGGGCGGCCGGAGAAGCAGGAAAAGATCCTCGTGGGCCTCGGCCTTCGTGGGCTCCACCGCAGCGTCGTCGTGGACAACACGCCGGCGTTCCGCGGGATGATCAAGAAGGTGCTCCACCTCGTGACGGTGGAGGAGGTCGCCGGCTGAGCCGGCGATCGAAGGAACAGTCCCATGGCTGACGAAGAGACGTACGTCCCCATCCTCTCGCGGCTCTCGCCGCCGGCGGGTGCGGTCAAGAAGAAGAAGCGCAAGGGTCGCGGCATCGGCTCGGGCCTCGGCAAGACCGCGGGCAAGGGCATGAAGGGCCAGAAGGCCCGTCACGGCAACAACTTCGGGAAGATCGGCTTCGAGGGTGGTCAGACGCCGCTCTTCCGCCGCCTCCCGAAGCGTGGCTTCAAGAACACGCTCGCGAAGACCGTCGCCGTCTTCAACGTCGACGAGCTCGCGGCGCGTTTCGACGCCGGCGCCACGGTCGACGTCGAGGCCCTCAAGTCGACCGGCCTGCTCAAGCGCGCCGTCGACGTGGTGAAGGTCCTCGGCAACGGCGAGATCGACAAGGCCCTCACGATCAAGCTCCACGCGTTCAGCGCGAGCGCGAAGGAGAAGATCGAGAAGGCCGGCGGGACCGTCGAGGTCCTCGCCTGAGCCAGACGGGGCCCGCCGATCGACTCGGCGGGCCTCCTGCTTCGGGCCGACGCACGCGAGCGATCCTCGCGAAACCCGGCCCCATTCGACCGTCCTTCGGGGAGGCTGCGTGCCTCCCGGTCGCGACGAGATGGAGCGCGCACGTGATCGCGTGCGCGCCGCTCGATTCGCGGCTATGTGGTGAGCCCTCATGAGCGCCCTCGCGAACATCGCCAAGATTCCGGAGCTCCGTCGGCGGATCCTCTTCACGCTGGCGATGCTGGCCGTCTATCGGGTCGGCATCTTCGTCACCACGCCCGGTGTGAACCGGAACGTGATGCGGAAGGTGGTCCAGAACCAGTCCGGCACCTTCCTCGGCATGTTCAACTTGTTCAGCGGAGGAGCGCTCGAGCAGCTCTCGATCTTCGCTTTGAACATCATGCCGTACGTGTCCGCGAGCATCATCCTCTCGCTGATGAGCGTGGTGGTGAAGCCGCTCGAAGAGCTCCGCAAGGAAGGCGAAGCGGGCCAGCGGAAGATCAACCAGTACACGCGCTACGGCACGATCCTGCTCAGCATCGTGCAGGGCTTCGGCATCGCGATGTACCTCGAGGGCCTCAACGGCTCGGCCGAGTCCGGAGGCGCCGACGTCGTCGCGGATCCGGGCTGGGGCTTCCGCTTGATGACCGTGCTCGCGCTCACCACCGGCACCGCGTTCCTGATGTGGCTCGGCGAGCAGATCACCGAGCGCGGCATCGGCAACGGCATCTCGCTGATCATCTTCGCGGGCATCGTCGCGGGCCTCCCCGACGCGCTCTTCCAGACGATCGCGCTCGTGGAGAACGAGCAGCTCCTCCCGATCGATCTCCTCATGATCGTCGCCATCGCGACGGGCGTGACCGCGACCATCGTGTTCTTCGAGCGCGCCCAGCGCCGCATCCCGATCACCTACGCCAAGCGCATGGTCGGTCGGACGATGTTCGGCGGCCAGCGCTCGCACCTCCCGCTCCGCGTGAACATGGCCGGCGTCATCCCGCCGATCTTCACGTCGTCGCTGTTGATGTTCCCGATGACCCTCGCGAACCTCGGCGTGCCGGGCATGACGTGGCTCAACAACCACCTGCAGCCCTCCGGCCCGAACGCGTGGATCTACCTCGTGGTCTTCGCGGGTCTGACCATCTTCTTCTGCTTCTTCTACACCGCGGTCACGATTCAGCCCGTCGACATGGCGGAGAACCTCAAGAAGCAGAACGCCTTCATCCCGCAGGTCCGCCCGGGCAAGGCGACGGCGGATTACATCGACCGCGTGCTCACGCGCATCACGGTCGGTGGCGCGGCGTACGTCGCGGCGGTCTGCACCGTGCCGACGCTTCTGCAGTCCGAGTTCCAGGTTCCGTTCTACTTCGGCGGCACCTCGCTCATGATCGTGGTCGGCGTCGCGCTCGACACCGCGCAGCAGGTCGAGTCGCACCTCATCACGCGCCACTACGAAGGCCTCACCGGACCGACCGGCCCGCGCATCCGCGCTCGACGGAGCTGAGTGATCATGGACCTCGTTCTCTTCGGACCGCCCGGCGCAGGGAAGGGCACGCAGGCTCAGCGCCTCGTCGAGCTCCTCGGCGTCCCGCAGATCTCGACCGGCGATCTCATGCGCGCCGAGCGGAAGGCGGGCACGGAGCTCGGGAAGAAGTTCGACGAGTACATGTCCAAGGGACAGCTCGTGCCGGATTCGCTGGTGATCGACCTCTTCGCGGATCGGCTCGGCAAGCCGGACGCCGCGAAGGGCGCGATCTTCGACGGATTCCCGCGCACTCAGGCGCAGGCCCAAGCGCTCGACGACTTGCTGGCGCGCCTCGGGCGTTCGATCCACAAGGTCGTCGTGATCGATCTCGCGGTGGAGGACATCCTCGACCGCATCACCGGCCGACGTGTCGATCCTGCCACTGGACAGGTCTATCACGTCCGCTATAATCCGCCCCCCCCGGGGATCACGGTCGAACAGCGGAAGGACGACACCGAAGAGGTCGTTCGGACGCGGGACCAGAGCTACCGGCGGGACACCGAGCCCGTGCTCCCCTACTACGAGAAGCGCGGGCTGGTCGCACGAGTCGACGGGCTCGGCGAGTTGGACGAAATCACCCAGAGGATTCGAGAAGCGATTGGGGCATGACCGGGAAAGACGGCGTGGCCCGGTCGGCGGGTTCAGCCGCCGACATCGAGGGAACGGTCCAAGAGACGTTGCCCAAGATGCTCTTCCGAGTGCGGTTGGACGACGGCACCGAAGTTCGAGCCGGCCTCACGTCGCAGGCCAAGCGGGTGACGGTGAAGCTGCTCCCGGGTGACCGAGTTCGCGTGAGCCTCTCGAGCTACGACCCCTCTCGCGGTCGAATCCTCACGAAGCTCTGAAGATGTTTTCCCCCCCTTCGGGCGGGGCGCTGGAACGAAGAAGGCAAAGAGTCATGGCACGCATCGCAGGCGTCGATCTCCCCGGCCGGAAGCACACGGTCATCGCGCTGCAGTACATCTACGGCATCGGTCCGGACCGCGCGAAGCGCATCTGCGAGCTCACGGGCATCCCCGAGAGCAAGAAGGCGGACGACCTGGACGACGCCGAGGTCCGCAAGATCCGCGAGACCATCGACCAGCACTTCAAGGTCGAGGGTGACCTCCGCCGCGAGGTGACGCTGCACATCAAGCGCCTCATGGATCTCGGCTGCTACCGCGGCCTCCGCCACCGCCGTGGTCTCCCGGTCCGTGGCCAGCGCACGCACACCAACGCGCGTACCCGCAAGGGCCCGCGTCGTGGCGCGCCCACCCGCAAGAAGTGATTCGACGGCGACCGGAGTAAGACGACATGGCCAAGGCAAAGACGACGGCGGCGGCGGGTGCGAAGACCGCGCGCGGCAAGAAGAAGGTCAAGAAGACCGTCACGAGCGGCATCGCTCACATTCAGAGCACCTTCAACAACACGATCGTCACGATCACGGACCTGAGCGGCAACGCGGTGTCCTGGTCGAGCGCGGGCGCGAAGGGCTTCAAGGGCTCGCGCAAGAGCACGCCGTTCGCGGCGCAGCTCGCGGCGGAGGACGCGGGTCGCAAGGCCGCCGACCTCGGCATGAACACCGTGGCGATCTTCGTGAAGGGCCCCGGCGCCGGTCGCGAGTCCGCGCTGCGTGGTTTCCAGAACGTCGGCATGCGCGTCACGCTCATCCGCGACGTCACGCCGATCCCGCACAACGGCTGCCGCCCGCCGAAGCGCCGCCGCGTCTGAGCCTGCGTGGGCACCGCGTCGAGACGACGTCGGTGCCCTTCGCACGCGAGCGCTCGCGCCGCTTCCTGCTTGCTCGCCTCGACGCGAGCCCGACGTCGGGAGCTTTCTTGCTCTCTCACACGTCGACACCGAGAATCTTCGCCGATTGAAACGCGGCTACCGAGGGGGAATATGGTCCCTCGGAGTTGCTAGGAGAGCGATTGAATGAGCACCCCGACCCTCGTCGCACGCAACTGGCGTGAGCTGATCCGTCCGAAGTCCGTTCCCGTCGAGCAGGACTCGCTGACCGGTACGTACGGCAAGTTCGTGTGTGAGCCGCTCGAGCGCGGCTTCGGTCTCACGATCGGAAACTCGCTCCGCCGCGTGTTGCTCTCGTCGCTTCAGGGCGCCGCGATCACGGCCGTCAAGATCGACGGCGCGCTCCACGAGTTCACCTCCGTCCCCGACGTCGTCGAGGACGTGACGGAGATCATCCTGAACCTCAAGGAAGTCGTCGTGAAGACGCACTCGGCCAAGACCCAGGTCGTGCGCATCGACAAGGAAGGCCCCTGCGAGGTCAAGGCCGGCGACATCCAGACCAACGATCAGATCGAGATCCTCAACCCGGATCACGTGATCTGCACGGTCGCCAAGGGCGGCCGCTTCTCGGCGGAGCTCACGATCAACGTGGGCCGCGGCTACGTGGCCGCCGAGCGCAACAAGACGCCCGGCATGAGCATCGGCACGGTGCCCATCGACGCGCTCTTCTCGCCGATCCGCAAGGTCAACTACACGGTGACCAACGCCCGTGTCGGTCAGCAGACCGACTACGACAAGCTCACCCTCGAGGTCTGGACCAACGGCGCGGTCCACCCGCAGGACGCGGTCGCGTTCGCGGCGAAGATCCTCAAGGACCAGCTCACGATCTTCATCAACTTCGAGGAAGAGGAAGATCCGGTCGAGTTCGAGGAGGAGGAGGAGCCCCTCAACGAGAACCTCTTCCGCTCCGTGGAAGAGCTCGAGCTCTCGGTTCGCTCGGCGAACTGCCTCCAGAACGCGAACATCCACCTCATCGGCGAGCTCGTCCAGAAGACGGAAGCCGAGATGCTGAAGACGAAGAACTTCGGCCGGAAGTCGCTCAAGGAGATCAAGGAGATCCTGGCCGACATGGGCCTGTCGCTCGGCATGAAGATCGACAGCTGGCCCGGCATGCTGGAGCGCTGGAAGCAGCAGCAGGCGACCGCCTGAGCCCCCGAGGCGCCTCGAGTCCACGTGACCGAGGCGCCGTCCTCCGCCCTCTCGCGAAGAGGGCCACGAATCTGAGAATCAACCCGCGGCGAGGCCGCGGCCCGGAAGAGAGTCGGCGGCTGACCCCGCCGACCCGGTTGGCAGAGTCGGCGGAGCGCGCCGACGGAGTAGGACGATGCGACACCTCAAGGCTGGCCGGAAGTTCGGCCGTAACACCTCTCACCGCCGCGCGATGTTTCGCAACCTCGCGGGCAACCTCGTCCTGCACGAGCGCATCCGCACCACGGACGCGAAGGCCAAGGAGCTCCGCCGCATCGTGGAGCGTCTGATCTCGCGCGCCGTGCGCCTCGGTGACGACCTCACGGTCGACATCGGTCGCATCACGGACGACGCCGAGCGTCAGCGCGTGATCGGCGCCCGCGTCCACGCACAGCGCGAGGTCGCGAAGTTCCTTCCGAAGACGATGGCGAAGACCATCGACGAGGCGACCGCCGAAGAGGTCGATCTCGTGTGGAAGCTCTTCCACGAGATCGCGCCGCGCTACGTCGGCCGCGCCAAGGAAGGCAAGGGCGGTGGCTACACGCGCATCGTCAAGCTCCAGCGCCGCAAGGGCGACGGCGCGCCGATCTCGGTGATCGAGCTCGTGGGCAGCGAGAAGTCGGCCGTGGTCGACGAGCCGGCCGAAGAAGCCGCCGCCGCCGACGAATGAGCGCGATCGCGCTCCCGAGTGGGCCCGTCGGATTGCCGGCGGGCTCTCTTCGTTCCGTCGGCTCCGGAGTCGGTCGCGGTCGCCGTGTGCGGCGCGGATTCCGAGTGGACGCGGGTGGCTTCGACGCGCGAGGGTTCGAGCTCGTCACGCCACGCGTGACACGCGCGTCTCATCTCTCGAGTCGTCTCTTCTCTCGAGGTGTTCGTGAATCGTGGTGAAGCCGTTCGATTGGCCGAGGTGCTGCGCGAGGAATGCACGCGCGCGATGGCGCAGATGCGCATCCCGCG
Source organism: uncultured Sandaracinus sp. (assembly GCA_937982655.1). Lineage (GTDB taxonomy): Bacteria > Myxococcota_A > Polyangia > Polyangiales > Houyiibacteriaceae > JACKEH01. The sequence continues at coordinate 15,159 of CALJLK010000599.1, forward strand.
GCACCCGAAGCCGTACTTCCTCAGCTACCTCGTGCGCCACGACGAGGAGCACCGCGTCGAGGCGAAGTTCGGCGCGCTCACGATGGACTTCCACGAGGTCCGGCGGAGCTGCTACGCGGACGTGCGGGTGGGCTCGTACCGCCGCGACCAGGTGAAGAGCGGCGGGCTGCGCGAGGAGATCAACGAGCTCGAGTCCAACGAGCTCGTGCGCTTACCGATCGCGGGCAGCGACGACGGGCTGCGCTTCGCGCTCTGGCGACTGACGGAAGCGAAGTTCCGCGAGGCCTGCGACGACTTCCTGCACAAGCGCGCGGTGGAGCTGAACTTTCGCGACGAGCACGCCGCGATCCCGAGCTTCGAGAAGCGCGACGCGATCGACGACGTGCGCTTCGGGAAGCTGCCGGCGTTCGATCGCGAAGCCGCGATGCAGCTCGTGTTGAAGGCGAGCGCGGCGCTGAAGCCGCTGCCCTTCGTGCGCGACGCCCACGTGCGGATGAGTGCGATCAACGCGGTGCGAGTGTTCGTGAGCTCGGAGGGCACGCGGCTCGTGCACACGAAGCCGTACCGCGTGGTGGAGCTGCACTTCTGGTATCTGTCACCGGAGGGCATCGGCTTCCCGCAAACCAAGACGTGGTTCGTCACGGATGAGCGCGAGCTGCCGGACGTCGCGGCGGTGAAGGCGGAGGCGCTGCGGCTGCACAAGCGCGCGGCCGCGCTCGCGAAGGCGCCGGTGTTGCGCGCGTTCTCGGGCCCGGTGTTGCTCGATCCGAAGCCGGCCGGGCTGCTCATCCACGAGGCGGTGGGGCACCGACTCGAAGGAAACCGTCTCTTGTCGGAGGGCGAAGGGCAGACGTTCCGCGACGCGGTGGGGGAAGAGATCGTCCTGCCGGGGCTCTCGCTGCGCGACGATCCGACGCTGCAGCGCTTCGAGGGGCAGTCGCTCGTCGGGGCGTACGCGTACGACGACGAGGGGGTGCCTTCGCAGTCGGCGACGCTCATTCAAGACGGAGTGCTCGCGGGCTTCCTCACCGGCCGAACGCCGCTTTCAAAGCGGCACCGCAGCAACGGGCACGGGCGCGCGGCGTATCACCAGCGACCGGTCAGCCGCATGGGCGTGACGATCGTCGAGACGCCGCACGGGCTCTCGGACGATGAGCTCTGGCACCTGTTCTTGGCCGAGATTCAAAGGCAGAACGTGCCCTACGGAATCCGGATTCTCGACGCGTACGGCGGAGAAACGACGACCGAGAGCTACGACTTCCAGGCGTTCCTCGGCGAGATCGATCTGGCGGCGCGCGTGTACCCGGACGGGCGGCAGGAGCTCGTGCGGGGCGTGGACTTCGTGGGGACGCCGCTCAACGCGATCGGCGGCATCGTGGCGGCGAGCAAGCGGCGCGAGGTCGACAACTCGTGGTGCGGCGCGGAGAGCGGCTACGTGCCGGTCACGACGATCGCGCCCGCGCTGCTGGTCGAAGAGCTCGAGCTGCAGGCGAAGCCGCAGCGCCCGATGACGCCCTACGCGTACCCGGTGCCGTGGGAGGCGAAGGGCTGAGGCGAACGCGGGTGATCGGTCGCTGCCTCTCGGGCTGCACGGCACCGGTCGAACCGCGCGTTTGACGGTGCTCCCCGAGTGTCGTAACCGCGGTAGACGATGTTCTTCCCCTGCGCGTGTTGTTCGACTCCCACGTCGATCTCCGCGCTTCACGCGTGGGTCTACGACCACCCCGTGTGCAGCGCGGAGTGTCTGGCGCGCGGCGAAAACCACGGATTGTTCCCCGCACCACCGTCGCGCGAGGAAGCGTTTACGCGCGTGACCGGCGCGATCGATCGCACGTACGCGTGTCTGCTCGAGTGTGGTCGAGGAGAAGTCGCGCTGGGACAAGCCCTCCGAGCTCATGCGACGGACGCCGCGGTCGTCGGCTTCGTGGCATCGGGCGTGGCGGGTCCGCTCGGTCGCGCCTTCGCGGGCGCGGCGGTCGAGGACCGGTTGGAGCGCTGGATCGCGCACCAAGAGGACGCGCTCTGGACGCTCCAGCAAGAGCTCTCGACTCTGATCCGTTCGCTCATGATGCTGCACGGCCTCGGGTACCCGGTCGTGCCGAAGATGACGCCCCTCGTCACCGACTTCGCCAACTTCGAATCGGTCGGAGCCGAAGAGTTGGTGGCGCAGCTCCACGCTCTTCGCGCGCTGATCGAGGACCTCGGGCGCGAGGTGCACGTGTGGCTTCGCGCAACGTGATGCGAGGGGTCAGACTCGGACGACCTCGACCGGGGTTCCGTTGAGCACGGCGGTGCCGGTGAGGGCGTCGAGGGCGCGGTCGTCGGTGAGGTCGTTGAGGCTCACGCCGGGTTGTTCGGCGGCGACGCGGAGCTTCGCGCCGGCGCGGTGGTGGCCGAAGCCGTGGGGGAGGCTCACCACCCCCGGCATCACGTCGTCGGTGAGCTCGACCTTCACCTCGACTTGGCCGACGCGGGAGCGGACTCGCACGGTGGCGCCGTGCTCGATCTGGCGGGTCTTCGCGTCGTCGGGGTGCATGAGGAGCGTGCAGCGGTCGCGGCCCTTCATGAGCTGCGGCGCGTTGTGCATCCAACTGTTGTTGCTGCGGAGCTGACGCCGGCCGATGAGGCGGAGCGTCTCCGTACGCGCGAGCTCGTCCTCGCGGGCGTCCAGGCGCGGGAGATCGGCGACGAGGATCGCGGGCGCGAGGTCGACGTAGCGGCGCCCGTCGCGCTTCGGGAGGCGCTCGGGCATCGTGGGGCGCAGCGGTCCGAGGTCGAGGCCGTGGGGCGCCTGCTCCAGCTTCGCGAGCGAGAGGTCGCCGCTCGAGCGCTCGAGGCCCTTGGCGCCGAGGGTGTAGCCGGCGACGCCGCGTCCGTAGGGGCCCGCGCGCAGGCCGACGTCGACGACGCGTTTGGCGCCGAGGCGACGCAGCACCGAGGCTTGGACGGCGCGCTGAGAGAAGCGACCGCGGCGCGTCTCGATCGCTTCGAGGAGCGCGGAGAGGATCTGCCCGTCGTCGCGCTCGTGGGGCTCGCGCGGGAGCGCGGCGGGCGACCACTTCGCCGTGTTTCGCACCGCGACGGCGTGGAAGACCATGTCGTAGTGATCGCGCTGCAGGGGCGAGACCGGCGGCAGGATCAGGTGCGCGTGGCGCGTGGTCTCGTTCACGAAGGGATCGACCGAGACCATGAACTCGAGCTCCGCGAGGCCCTTCTCGAGCTGCGCGCCGTTCGGCGTCGAGAGCACGGGGTTGCCGCAGATCGTGAGGAGGCCGCGGATGCGTCCGTCGCCGGGGGTGAGGATCTCTTCGGCCAGACACGCGACCGGGAGCTCGCCGCCGAACTCGGGCAGACCGCGCACGCGGCTCTTCCAGCGGCCGAAGCTGCCGCGTCCGATGCCGACGCCCGCGCCGCCGCGGATGACGTCGACCGCCGGCTCGGGGAACATCACGCCGCCCGGCTCGTCGAAGTGTCCGGTGACGACGTTGAGCGCGAGGATCGCCCACGCCGCGAGGCCGCCCATCTCCTGGACACAGGCGCCGACGCGGCCGTAGATCAAACCGTGTTTTGCGGATGCGAGCTCGTGGGACAAACGTCGAATCGTCTCGGCCGGCACGCCGCTGACGCGCTCCGCGCGCTCGGGAGGGAACGCCTTGGTCACCGCCTCGAGCACGTCGAGACGCTCGACGTGGGGCGTCATCTTGCCGAGCTTCACGAGACCCTCGGCGAAGATCACGTGGAGCATCGCCAGCAGGACCCAGGCGTCGGTGCCGGGGCGGACGAAGACGTGCTCGTCCGCGCTCTTGGCCGACTCGGTGCGGCGCGGATCGACGTAGACCACGCGGCCGCCGCGATCGCGGATCGCGCGCAGGCGTCCACGCACGTCGCCGGCGGTCATGATGCTGCCGTTGCTGGCGAGGGGGTTCGCGCCGAAGGCGAGGAAGAAGTCGGTGCGGTCGAGGTCCGGGATCGGGAAGAGGAGCTGGTGCCCGAGCGCGAAGTAGCTCGCGAACATGTGGGGGAGCTGGTCGACGCTGGTCGCGCTGAACCGGTTCTTCGTGCGCAGCGACTTGAGCACGAGCGGCGCGAAGACGATCGCGCCGAGGTTGTGGGCGGTGGGGTTGCCGAGGTAGGCGCCGAACGCGTCGCGCCCGTGTTTGGCTTGGACCTCCGCGATGCGATCGGCCGCGAACGCGATCGCGTCGTCCCACTCCATCGGCTCCCAGCGATCGCCGACGCGTCGCATCGGGCGGCGGAGGCGATCGGGATCTTCGTGGAGATCCTTCAGCGCGAACGCCTTCGGGCAGACGTGGCCGCGGCTGAAGGGATCACGCTCGTCGCCGCGGATGGCGATCACGCGCTCCCGATCGACGTCGACCTCGATGCCACACATCGCCTCGCAGAGAGGACACGAGCCGTGCACGGTGCGCATCCGGGGAGGATGCCGCTCCGACGGCGCGAGTGGCAATCACGGCGCGCATCGCGATGCGTTCGGTGGATGCGTTGGGGTCGATGTCTTCGTCGCGCTCACCACGGTCGACGGTCGGTGACCCAAAGCGCTCGACGACTCGCCCCGACGCCAAAACGAATCCGTGCGGCGCTCGCCGTCACCGTCGTGGTCGTCGGTTCGCCCCGGTCGGTCGCGCCACGAGGAACGGTTCGTCACGGGCTCATTGGAAGTTTTGAATCGCCCAAACCTCACCACCATCCGTGGTGTGAAAGCCACAAGCCACACGCGAGTGGGCGGGGTTGGTCATGTTGATGTAGTGGCCGTGCTCGATGAAGGGCTCACCGGGGCCTTCGTCCCACATCTGCTGGAGGCAGCCGCCGATCACTTGCGGAACCGAGCCCCAGCCCGGGCACTCGTTCTGGCCACGACCCCCGGGGCTGCAGATGCCGTCGCGGAATCCGCCGTGAGGACCGGCGCCGTTCGCGTCGTACTCCGCGTGCTCGTCGGCGCAGGCTTCGCCTTCGGTCCACCGCGTGAGCGGGGGGAGGCATTGGCACTCCCAGCGGAGCTGGTTGATGCGGCGGACGCAGTCTTCGTAGGGATCGCCCGTCGAAGGGAGCGGCTCGGGCCGGCAGCCCGCGATCGGGAGCTCCAGTGGACCGCCCTCGCAACCCTCGGGGGTGCCAGCGTCCACGGAAGCACCCGAATCCATTTCGGAAAATCCTGCATCGGTGCCAGCACCCGCATCCGGGGGGCGACCCGCGTCGGCGCGGCCCGCGTCGCGGCCGGAGCTCGACGCCATTCCGTCTCCGCAACCCCACCCGAACGCACACACCAAGGCCAACGACGCCTGGATTGCTCGCATGACGATGCGCTGGAGCAACGGGTGAACCACCGAAAACCCCAATGATTTCTGCGACGATTCGGGGGACGCGGCCCCCAGCCCGGAAATCGGTGGGTCAGACCCGTTCATGGAGTGAGGGCCCTCAATGCGTAGGTCGCGTACACGCGGTACCAAAGCTGCGAGCTGGAAGTTCGACTTCCAACTCTCTCGGCCAGAGCGGGCGCTCCAGGTCTCCGCACATCCCGATCCCAATCCCGACCTGGGGTGCCCGCGCCGAGCCTATTTCGTGACGAAGCACTCCCGAATCCCGAAAATCCGCACACTCTTATCTTGTCTTCTCTCCCGGTGATCCCCAGGGCCGCCGTCGTCCCGAACCCGACGGCGTCCCTGGGGATTCTTCTTTGTGTCGCCGGTCGAGGAGTGCGGGATGCGGTCGGAACGGCCGAGCTTTTTCTTCAGCCTACGAGGTCGTCCATGCGCACGCGTTCGAGCAGCGCGCGCCGGGCGAGCTGGCGATCGAGCCGCACGTCACGCGCGCGCGACACCGCGATCTCGAGGCCCGTGCCGCTCCCGAACGAGGTCGCGTCGCGGTACTGCCCCTGCTCGTCGTCCAGGGTGAGGCCGCCGCGCGAGAGCATGTCGGTGCTGCGCGCCAGCAGGAGCCCGAGCTCTTCGTCCATCCAGACGAGCCCGTGCTCGGACATGGCGTCCTCCAGCGCGACCAGCGCGCCGTGCGCGTCGTCGAGTCGACGACGGAGCGCAGACAGGAAGGCTTCTTTTTCTGCAGGGTCGAGCGCGCCCGCGGCCAGGGCTTCGAGGCCTCCTTCGAAGAGCTCGAAGGAGTCGCGGGCGCGACGGAAGAGCTCCACGAGAAGTGGGGCGATCTCCCGACGGTTGGCCTGCTTCAGTTGCACGACCACGTCGGGAACGACGTGAAACAAACGGCGATGTAGGTCCAGCAAGGGCGTCTCTCCGGATTCCCCCCGGGTCGACGAGGTGCGCTCCGACGGAGCGCGCGCGCACACTATTCCTCCGAAGACGTCGCTCCGACAACGGGCGTGACGCGAGTTTTTCGAGGTGGGCGCGGCGCGCAGAGAGTGCGCGTCCGAGCGCGGAGACGCGCCGTGACGGAGCGGTCCGCATGCGTGCAGCGAGCGCACCGCGTTCGATCGCCGCCGTCCGCCGAGACCGACACGTACGATGGCGTGCGATCTTTTTTTTCGAGTGCCGGGTTTCCACTCGGGGGTTTGCGCTCGCCGCCGGGCCTCGGTGGCTCGGTCGACGCAACGGTGTGTCTCACGAGCGGCACGCCGACGACGCGTGGGGCGAGTCCGCGGCTGACCCCGCGGACCCGGAAGCACAGCCACGCGCTGCGCGGCAGTCGTTGGTGCGAACCTCAGCTCTTCGGTACGAAGCCGGCGCTCACGAGGCTCTGCCGCAGCGGGCTCGCGTCGTCGCGCAGCATCGCCCAGGTGCTCTTGTAGCCGTCCTCGAGGATCGCCCGCCGTGCCGCGAAATTCATGGGGGAATGCATGAACATCGCCGCGTCCGTGCGCTCGGGCTCCACGAGGTGGATCTCGACCTCCGGGTGCTCCGCGCGGTACGCCGCGAGGCCCTTCTGCAGGCGTGCCTCGGTGACGATGCGCCAGTTCTGCGAGTAGACCCAGAGCATGCCCTTGTCGCGGACACGCTTCTTCGGGCCGTGTCCGGTCGGCACGCCGGGCTGCAGCGGATCGACGCGCACCGGAACCATCGGGTTGATCACGAGCACGAGATCGCAGCCTTGCTTCACCGCGACGTCGACGTGACCGGCCTCGCCTGGGCTGCCGCCCACGAAGTCGCGCCCGTCGATGCGGACCGGCGCGAAGAGCAGCGGCGTGGCCATCGAGGCGGCGACCGCCTTGGCGATCGGCACGTGCTCGAGATCGCCTCCCGGTCCGAAGGTCACGCGGTCGCCGACGTCGAGGTCGTTGGCGACGAGGAGAAGCTTGCGCGGCATCTCCGCGAACGACTTCGGCAGCCCGCGCCGCACGAGGAACTCGAAGAAGAATTGTTCGAAGGGATCGGTGGTGAAGAAACCGGCGGGGAGCGAATCCCAGAAGCGATCGACTTCGTTCCAGAGATCCACCGCGAGGGGCTTGCTCGTGATGGAGCCGAGCACGCGTCGCAGGGCGCCCGCGACCGAGCTGGCCACGCGGCGCACTTCTTTCGCGTCGAGCTGCATCAGGTGCTGGCGCTGCAGCGGGAAGAAGTCGTCCATCGGATCGAGCAGCGCGCGGTACATGCGCGCGGCCGGGATACCCGCCGCGAGCCCGGTGGCCACGACGCTGCCGGACGCGGCGCCCACGTAGACGTCGAAGCCGTTGACGCTCAGGTCCTCGAACGCCTCGTCGAGCGCCGCCAGGACGCCGACCTCGTACATCGCGCCGGTGATGCCGCCGCCCGCCAGACACAGCCCGAGGTGTCGAGTCACCGAGCGGTTGTAGCAGGTCGCTCGGGTCTGAGCGGCAACCAGGCGTCCGCGCGTACGGCGTCGGACGCGCGACGGAGGCAAACGTCGCGCTCGTCGCGGTTTGGACGAACGGGCTTCACCCAGCAGTCCTCACGCGCGGACAGCCGGGGCCCTCTTTCTTCGCCCCCTCGGGGCTCGCGTGCGAGACTCGCCGACTCTCCGATGCGTGTCTCGTCCTCGCTCCGGTCCGTGCTCGCGACCGCGGTGCTCGCCCTCGTCGGGCTCGCGCTCGCGCCGACGCGCGCGTTCGCGGCGGGTGGGGGCGCCGACGACGGGACCACGCTGACGGTCGTGCTGCTGCTCCTCGGGGTCGCGGGGGCGTACCTGCTCGCGCACTTCGTCGTCGATCAGCTCCAGACGCGGTTCCTCGTGTTGCCGGGGGTCGAGTACCTGGTGCTCGGGCTCTTGCTCGCGGCGGCGGTGCCGAGCGACGTGCTCGACCTGACGTCGCTGCTGCCGATCATCGCGCTCGCGACCGGGTGGACGGGGCTCCTGCGCGGCATGGGGCTCGACAAGGACACCCGGCGCGGTTGGCCACCCCACACGATGCGCATCGCGTTCGTGCACCACGCGCTCGCGGGGCTCGTGGTGGGGATCGGCTTTTGGCTCTTCGTCGCGTTCGGGTGGAGCGAGTTCTTCTTCGGGCTCGACGTGGAGGCGCTCGGCGGCGCGGACGACGTGGCGGCGGCGGCCTTCGTGCTCGGCTGCTGCGCGGCGGCGGAGAGCGCGGAGCCCTTCGAGCTGCTCGCGCGGCGCTATCCGATCGAGGGCGACCTCGCGAAGTTCCTCGAGGGCGCGTCGCGCTTCGGCGATCTGCTCTTGCTCGTCGTCTTCGGCCTCGTCTTCTGCATCTGGCACCCGCGGCCGGGCGGTGCGCTGCAGACGCTCTCGGCCACCGAGTGGGGCGCGATCCAGTTCGGCCTCGGCGTGATCCTCGGGTTCTTGTTCACGCCCTTCGCGGGCGGCGAGAACACCGCGCAGCGTTTCCTCGCGATGGTCGGCGTGATCACGTTCACGAGCGGCGCGGCGTTCTTCCTCGATCTCTCGCCGCTCTCCACGAACGTGCTGCTCGGCATCGTGCTCGTGAACGCGGCCAAGGCGGGCAAGTCGATCCGCGACACCGTGACCACGAGCGCCAAGCCGATGCATCTGCTCCTGCTGATGCTCGCGGGCGCGCTCTGGCAGCCGCCGCCGTTCTGGCTGACGTTCTGGACGACGTCCGCCTTCGTCGTGGTTCGTCTGCTCGCGAAGATGCTCGGCAGCGCGATCGCGGCCTGGGGCATCGCGGGCATGCGCAAGGACCTGTATCGCGGCTTCCTCGCGCACGGCGAGGTCACGGTCGCGATGGCGATCTCGTTCCAGGTCGTGTTCGAGAGCCCGGTCGTCGACGTGGTCTACACCGCGGCGCTCGTGTCGACGGTGATCCACGACGTGGGCGCGCCGCGCGTGCTGCGCAGCTTGCTCGTCGACGCAGGCGCGATCCGACGCGAGCACGCGGCGAGCCCGCGGGTCTCCGTGCCGCCTCCGAGCGTGCCGCCTTCCTCGACCTCGGACACGACGCCGGTCGCGCCTTCGCACGAGGAGATCACGTGAGAGAGGAGCGTCGATGTACATCGTCGTGATCGGCCTCGGCGAGGTCGGCAAATACCTGCTCAACGTGCTGCAGCACGAGGGGCACGACGTGGTCGCGGTCGATCGCGATCCGGCCGCGGTCGAGTACGCCGAGGAGCACTTCGACGTCGCGTCGATCGTCGGGTACGGCGCGAGCCAAGAGGTGCTCGACAAGGCGGGCGTGGCGCGCGCGGACCTCGTGGTCGCGTGCTCGGATCACGACGAGGTGAACCTGATCGCGGCGCTCGCGGCCAAGCAGCTCGGCGCCAAACGCGTGGTGGCGCGCGCGCAGGGCAACGAGTGGGCGCGGTGGACGGAGGGCATCCGCTACGGGCTGCTCGGGGTCGACGTGGTGATCAACCCGCGCGTGCTCGTGGGACAAGAGCTCGGCCGCGTCGCGCGCTCGCACGGCGCGGTGGACGTCATCGATCTCGCGCAGGACCGCATCGAGCTCGTGCAGATGCAGATGACCTCGCGCATGGCGAACAAGCCGCTCTCGAAGATGCCGCTGCCGCCGAACACGTTGGTGGCGGCGTACGTGCGCGACGGAGAGCTCGTGGTGCCGGGCGGCGCGGACGTGCTCTTGCCGGGCGACACGGTGTATTTGATCGGTCGCCCCGAGGCGATCATCGCGGCGGAGGACCTCTTCTCCACCAAACGTGAGGCGCGACGCATCGCGATCGTGGGGGGTGGCGTGGTCGGGCAAGCGCTCGCGCGCGAGGTGCTGCCGAAAGGCGCGCACGTCACGATCGTGGAGCGCAACCCGGAGATCGCCGAAGAGCTCGCGCGGCAGCACGACGACATCACGGTGGTGCGTGGCGACGGAACCGACGCCGAGCTGCTGCGCGAGATCGAGATCGAGACGTTCGATCTGTGCGCGTGCGTGACGCAGGCCGACGAGGTGAACCTCATGGCAGCGCTGATCGCGAAACGCGCGGGCGTCTCGCGCACCGCGGCGCTCGTGAACCGCGCGGACTACGCGCCGATCTACCGACAGCTCGGGATCGACATCGTGCTCTCGCCGCGCACCGTGGCGTCCGATCACATCCTTCGCTTCGCGCGCACCGCGAGCGTGCACTCGCTGCACGTGCTCGAGGGCGGCGCGGAGGTGCTCGAAGTCACGGCGTCGTCGTCGGCGCCGATCGTGGGCAAGCCGCTGCGTCGGCTCTCGTTGCCGAAGGGCTCGCTGCTCGCGGCGATCGTGCGCGGCGAGGACGTGATCGTGCCGCGCGGCGACGACGAGGTCATGCCGGGCGATCGCGTGATCGTGATGGCGACCCACGAGTCGCGGCCGACGCTCGAGCGGCTCTTCCGCGGGAGGCGCGGCACCTGAGATGCCGACGACGCGCCACGGACGCGTTCGCGATCTGAGGGGAGCCGCGCGTCCGGTGGGCGCGGTGATGATCGGCATCGGCGCCGCGATGGCGATCTCGACGACCATCGCGGCGCTCTGGGACGTGCTCGCGCCCGACCCGCGCATCCCGAAGGGGGGAGCGTGGGCGTGCTTCGTCTCGTCTGCGATCTGCCTCGCGGGCGGTGCCTCCGTGTTCGCGTGGGGGGCTCGTCACGCGCGGGCCTCGCTCTCGCGTCGCGAGGCGTTGCTCGCGGTGACGTTGGTCTGGCTCGCCGCCGCGGCGTGTGGCGCGCTGCCCTTCGTGCTCGGCGCGGGGCTCTCGCCCGTCGATGCGTTCTTCGAAGCGATGAGCGGGCTGACCACCACGGGCGCGACGGTGATCGCCGACATCGAGACGCGCCTCTCGCGGCCGCTCTTGTTGTGGCGCTCGATGATCCAGTGGCTCGGCGGCATGGGCATCGTGGTGCTCTTCGTCGCCGTCTTCCCGAGCCTCGGCGCGGGCGCCAAACACCTCTACAAGGGCGAGGCGCCGGGCGCGCAGCAGGAAGGTCTCAAGCCGCGCATCGCGGAGACGTCGCTGATCCTCTGGCGCATCTACTCCGGCCTCACGGTGCTGGAGATGGTGCTGCTCGTGGTCGCGGGCATGGAGCCTTTCGAGGCGCTCTGCCACGCGCTCACCACCATGGCGACGGGCGGATTCTCCACGCGCGACGCGTCGATCGGCGCGTTCGCGAGCCCTGCGATCGAGTGGATCATCGCGGTGTTCATGGTGCTCGCGAGCTTCAACTTCGGGCTCTACTACGTCCTGCTGAGGCAGCGGAGCCTCAAGGCGATGCTCCGCGATCTCGAGCTGCGTACGTTCTTGTGGATCGTCGCGCTCGCGACCGCGCTGCTCACGTTGCTCAACTTCGACCGCGCGGACGGCGCGCTCGACGCGGTTCGGCGCGCGTTCTTCTTCGTCGCGAGCACGATCAGCTCCACCGGCTACGCGGCGGACGACTACGCGAGCTTCGAGATGCCGCCGATCGCCATCATGTTGCTCTTGATGTTCGTCGGCGGCTGCAGCGGCTCGACCGCTGGTGGTCTCAAGGTCGACCGGTTCGTGATGCTCGCGAAGCAGACCGCGGCGCAGATCCGCACGAGCTTCGAGCCCTCCGTGGTGCAGGTCGTCCGCATGGGTCGCACGGTCGTGAGCAAGGTGGTGCTCGACGACGTGGTGAGCTTCTTCGTCGTCTACGTGGTGCTGCTCGGCTTCGGGGTGTTCGTGGTCGCGGTCACGGACGGCGTGCCGCTCGACACCGGCTTCGGCGCGATGCTCACCTCGATGGCGAACAACGGGCCCGCGCCTTTCCACGGCGAGGCGGGCTTCGCAGACAACTTCGTGGCGTACTCGCCGATCGCGAAGATCTTCTTCGCGCTCGCGATGATGCTCGGGCGCCTCGAGTTCTTCACGGTGTTCGCGCTTCTTCTTCCGGGGTTCTGGCGGCGATGAGCGAGCGAGACGACGACGATCGCGACGAGACGACGGAGGAGACGTCGTCCGCGGAGCGTCGCTCCGACGGTGCGGGCGCCGACGTAGCGACGCACGCGCAGGGGGACGACGCCGTTTCGGAAGATCACGCCGACACGGGCGACACCGACGCCGATCACGACTCCGAGCCGAGCTCCGGTCGCGCTCCGTCCGTCCGCCCCTCGACGTTTCCGCCGTCGCGCACCTCCAAGCCGCCGGACGAGGACTCGCTGCGCATCCTGCGCTCCGAGACGGGCATCACGTCGTCGGACGAAGGCAACCTCACCTCGTCGGAGATCGACGTGCTCGATCGGAGCCGGGCCTCCGCTGGCTTCGACCGCGACCTCGGCGACGCCGAGCTGGACGGTGAGTCGGAGCTCGTCGACGGCGAGCGGTTCGACGGCGAGCGGGTCGAAGGTGATCGGGGCCACACGGGCCGAGCGTCGACGGAAGCGCACGTCGCGTCCGAGGCATCGGCGGGCGGAGCGCCCGCGTCCGCATCGCACGACGGCTCGGGCGGGCACGACGGAGGTGGACACGCGCCGGGCGGCCACGGACACGGCGACGGCCCCGAAGGCGCCACGCTGATCCAGCTCGGCATCGTCTTCCTGCTCGTCGGCGTGATGATCGGGCTGCACCAGTTCGGCAGCGCCTCGTCGAACGTCGACTACGACCCGACCGCGATGCTCGCGCTCGGCTTCGTGGTGCTCGCGAGCTTCACGATCGGCAGCCTCGTCGACGTCATCAAGCTCCCGCACCTCACGGGCTACATCTTCTCGGGGCTCGTCTTCGGGCCCTCGCTCGTGCACTTGCTCTGGGAAGAGGCGGAGATCCGTTTACCCGCGCCCTTCGATCAGGGCGTGCTGCACGCGGAGGTGACGGCGCAGCTCCGTCCGCTCGAGACCCTCGCGGTCGCGCTCATCGCGCTCACCGCGGGCACCGAGCTGCGGCTCGAGTCGCTGCGTCGCGGCGTCAAGACGCTGCTCTTCATGCTCTTCACGCCGCTCGTGATCGTGCTCGGCATGATCGTGCTCTTCTTCTGGGTGGTGAGCGGCACCTTCGAGGCCGTCACGTTGCCGGGGCTCTCGGTGCCGGAAGGCGCCTTCCTCCCGGTCGCGCTCACCTTCGCGACGGTGGCCTTCGCGACCTCGCCCGCAGTCACGATCGCGCTCGTGATCCAGACGCGCGCGCGTGGCCCGATGACCACCGCGGTGATGAACGCGGTCGTGCTCACCGACGTGGTCGTGGTCGTGCTCTTCGGCGTCGCGTCGAGCTGGGCGATCCAGACGCTCGGCTCCGGCGGCGACGGCAACCTCGCGACCCAGCTCGCCATCGAGATCTTCGGCTCCCTCGGGGTCGGCGTGGCGCTCGGCCTCGCGGTCGCGATCTACCTGCGCTTCGTGGGGCGTGAGCTGCTGCTCTTCCTGCTCGGCGTCGTCTACGTCGGCAGTTTGGTCAGCACCGAGCTGCACCTCGACACCGTCTTGCTCTTCCTCACCGCGGGCTTCGTGGTCGCGAACTTCTCGCGCCAGGGCGATCAGCTCCACCACGTGGTCGAGCAGGTCTCGCTCCCCACCTACGTCGTCTTCTTCACCCTCGCTGGCGCGAAGCTCCACCTCGACGAGGTCCGCGAGCTCTTTCCCTTCGCGGTCGCGATGGTCGGCCTGCGCGTGCTCAGCATGTACGTCGGCGTGAAGCTCGGCGCGCGGCTCGGCGGCGCGGACGAAGCGACGAAGAAGCACGGCTGGATGGGCTTCGTCTCCCAAGCCGGCGTCGCCATCGCGCTCGCGGGTCTCTTCGGGCAGCGCCTCGGCGAAGACTTCGCGGCGCTCGGCTCGCTCCTCATCGCGGGCGTCGCGATGAACGAGATGATGGGCCCGATCCTCTTCAAGTCGGGCCTTTCACGCGCGGGCGAGATCCCGAGCGAGAAGAAGAAGCGCGCCGAGGAGGAGCCGCGCAAGAAGCGCACCTCGTCGGTTCCGCCGGAGGAGCGCACCAGCTTCCACCCGTGGCCCGACGAGGTCGCGAAGGTCGACTGGGGTGAGCGCACGAAGACCGGCTCGTCGCGCCTCGATCGTGCGCTGCGCGAGCTGGAGATCGATCTGCGCACGATCGTGCGCGAGGTCGGCGATGGACCGATGATCGCGTTCCGCCAAGACGCCGAGCGCTACCTGCGCGAGCTGCGGCGCGAGTTCCTGCGCCACCACCGGCGGCTCGTGGTGAAGGCACGTGAGATCGACACCGCCGACACCGCGGAGCAGATCCTCGCCGCGCGCCAAGCGCTCGCGCTCACGTTGCGCACCGAGCAGACGGAGCTCGCGGAGCGCTGGCGTAGCGTGGTGCTCGCGCGTTCGGCCGCGCTCGCGAAGGGCGGCGGCTGGACCCCACAAGGCATCGCGGAGCAGCTCGACGACGTGGTCGCCTCGATGCCCGAGCGCGTCGAGGTGCCTTGGGATCCACGCATCTTCCAGACCAAGCCGACCGATCATCCCGTGCAACGCGTGCGCCGCGCCGGTCTGCGCGCGCGTCGTCGGCTCGCGAAGGTGTTCGGGAAGGAGCTCGCTCCGCGCACCGCGGAGCTGCGCGAGCTCGCGCGTTATCACCTCGAGTACCGCACGCCGCCGAGGCTCGAAGGCGTCGCCGCGCTCTTCGTCTCCGCCGAACAACACCTCGCGGGCCGCACACGGCACCTCTTCGACGCCATCGTCGCGCAATGCGACGTCCTCGCGCTCGAGGTGAGCGATCCGGGAGTCGACGTGCCCGCGCGGCTCGAGCGGCTGCGCCAAGATCTCGAGCACGATCTCTTGCTCGCGCTCGACGAGGTCTCGCGGATCGCACGCGACGGAACCGCCCGCACCGGCCGCGTGCTCGCGCAGGCGCTTCGCGAGGTGCGTAGCGAGTCCACCGTCTACGGCTCGGTCGAGCTCCCGAGCCGCGCGCGCAAGGCGAGCCGCGCCTTCCAGACACGTCTCGACGCGCTCGAGGCGCTCGGCGAAGCGGTGCAGAAGCTCCGCAAGTCGAGCGCGGGCGAGTACTCGCTCGTGGCGATGGAGCTCGAGCTCGTGGGGCTCGAAGGGCGCGTGAAGGACGTGCTCGAGACCCGCACCGCGCGGCTCGAAGGCGAGATGCAGCGGCGCGCGATCGCGCAGGCGGAGCGCGTGCGGCACGCGTTGCACGAGGCCCACGCGAAGGTCGAGGCCACGCTGGCGTCGTCGATCCGGGGCGACGAGATGTCGGCGGCGATCCGCGAGGTTACCTCGGCGACCGAGAAGACCGCGGGCGACGCGGCGCGCATCGTGCGCGAGCTGCGCGACGAGCTGCTCGACGAGCAGAAGGTCGCGCCGCTGCTCGACGCGCTCGGCGAAGCGACGGGTCAGCTCACCACGCGCTACGAGGTCGTCGCGGGGCGCCTGCAACGCGGCGAGTACAAGCTGCCGCCCGCGATCGAGCGCGTGGACGTGCCGTTCCGCGAGGTGGTCGCGGAGCACGTCGAGACGCGCGTGGCGCCGCAGCTCTTCCGTGCGACGCGTGAGTTCGCCGAGCGTCTGCAGCCGCTCGCGGCCGCGCTGCGCGAGGTGGAGCGGCTCGTGGCGTTCAACGTCGAGCTCGCGACGTCGGAGCTCGAGGTTTGGCCCGACGAGGACGTGCCGCCCGAGACGCGCCGGCTCCTGATGGAGATGGTCGGCGGGCAGCTCGAGCGGAGCCACGGCGTGGTCACCGGCGTGCACGAGGAGGCCGCGCGTTGGCCGAGCGCGCTGGGCGACGCGGTGCGCGAGGCGGTGCTCGGGGCGCTCGACGAGCTGCGCGGTCAGCTCGTGGATGGGAAGATCACGCGCGCGAAGCTCGACGAGCTGCGGCGCAGCGCGAACCGTCGACGTCTGGCGCGCCGGGCGGGGCAGCTCCCGCAGACCCTGCGCGAGATCCACCAGCAGATCACCCGCGGGTTCGTGGCGCTGGTCGGCGAGGCGCGGCTCGAACAATGGCGTCGTCGCCTCGGTCTGCCGGCGCCGCGCGCGAGCGACGAGATCGATCCGACACGCTTCGCGCCGCCGAGCCCGCACACCGAGCTGCCGCTCGTGTACCGACGTCTCTTCGCGGCGGACACGATGGAAGCGGGCGACGTGCTCACGGGTCGCGAAGAAGCGATCGCGCGGGCGCGCGCGGTGCTCGAAGCCAAACGTGCGCGAGGTCAGCTCCGCGCGGTCGCGCTGGTCGGGCTCGACGGGGTCGGCAAGGCCTCGGTGTCGAACGCGATCGTGCGCGGCGGGCGCTGGCGTCAGGTGCGGCGCGTGACGCTGGAGAAGCCGATCGACGTCGCGGGCGTCGAGGCGCTCCTGAAGGAGACGAGCGACGCCCAGCTCGTGGTGCTCGACGGATTGTGCTGGATGGTCTCCGCCGAGCCGGGCGGCTTCGCGCCGCTGCGACGCTTCGTGGACGGAGTGGTCGCGGACGCAGGCAAGCGCGCGTGGCTGGTGCATGCGGAAGAGCTCTTCTGGCGCTGGGGCAAGACGATCGCGCCGCTGCAAGAGGCCTTCCCGCAGACCGTGACCCTCGACCCGCTCACGCCCGACGAGCTCACGGCCGCCGTGATGGAGCGCCATCGCCTGAGCGGCTACGGGCACGCCTTCGATCGCCTCGAAGGCACCTCCGCGGTCGAGGGATTGCTCGCCCGCAGCGCGAGCCGCATCCGGCGCCCCTACGAGCTCTACTTCGCGGAGCTGCACACGGCGACGGGTGGCCTAGTACGTGACGCGCTGCGCCTCTGGCTCGCGTCGATCCGCAGCATCGAGAACGGCGACCTCGTGCGCGTCGGTCCGGTGCCGGCGTCGCCGTACACCGCGCTCGGCCGTCTGCCGGAGCCGGAGCTGCTCGCGCTCTTCTGGGTCGCGCGCCAAGGCTGGATGCGTCCGGAGAGCTTCGCGTGGCTCCTTCGCGTCGACACCACGGAAGCGCGCGCCCGCCTCGCGCGGCTCTCGCACCTCGGATTGCTCGAAGAGCGCGACGGATTTCATCGCGTGGCGCTCCACCTGCGCGGCGCCCTCGGGCTCGTGGTGCGCGATCGGGGGTGGATGTGATGCGCGCCCCTCGCTTCGCGCTCGTGCTCCTGGCGGTGATCGCGCTCGTCGACTCGACTCCGATCGCGTGGGCCCAAGACGACGCGGGCGTCGCGACGGTTCCGTCGAGTCGGCGGGATCAACCGTCGACGGACGCGGGCCGCCGCCGCGCGCGCCCGACCCCTCCTCCTGCGGAAGTGGAGAGCGACGCGACGCCACCGCCGTCGTCCTCGACTTCGATGACGACACCGTCGACACCGACCCCGCCGCCGTCGACACCGGCGCAATCGCCGACGCCAACGCCGACGCC
>CALJLK010000600.1 GCA_937982655.1 uncultured Sandaracinus sp.
CGCCGAGGCGCAAGCCGCGATGCGCGCGATGGACGAGCTGGTCGCGACGCTCTCGCACGAGCTGCGCGCACCGCTGCACACGATGCGGCTCGCGATCGAGGCGCTCGGCGCGGACGAGCTCGGGCCGGCGGAGCGGGGTCGCGCGAAGGTGTTGCTCGAGCGTGGCCTCGGGCGGCTGTCGCGCACGGTGGAGGATCTCCTCGACGCGGCGCGCTCGGAGCGTGGTGAGCTCGCGGTGGAGCGCGTGCCGATCGATCTCGCGGAGGTGGCGCGTGCGGCGACCGCGGCGATGCGGGCGATCCACCCGAAGCGGGAGCTGTCGCTGGTCGCGGAAGAAGCGACGATCCTCGGCGACGCCGGCCGGCTCGAGCAGGTGGTGGAGAACCTCGTCGGGAACGCCTTCCGACACGCGTCGTCGGCGCAGGTCACGGTGCACGTACGCGTCGAAGGCGACGACGCGGTGTTGCGGGTGGAGGACGACGGTCCGGGCTTCCCGAGCGCGTTGCTCGATCGGGTGTTCGAGCGCTTCAGCAAGGGCGATCTCTCGAACAAGCGCGGCGGTGGGCTCGGGCTCGGGCTCGCGATCGTGCGTGCGATCGCGGAGGCGCACGACGCGCGCGTCGCCGCGAGCAACGACGGCCCGAGCGGAGGCGCGGCGGTCACGCTTCGGTTCGTGCGGGCGGGCTGACACGGGGACGAAGCCCCAAGCGCTCTCCGGCGACCCTCTCCCGAACCGCGACCGGAGGCCTACCACCGCAGGAAGCCGGTCGGGCCCACGACGGATCGTGCGGCGCGGCGGTCAGGCGGCGGTTCGTTCGGGCTCGCGGAGCTCGTTCGAACGGGCCCACGACCGATCGTGGAACCTGGCACGCGACGCCGCGATCCGGCCAAGGGCTCGTGTGCCTGTGCTACCTTCCGGTGCGTTCCAACCTCTCCCACGACGCCTCGAAGCGGAGCTCGGATGCAGGAGCGACTCGCACTCACGCTGCTCGTCCTCGTCGCCTCAGGTGGAGGCAGCGTCGCCTGCGGCGGCGGAAACGGAGACGGGCCGGCGCCGCTGCCCGACGCCGGCCCGCTGAGCTGCCCCGCCTCGGCACCCATCCTCGGGGCGGCCGGTGAGGTCACGACCGAGTCGTTCCCGCTCACGTTCGACGAGACCGGGGTGGCGGCGGTCGACGTCGTGGTGCCGGACGATCTCACCTCGCTCGCGCTCGTGGCGGACGACGGGCTCGAGTTCACGGCGTTCTGGCGCGTCGCGCAGGACGGACGGATCTGGATCGATCTCGAGACCGACCCCGACGGGCTTCGCACCCCGTTCTTCCACACGTGGAATCACTCCGCGTCGTTGATCTTCCCGATCCACGAGACCTCTGCGCTCCAACCAGGCTGTCTGCGGGTCGAAGCGCTCTCGGACGGCGCGGGGATCGGCGCCACGCTCCACGTGCTCGCGCGTCGGCGGGCCGAGGGTGGGACCTTGCGGGTCGATCTGGTCCAGGTCGGCGCGACGGAGCTGCCGGGCGCGACCCTCGACGCCTTGGCGCTCGAGCTGGAGACGGTGGTCGACGCGACCGGGCTGCCGATCACGATCGAGGTCGCGACGGCGGCGGTGGACGGCGATCCTTTCCCCCGCGCCGAAGGTGACGCCGCGCTCGCGCTTCGAGGCAGTTACCGGCCGGCCGATCCCAACCGCGTACCCATCTACGTGATCCAAGGGTTTCGCGACGAGCTCGATACCTTGGGTATCGCGGGTGGTATCCCCGGCGCGAATGGCGTGCCAGGGGCGGCCTCGGCGGGCGTCATCGTCGCGGTCGACGCGCACCTGACGGAGGACGGTGAGGTCGACGTGCTCTTGATGGCGGAGACCACCGCGCACGAGCTCGGTCACCAGCTCGGCCTCTTCCACACCAGCGAAGCCGAAGGTCTCGATCACGATCCCCTCGGCGACACCCCGGAGTGCGATGCCGATCGCGACGCGGACGGCGACGGCACGGTGTCCGCCGAGGAGTGCGAAGCGCAGGGCGGACGAAACCTGATGTTCTGGGTCTCGGGCGACTTCTCTCAACGCGAGCTCTCGCCGTGGCAACGTCGCGTGCTCGCCCTCAGCCCGGTGGTGCGATGACCTCCCCGCGACACCCCTCGCTTCGATCGACGACGCTTCGATCGACGACGCTTCGTTCGACGACGCTTCGTTCGACGACGCTTCGCACGACGACGCTTCGTTCGACGCTTCGCACGGCGATGCTTCGTTCGGCGACGCTGCTCGCCCTCGTCCTCGCGCTGCTCACCCCCACGTGGGTCTCGGCGCAGTCCCCCGCCGAAGGCACGAACGCCGCTTTGCAGGGCGCACCCGAAGGCACCGACGCCCTCGCGATGCGGCTGCGAGCGCGCCACGTGCGTGACCTCCCGCGCGCGGAGACCCTCCGCGATCCCGCGGACCTCGCGCGGCTTCGCTGGCTCGCCGAGCACCACCGCTGGCTCGTGGTGCGCACCCGCGCGCTCCTGCTGCTCGCGCACGACCCTTCTGCCGACACGCGCACGCTCGTGCTTCGGGTCCTCGACTCGGACGCGCCCGCGATCGTTCGCGCCGCTGCGCTGCGAGCGACGGCGTCTTGGCCCCTCGACGCCACGCTCCGCACCCGCCTCGAACGCGCCGCCCGCGAGGACGATCCGCGCTTGGCGGAGCCCGCACGCCTTCGGCTGTCGTCGACGTCCTCGACCACGCGTCCGTCGACGACGGATTGATCCGCTCCTCACGCAGGGCCTTTCTTTTGTGAGCGAGCCTCTGGCACGCTCGCGCGCGACGGGAGGGGACCCGGCAGCTCGTGCTGGCCGAGTCGCTCACGTCCAGACGGAGGAATCGACGTGGGTGACCTGATCCAGAAGATCATCGACTTCTTCATGGGCCTCTTCGGCATGAAGAAGGACCCGGCCCTGCCTTCCGGTGGCGGTGCCCCGGCGGCGAGCGGCGGTGGCGGCGGCGGCGGCTGGGCGAGCGCGGCCGACAGCGTCTCGGGCCTCGACGAGGTCGAGGGCGCCGAGAACATCAGCGTCGCGGCCGGCAAGGTGCTGATCCAGCGCGACGGCGCCGCCCTCATCGAGGACGAGGACGACGGCGACAACATCTGGATCGACCAGGTGAACAAGGACATCCCGCGTCAGGCGTGGGTGGACGACTGGGGCCCGGCTGGCCACGGCCCGGACGACGAGACGCTGGCGACCTTCCTCATGCACGAGATGGTCTTCGGCATGGAGCACCAGAGCGATCCTCGGAACGCCGAGCAGAAGCTCGTCAACTTCGGCTACCGCGACGCCGGCCACTTCTACAAGGTCCGCGCGACCGTGATGAAGCACTTCGGCGATTATCACGGCCCGAACCTCGGGGACTGCGTCTTCCAGAGCCAGCGCGTGATGAGCGCCTCGATGAAGGCGAGCCAGATGATGCATCGCGCGAACATGCAGCAGACGATGCAGGCCGATCCGGCGTTGATCGCGCCCGTCGAGGGCGTGACGATGGAGCAGTACGCGCAGATCCAGGCGCGCGCGTCGAGCCTCTCGCAGGAGCAGTTCGCGGCCCTCCTCGCCCAGCAGGGCATGGACATGGCGAAGTGGCACCGCGTGTCGAACGAGTGGAACACGCGCATGCAGAACGACACGACGCACACGCTCGTGACGATCTACGGCCAGGCCTTCACGGGCGCCGGTCAGGGTCAGTTCGGCGCGGCGGCGGCGGCTCACTCCGCGACGGGTTTCGACGGCTCGGCGGCGGGCGGCCAAGCGCCGATCCCGTTCGAGAAGTGCTGCGAGATCCAGGGCGCGATGCAGGCCTGGTCGAAGACCGGTCAGGACGTCAACGCGATGCTCGCGAAGACCTTCGGGATGAACGCGCAGGACTTCTCCGCCGCGCACACCTGGTGGCTCTCGCAGCTCACCGCCGACGTCGCGAAGTTCCCGCGCTACACGGAGCTCTGCGACCACTACGAGAAGCAGTACTCGGCGGGTGCCCCCGCGGCGCCCGACTCGGATCTCAGCTTCTGAGCGTGGACCGCGGACGTCTCCTCGAGGGCGTCCGCGGAACGCCGACTCGAGGATCGGGCGCGATGGAAGCTCTCGCATCGCGCCGACCTCGACGTCGGCAAGTATCCGAAAGAGTTCGTGTTTTCGCCATCCTCTCGCGTGGGCGAGCTGGTGGAGCTTCGGGAGCGGTGACGGACCCTCGGAGGCGACGATGACCCCGGACGAGCTCGCCGACGCGATCTCCATGCACCGAGCGCGGCTCCTCGCGGCCTTCCGTGGCGACGAGCCTTGGGAGCCCGTGCGCGAGACCTACGACGTCTCGAGCCTCGGAAGCCGCGACGCCGAGCTCCGGGCCTGCCTCGAAGCGGTGGCCGCGTGGGGAACGGAGGCGGCACGTCGGCTCGGCGCTCCGGCGCTCGCGGCCCACCTCGCCGACCTCGTTCGCGAGACGATGAACGAGGTGCGCCCGACGCCGACGACCGGCAGCAAGGCCGGCCTCGCGATGATCTTCGCCAACGCGACGGCGAATGTCGGCTGGTGGAAGGAGCGCTACGGCAAGGTCAAGCAGACCTACGTCGCGCGCTGCCGGCACTGCGGCGGAAAACAAACGACCGCGCTCGCGTTTCATTGCCCGTATTGTGGGCGATTTCTCTACGACGATCCGAAGCTTCAGACCTGAAGTCTGCGCTCGGTATTTCTGACGATTCGTCGGAACCAATGGCGTCTTTTCGGCGAATGCCATCGACCATTCTCTTCGAGATTCGGGGGTTCTCGTGAACGCAAACCAGCAGGCCTTGGTCGACCGATGGAAGGGTTTCCTCGGCAAGATCCACGACCGTCTGAACGAGATCTGCGCGGAGGCCGAGGTCGGGGTGCGCGCGATCGCCGCGCAGCATCCGGACGATCCGCTCCCGATCGGGAACGCGATCACCGGCCTCGACCACCGCGTGCGCCAGCTCGACGACAAGATCCAGGAGACCTGGGATCAGCAGGTGGAGGACAAGTTCTCCTCCGATCCGGAGATCCACGACCTCGGGCTCGACATGAAGCAGGACGCGGAGCGCGCGCTGGCCGAGCGTTGGGAGCTCGCGAAGGCGAGCTGGATGACGCAGATCGCGCACGAGGCGTTTCCGCGCGCGCTCGCGGCGATCGAGAAGCCCGCGCCCTGTTCGGCGTGCGGTGCGCCGCTCACCTTGCCGACGCGGCTCGAGACGGTCGCGGCGACCTGCACGCACTGCGGGGTCGTGAACCAGGTCGGTGCGCCGCCCTCGGTCTACTACTACTTCGGGTTCTGCGTTCAGAACCTCGCCGAGGCGGCTGCGCTGCCGATCCGGCACGCGATCGAGCGGCAGCGCATCGCCGCCGACCGATGGCGTCGCGCGCGGAACTGGGCCGCCGAGCCGATCGAGAGCCTCGAAGAGTGGGAGCGCATGGAGCACCAGTACTGGCGCACGCTCGCGGAAGAGCGCGCGCGGCTCCGCAACGAGCCGGTCGACGAGAAGTTCGTCGAGAGCCGGATGGCGTACGTCTACAAGTACTCGCTCGAAACGAACCAGCAGTGGGTGCGGGCGAAGGGTCGCCGCGGCTGAGCGGAGCGCGGGAACGAGCGCAGGCCGGGGCAGCTCGGGACCCGTCGTGCGCTCGGGCCTAAAAAAGATCCGCAACCGAGGGCGCGTCGGCTCGAACAGGGGACTTCCCCCGAGGAGCCCTCATGTCGCACTTCCTGATTCCGTCCGATTCTCCCGAGGCCCAGGCGTTCTACGAGCGCCACCTCCCCGCCGCCGAAGCCTGGATCGCCGAGCTCGAAGCCTCGCACGATCCCTTCGTCGCCTCCGCCGCCCACGCGGTCTTCTGCCTGCTCAGCAGCTTCGCCTTCGCAGACGATCCGACCTTCGACTGGCTCGCGTTCGATCCCCACGACTTCCTATTCCGCGATCTCGCGGAGGGCGGCACGGTGGGCATGGACGGTCCGGTGCCCGTCTTCTTCGACCACCTCGTCGAAGCGATCCGGCGCTTCACGAGCGCGGGCGTGATCGATCGCCCCCTCGGCGCGCAGCTCGTGGCCGAGATGACCGACGCCCGCGAGGACTTCGAGCGTTTCTACGATCCGAGCACCGACGACGACGAGCTCCTCGCGATCGAACGACGGCGAAGCACGCGCCCGCCGATGATGAGCGTTTGACGCGGCCTTCGCCCCACTCGCACGGAGGAATCCGTGAAGTGGGGACCGCTCAGCGCTCCAGGTCGGTGCTCGGCAGCGCCGTGGTGACCCCGATGCCGAACACCGGATGGCTGCCCGCGTGCACGAGCGCGCGCAGACGTCCTTCTGCGTCGAGGACCGGGGAGCCCGAGTTGCCCGGTTCGATCGGGCAACCCGAGAGCCAGCCGACCCGACGCGCGCCTTCTCCCAGGCGCGCTTCCGCGGCTTCCGGACCCTCCACGCGACACAGGCGACCGTCGAGCTCGTGGCGGCTGTCGTAGATCGGATGGGGGGTGACGGAGGCGACGGTGACGATGGTGCCTGGCGTCGCGGGAGCGCGCTCGAGCGTCGCGACGGGACGATCGACGGAACGGTCGAGCTGCAGGATCGCCCAATCTTCGAGGAGGACGGCGTCCGCGTCGTCGGGATCGCGCGCGAGCACCCACGCGCAATGCGCGAAGCCCGCCGGATGCGACGCGGTCGCGGGGAAGGTGATCCACGCGCCGACGCAGGTCGGGGTCGTGACGCAATGGCTGGCGGTGAGCACCCGGTCCGGAGCCACGAGGGTGCCCGTGCAGCGGGTCGGGAGCACGCGACCGAGCGCGTCCGGCTGGGTGCCGGGGAACACCACGAGCCCGACCGAAGGTGGGCAGCGCTCGGCGTCCGCGCAGCGCACGGAGGGCGCCTCCGCGGCAAGCGTGGCTTCGAGGGTGTGGTGGGGACCGCGGGTCGCGTCGCGTGGATCGCGGATCGCATCGCGCGGATCGAGCGAGCGAGATCCGAGGCTGGACGCGAGGCTCGCGTTCGCGTGCTCGGTGTCGCCGCTCGGGCGCTCGGCGCTCGGTGCGTGGGGGACCGCGATCGGGGGAGTGACCTCCGCCGGGCGGACCTCGGACGCGCCGCCACACGCGATCACGAGCCCCATCCACGCGACCCGCCACATCCCCACATGCTGGGGAATCGAGGGGGGCGCGGCAAGCGTGGGGGGCTCCCTGGTGCGGACGTCGCTTGGCGGACGTGGAGGATCGTGAGGGACCGATGGATCGATTCACCGCGTTTCCCGAGGGGAATCGATGACGAAACCGTCGTCACGAGACCGCTCGACCGTCGGATCGACGTCAGCGCAGCCGCTCCAGCAGGCGGTCGCGAAACCGCTGCGCGTGACTGCGGAGCGCTCGTACTGTCGGTGACTCGTCGAGCGAGAGGCTCACGTCCGGCTGGCCTCGAAGCTCGCGGCCGCGCACCGCGACGCCGACCGTCTCTTCGCGACCCAGACCCGCCATCGAAGCGTCCACGACGAGGACGGCGCGGCCATCCACCACGTCGGGCGTCGCGTGGGCCTCGACGGTGCGCAGGCTCCATCGAAGCCGAGCGTCGGACCGAGGCGGATCGTTCGAGTCTGCTGCGGTCGAGGGCTCGCCGCGTGGCTTCAGCTCGTCCAGCGTGACCAGAAGTCCTTCGTCGGTCCGCCGCGCCACGGCGTTCAGGGCGAGCAGCGCGTGACCCTCCCGGCCGAGCTCGACGCGCTCGAACGCGAGGTCGACGCGGTCCGGCTCCATGGCGAAGCCCGCCAGCGCGGTCAGCACGTTCGTGAGCGGCGGGCGGGCGAGGGCGTCGTCGAAGAGCGCCAGACCGGCGTCCTCCAGCCTCTCCGGCGCTTCGCGCAGCTCCACCCGCACCTGTGGCGCGACCACGCGGCGGGGCCTGGTCCCATCGAGCTCGAGCGTCGCGCCCTCGGCAAACGCGAGCTCCGTCACGCGGCCGTGGGCGCGGGTGCAGGTCACGGGGTCGATCGCGACCGACTGGAGCGTCCACCCCACGTGCAGCGCCAGGCCCTCGCAGGTCGTGCCGCGCTTCGTGAGCGCGCGGGCGGCGAGCTTCGTCGCGATCGGGTCGCGGGCGAAGTAGAGGGTGAGCCCGAAGAGCAGCTGCAGCCCGATCACCCACCGCACCCAACGACGCTTCCTCTTCGGAGCCTCGGTCATCGGGTGCGAGCTTGGCACGACCGTTCCCCCTCGCGCTCGGTGGTCGGGCGTGAGCTCAGCCCGGCGAGGGCAACGGCGCGTTCGAAGGCAGACCGCGTCGCAGCACCTGGAGCGCGTAGCGCGCGCCGAGCTTCCACTGCAGTCCCGCGAGCCGCCCGTAGCGCTCGGTGCCGGCCGCCGCGACCTGCTGCATGTACGCGTGGTCGAAGAGGACCCGCATCCAGCGGCGGCCTTGCGAGCCGTAGAGCAGCTCCGCGAGCCTCCACTGGAACTTGAGGTTCTCGCCCTCTTCGGTGGTGCGCACGAAGTCGCGCTCGTAGTGCGCGATCCGTGTGGTGCCGGCGTCGAGCGCTTCCTTCACGCGGCGTGCGGCATAGCGCGAGATCTCGATCGAGGGCGCGATGCCTTCGCCGAGCAAGGGGTCGATGCCCCACGCCTCGCCCGTGAGCACGAGGCCGGGCCGGTGCGCCTCGGTGTGCGGCGAGTAGTAGTGCTCGGGCCAGCCCTGGAGCTTGGTGTCGACGAGCCGGAAACCATGGCGCGCCGCGAAGCGCTCCGTCCACTCGCGCAACACCGACCCGGGCGTGACGCCGCGGCCGTCCATGATGCCGAGCTTCCACGGTCCGGCACTGGCGGGTGCGGAAGGCAACGTGTTCTTGGCGTAGGCACTGCCCGGTTTTGGGTATTGAAAGAGCCAGGCGTATCCTGGAATGCCGTCCGCGATGGGATCGAAATCGAAATAGAGCACGCGCGGATCGAGCTCGTCGGAGTCGGTCTCGAAGACCGCTTCGACGAGCCGCCCGACCACGCCGTGGCGGAGCCCGACGCTCCGCCCGACCACGCCGCGCGCGCCGTCCGCGCCGACCACCCAGTCGAAGATCTCCGCGACGTCGCGCCCGTGCCGCACGCGCCAGCCGCTCGGGACCGGCTCGACGTCGCGCACGCTGGTGCCTTGCCGGACCTCGACGCCGGCGTCCATGCAGGCGCGCAACAACGCGTGGTCGAGGTGGGAGCGGTCGTAGACCCACTGGACACCGCGCTCGAAGACGGGGAACTTCCCGAGAACACTTCGGAATTCGAGGCCGAGGCTCTCGCCGCCGTCCGTCGGTCGACCGAGGAGCTCGCCGAGGGCCTCCGTGCCGCGGTAGGTGAGCGCGCCGCCGCAGAGCTTGGGGCGCGGGAAGGTGGCCTTGTCGAGGATCACGAGATCCTCCGGGGCGACGCCGGCGCGGAGCGCGAAGAGCGCGAAGCTGCTGCCCCCCGGACCTCCGCCGACGATGGCGATCTTCGTCATCGCGGCGGACCGTATCAGATCGTGGAGGGGCTGCACGGGCGCCGCCACGGCCCGCTTCGGGGGGACACCACACGCCGCGATGCGGATCCCGATCTGCGCCGCGGCGTGCGCGCGTGGACTGGGACATCAATCACACGAAGTGGCGCTTGAAGGACACGAACAAACGTCAAAGACGCCAGACCGCGAGGCCGAGTCGGCGGAGCTTCACGTGGTTGTACATGTCCGTGTAGATCGACAGAGGCATCGCGCGATCGAGGTACGCGGGGTCTTCGCGGTAGACGATGGTCGTGCCGGGAGAGCCGAAGAAGGTGCTCGCCCAGACGTCGAGGATCGCGTCGACCTCGTGCGCGTAGAGGCGGTGTCCTTCCGCGGTCGTGGTCGGGATCGCGGGGTCGCGCATCATCACGCAGTCGTCGCGGCTCCACTGCATGGAGGTCGGTGGGGTCGGGGAGTCCGCGTCGACGAGGCGCTCGCGCAGGCGGGCCCGAGTGGCGGCGATGAAGTCGGCGGCTGACCCCGCCGACCAGGGCAAGACGTCGGTGACCGCGTGCGCTTCGAGCACGAAGCCCGCGCTGCGACCTGCGGGGATCGAGGGCGCGAAGAACACGAAGACGCGATCGCGCTCGCGGTGCGTGACGAAGACGTCGTGGACGGCGTGCGCGCCGCGGTTTCGGAGCACGAAGTGGCGGTGATCGGGGCGGTATCGATCGCCACGGGTGAGCTCGAGAGCGACGCGTTCGTGGGTGACGGCTTCGTAGAAGACGAAGCGCTCCGACTCGCGCGCGCCGTTGACCCAGAGGGCGCCGAAGTCGCGGAAGCGGTCGACCCAGGCCGCGTCGGCGCGAGTCGGTCGGTGCTGGGGCTCGGGCGTGAGGCTCAGCGCGTTCCAGACGAGCTGCGCGGTGGGGTCGCCGTCGAGGCCGGTTCGAGCGGTGGCATGCGGCTGCAACGCCGCACGACGTCTGAGCAGCGCCTCGCGAGCGAGTCGGGCGGCGGCTCCGTTCGCGGTCGCCGCCGGGCGCCGCTCGTCGACCTGCGGGTACCACGCGAGCGCGTCGCCTTCGGTGAAGCCGACCTCGACCGCGACGGGGATGGGCCCGCTCGTGAGGGTGCCGCCCGAATAGAAGTGCAGCAGCGGCAGCGCGCGTTCCCCGGTGTCGGGCGGGAGCGAGCGGACCGGCGGGGTGTGGCTCGGAGGATGGGTCGAAGGTGCGCGGTGGAAGTGGTTCGAGAGCGCGGGGGCGAGCGGCGCGCCGTCGGCGGAGAAGGCTTGAACGCCCCACTCGTGGGCGTGGAGCGGCGAGGCGCCCCAGGACTCCGCGGAGGCGGGAAGGGGAACCGCGAGCGCACCGACGAGCAGCGCGAGCGAGAGCGAACGACGCATGCCTACGCATACGTACGGAGGGCCCGGATCCTTGGCTGCGTTCGTGCGTGGGCTCTCGCCGCAGCGCGCCACCGACGACGAGCACGCTCCGAGGAGCGCTCCTTCGAGGACGGCTTTCGCCGCGCTTCCGGACCGCCCGAGGTGGAGCGACGGAGGCGTCGCGGCTCGGCCCTCGGACGCGGGGCATCAGCGTGGATCGAGCGTGAGCTCGAACTGGTTGTCGGCGTCGGTCAGCCACTCGTCGAGGTACGGCGAGTAGGTGCCGACCCGGACGCGGGAGCCGGTTTCGTCGAAGGTCATCAAACGTAGAAAACCGGCGCCGCCGAGCTCGCGCTCTTGGTAGTTGGCGAGGATCTGGTGCACGAGACCGCCGTCGCGTTGCTCGCTCGTCAATCGACCGAGACCGTCGTTGAGCACGTGTCCGGACACCACCAGCTCGACCTGATCGAAGTCGCGCACGATGGCCTGGAACATCTCCTCGCCGTCGTTCACCCCCCCGGGGAGCGAGGCGACGCCGTAGGAGTATGGGCTCCAGAGCTGGTCGGGCCGCGCGGCGAAGTCGTAGCGGGTGTCGTCGGAGTAGAGGTACGCGTGCGTGACGAGCAGGGTGCGCATTCCGTCGTGCCGCTCCAGGACCTCGCGCGCCCACGCGAGCACCGCGTCGCGGGGACCGAACTCGAGCGCGATCACGAGCCAGGGCTCCGACGGAGCGTCGAAGACCGCGTACGAATTCTCGATGCGATCGGTCTCGAAGACACCGCCGAACCATGATTGAGTCTCGTAGTCCGAGACCGGGAAATACGCGTTCATCAGGGTCGCCCGGTCGGCGGCGGATCCGCCGGGACCGAGGTCGTGGTTGCCGGGCGCGAGGACGTAGGGGACCTCGTCGTCGAGGGTGCGGATCGCCCGGAACGCGACGTCCCATTGGTCGGCACCGTTGTCGTCGACGATGTCACCGACGTGCGTGACGAAGGCGATCCGCCACGCGTCCCGACGTTCGGCGATCCACGCGGTCTGAGCCTCGAAGATCTCGGCGTGGCTGCGGGCGAGGATCTGGGTGTCGGGCAGGACGACGATCGTCCACGCGCCGGGCTCCAAGGGGGCGATCGTCCCGCCATCGACCGCGCCACCGTCGGACGACGCGCCTCCGTCGAGCGCGAGGGCGGCATCGGTGGGGCTTACGCCGGCGTCGCGGTGCGCCGGGCTCGTGCCGCAAGCGGTCGCGACCAGGATCGCGGCGACGAGCGGCGCGCGCGCGCGACGGCCCGAGAGCACGGCGACGTGGAAGGCGACGCGGAGGAAAGCGATGCGAGTCGAGGAGTCGCGGCGCGAAGTCGAGGTCACGTCCGGCCACGATGCCACGACCCCACGCGCGCCGCACCGGGCGACCTGCGAGACACAGGTCGAGGCCTCGCTCCGGCGCGGCACGTCGGCGTCGCTCGGCGGCCATCCGGACCACGCCGCACCTCCGACCGCTCACCCCCACGAGGCTCCTGCTCGCCACACGATCGCCGCGTCGTCACCACGTCTCGTGACCGTCCGCCGAGGCTCGTGCTACGCCCCGCGCGCGATGGCGTTCGGTCGTGGCAAGGTGATCCTCCTCGGTGAGCACGGCGTGGTCTACGGACACCCGGCGCTCGCGGCGGGCCTCGGCGTCGGCGTGCACGCGACGGCGCGCGTGAGCGAGTCGCAGGACGACGTGATCGTCGCGCGGCCGTGGGGCGTCACCGCGCGCGTGGGCAGCGACGAGCCGCTCGCGCTCGGGCTGCAGGCGATCCTGGAAGGCATGCCGAGCGATCGCCAATCGGTGCACGTCGAGGTCGACGTCGACCTGCCGGGTGGCGCGGGGCTCGGATGCTCGGCCGCGATCGGAGTCGCGGTGACGGGCGCGCTCGACGCGCTCTTTTCGATCGAGCGCACGGACGAAGAACGCGGCGACTACTCGCTGCGCTGGGAGCGCGTCTTCCACGGCAATCCGTCCGGGGTCGACAACGCGATGGCTGCCGTCGGTGGCGTCGCGCTCTTCCGACGCGGCCAGCCGCTGCAGACGGTGCGCGCGAAGAAGCCGCTGCCGCTCGTGATCGCGCACAGCGGCGAGTCGTCGTCGACCAAGGAGATCGTCGCGATGGTCGCGCGCCAACGCGAGGCGGAGACGCAGCGGGTGGACGAAGCGTTCGAGGCGATCGCAGCGCTCGTGAACAACGCGAAGCTCGCGGTGGAAGCGGGCGATCTGAAGGCGCTCGGGCAGCTCTTCGATCTGAACCAGATGTTGCTTGCGGGGCTGATGCTCTCGACGGAGAAGATCGAGGAGCTCTGCCGCGTGGCGCGCGAAGAAGGTGCGCTCGGCGCGAAGCTCACGGGCGCGGGCGCGGGCGGCTGCATGATCGCGCTCGCGAAGGACGAAGCGGACGCGGAGCGCATCCGCGAGGCGCTGGCGAAGCGTTCGCCGCTGACGCTGGTGGCGATGGCGGGCGCATGACGGAGAACCGATGACGAAACGAACGGCTCGCGCGACCGCGCGCGCGAACATCGCGCTGGCGAAGTACTGGGGAAAGAGCGACGTCGCGCTGAACCTGCCCGCGGTGCCCTCGATCTCGCTGACTCTCGACGGCCTCGTCACGACGACGACGGTGACGTTCGACGAGGCGCTCGCGGCGGACGTGCTGGAGCTCGACGGGCGGCCGGCCTCCGCGAAGGAGACCGCACGCGCGACGGAGCTGCTCGATCGTGTGCGCGCGTCGATGAAGGCGCCGAGCTTCGCGCGGGTGGTGAGCGCTAACCGTTTCCCGACCGCGGCGGGGCTCGCGAGCTCGGCGAGCGGCTTCGCGGCGATGGCGGGCGCGGCGGTGCACGCGGCCGGGCTCTCGTGGAGCGACGCGAAGCTCTCCGCGCTCGCGCGTTGGTCGAGCGCGTCGGCGGGTCGTTCGATCTTCGGCGGTTTCTCGAAGCTGCCGGCCGGCGTGCCGGGCGACGCGAAGCTCGCGGCCAAGCCGCTCTTCGGCGAGGACCACTGGGACGTGCGCATCGTGGTGGCCGAGGCCGCGAAGGGTCCGAAGAAGGTCGGCTCCACCGAGGGCATGGAGCGCTCGCGCCTGACCTCGCCGCTCTACGACGCGTGGGTGGAGAAGGCGCGCGCGATCACGGCGGTGATCGAGAAGGCGCTCAAGAAGAAGGACCTCGACACCCTCGGCGCTGCGATGGAGCAGAGCACCTTCGCGTTCCACGCGTGCGCGATGAGCGCCTCGCCGTCGATCCTCTATTGGCAGCCGACCACGATCGCGGCGCTGCGCACGGTGGAGGCGCTGCGCGAGAAGGGCACGAGCGCGTGGGCCACGATGGACGCGGGGCCGCACGTGAAGGTGCTCTGCCACGCGGCGGACGCCGCGAAGGTGAAGCGTGCGCTCGCGAAGACCGAGGGCGTGCTCGCGACGATGGTGTGCAAGCCGGGCGCGGGCTTGCAGGTGAAGTGATCGACGCGTCGTCGACGCTCTCGAGACGAACGAACGAACGAAACGGCGAACGCGATCGGTGAGCACGTGAGCGTCGCCGTCCAGCAATCCAACCCACCCATCGACGCGTGAGCGTGGAAGAGACGAGCAGATGCGCGCGACGGCTCCCGGAAAGATGATGATCGCGGGTGAGTACGCGGTGCTCGAAGGCGCCGCGTCGATCGTGGCGGCCGCGCAGACGCGGGGTGTGGTCGAGCTGGTCGAGGGGCCGACGGATCCGTCGAAGGTCGCGGCCGGGCTCGACGCGCCGACGCCACGTTTTCCGGAGGCCGCGCACGCGCGGCGCGAGGCGGAGCGACGCGTGGGGGTCGTGCCGGGCGCGCTGGTGGTGGACGTCGAGGCGCTGCGACGCGCGGGGCAGAAACTCGGGCTCGGATCGAGCGCGGCGACCGCGGCGGCGGCGGCGGGGCTCGTGCACGCGTGGCACGGACGGAACCTCGAGGACGCGCGCGTGCGGCGCGAGGTCTTCGAAGACGCGTACGCGGGGCACAAGGCGGTGTCGCCGCAGGGCAGCGGCGCGGACGTGGCGGCGGCGGTGCTCGGCGGCGTCGTGCGGTTCCAGCGCACACACGTGAGCGCGCTCGAAGGCGAGCGCGACGGCGCGCGGACGGATGATCTGAAGTGGCCGAGCGGGCTCGTGCTGCGCGTCGCGTGGACGGGGCAGGCGGCGAGCACGACGGAGCTCGTGGCGAAGGTGAAGGCGCTCGAGACGAGCGCGCCGACGAAGTACCGCGACGCGATGGACGCGCTCGGGCGCGAGGCGGAGCGCTTCGTGATGGCGTTCTCGCGAGGGGCGGCCGAGGTGGTCGCGGCGGCGGCGCGTTATCACGACGCGATGGAGGCGCTCGGGAAAGCAGCGGGCGCGCCGATCGTGGAGGCGCGGCTCTCGCGGGTGGCGGAGCTGGCGGCGCGCGCGGGTGGGCACGCGAAGCCGAGCGGCGCGGGCGGCGGCGACGTGGCGCTCGCGTTCTTCGCGCGCGAAGCGGCGGCCAAACGGTTCGAGGAGCTCTGCGCGGGCGCGGGGATCGAGATCTTGCCGATCGAGCTCGGTGGACCGGGCGTGCGGGCTGCGCGGTAGCGGAACGCGACGCGAGGGAACTCGTCGCGCCACGCTCGAGTGCAGTACGATCGCGGCGTGCGTCTCGTTCCTGTTCTGTGTTTGATGGCGTGTGGGCCCTGTGGAGGCACGACCCACGATCCCGGCGCGTCGACGACGACGGAGGCGACTCCCGAGCCCGAGCCGCCGCCGACCGCGGAGGCGCTCTACGACGCGGAGGGAAACCTCCTTCCATCGGACGTCGTGGTCGCGGGTCTGACGTTGCCGCGCGGGCTCGAAGAGCGCCCCGTGCATGGGCCGCGTCGTCACGTCTATCGGACGGATGCCCCGATCGCGAAGGTGCAGGCGTACTTCGGGCAACGGCTGATCACGGGGCAGGTCGATCGGATCGGCGACGCCGCGATCTTTCGCCGCGCGGTGCCGTCCGGTGTGCGCGGGGGCGTGGTGCACCTCGACGTCGGCATCCACCCGATCCCGCGCGGCGGTACGCGGGTCGAGATCGACGAGCTCCCGCCGCCCGCCACGAACCCACCGAGCGCGGACGAGCTGATCCGTCGTTTCGAAGAAGACCAGCGGCGTCTCGATTGACGCTTCTTGGAGCCGTGTCGCAGACACTTTTCCGTCGACCGGCCTTGCACGCTCGAAGCTCGCGTGTATAGTGCCCGCCCTCTCGGGGATGTAGCTCAGCTGGGAGAGCGCATGAATCGCACTCATGAGGTCAGGGGTTCGATCCCCCTCATCTCCACCGAGAATCCGACGGGCCGCTGAATCTCAGCGGCCCGTTTTCTTTGTCGCGATCGTCCATGATCACGCGCGCGTCGCGCCGTGACACGCGAGTGCGCAAGCGCATCGTCGGAGCCCCTGCCCCGTGAGAGTTGAAGCGGGATCGTTCGGAGCGAAGCGGACGCAGTCCGCGGAGCGGAACGATTCAGCGAAACTATCAGGCCGCGCGCGAGCGCGGAGCCGATGAGCGAGCCGCGCGCTCCGGCGCGGCGGAGGAACCATGGTCGACTACTACGGCATCGACGAGGAGCTCACGAGCGAGGAGCGCCAGATCCGCGACGCGACGCGGCGCTTCATGGACGCGAAGGTCCAGCCGATCATCTCGCGCTGCTACCAAGACGGCGTCTTCCCGACCGACCTCATCCCGGGCTTCGCGGAGCTCGGACTGCTCGGCGCGAACCTCGAGGGCTACGGCTGCGCGGGCATGGGCGACGTCGCCTACGGCCTCGCGATGCAGGAGCTCGAGCGCTGCGACTCCGGTATCCGCAGCTTCTGCTCCGTGCAGGGCTCGCTCTGCATGTATCCGATCTGGGCGTTCGGCTCCGAAGCGCAGAAGGAGCACTGGTTGCCCGGCATGGCCAAGGGCGAGCTGATCGGTTGCTTCGGGCTCACCGAGCCCGACTTCGGCTCGAACCCGACCGGGATGATCACGCGCGCGGACGCGCTCCCCGGCGGCGGCTACCGCATCAACGGCACCAAGCGCTGGATCACCAACGGCAACCTCGCGCACGTCGCGATCGTCTGGGCGCGCATGCAGGGCACGGGCGACGCCGCGCGCGACGGCAAGGTCCACGGCTTCCTCGTGCCGACGAGCAGCAAGGGCTTCACCGCGCACAAGCTCGAAGAGAAGTTCTCGCTCCGCGCGAGCGTGACGAGCGAGCTGATCCTCGAAGACGTCGAGGTCGGACCGGATGCGCTCCTGCCGGGGGTGGTCGGCATGCGCGGCCCGCTCAGTTGCCTTTCTCAGGCGCGCTACGGCATCTGCTGGGGCGCGATCGGCGCCGCGATGAGCTGCTACGAAACGTCGCTCTCGTACGCGAAGGATCGTGTTCAATTCAGCAAACCGATCGCCGGCTACCAGCTCGTGCAAGCGAAGCTCGTGCACATGCTGACCGAGATCACGAAGGCGCAATGCCTGACGCTCCGGCTCGGGCGCCTGAAGGAAGCGGGCAAGGTCAAGCCGCAGCAGATCTCGCTCGCGAAGCGGAACAACGTCTCGCACGCGCTCGAGATCGCCCGCGTCGCGCGGGACATCCTCGGCGGCAACGGCATCATGTACGACTACCCGGTCGGGCGGCACCTGATGAACCTCGAGACGGTCTACACCTACGAGGGCACGCACGACATCCACACGCTGATCGTCGGCCAGGACATCACGGGCATCAGCGCGTTCGAGTGACACGGGCGAATCCCTCGGTGGCAGTGCGCCGAGGGATTCGCGAAAGATTCGCGAGAGTCGCGCGAAGGATCTGCGAGAAATTCGCGAGAACGCGAGAGATTCGTGAGGGCTTCGCGAGAGGTTCGCGAGAGGTTCGCGAGAGGTTCGCGAGAAGTTCGCGTTTGGCGCGGAGAAGCCTCTGTCGGGCCGAGCGTCGCGCGAGCCGATCGCTCACCGCTCCGTGCGTCAGAACCGCGTTTGCCAGCCGAGGTGAGCGCCCCGTCGATCGGCGCCCACCGAGAAGCCGCTCAGAAAGCGACGCCAGGCGTCGTCCGCTTCGCGGTGATGTCGTAGGTGCGCGAAGGAGCCGATCGTCCAGAGGGCGCCGAGGCCCGCGCCGATCGTGAGCCCGCCGCCGAAGAAGCGGCCGCGCTTCTCGGGGAGCAGTGTGATCGAGAGGATCCCCGCGGCGCCGGTCAGCGTCGCGACGATGGCGCCCGCGATGGAGAGCGCGCGGCTGCGGACCTGCCAGCCCGCGCCGGCGAGGCTCGCCGCGAGGGCGCCCAGCGAGAGGCCGTACGCGCCCGCGATGCCGGGGAACACGCGGCGGCCACTCGCGAGGGTGGGCAGCGAGCCGAAGACGGCGACCGCACCGGAGGCCAAGAAGAGCACCAGGCTCCCGATGGCGGGCGCGTTGCTGCGCGCCGGCCACTGGCGGGACACCGCGGCGGGCGGGTCGAGCGCGGCCCAGGCAGCGTCGACGAAGGGCCAGGGGTCGCGTGCTTCGGTCGGGAGCTCCAGCGCGGCGCCGAGGCGCTCGGCTTCCCCTTCGAGGGTCTGCGTGGTGTCGGTCGCATCGCGTTCGGCGGCGTCCGACGCGAGCCGCGCCGCGTGCCGAAGCTCGGGCTGGGCGTAGCGGAGCCGAACGTGCAGCGCGTCGAGGTCACCGAGGAGCCGAGCCTCGGGCGGAGCGCCTTCGACACACGCGTCGGCGGCTGCGAGCCACGCGTCGACCTCGGAGGCGAGCGTGGTGAGGCGTCGCGTGATGCGCCCGAGGCGCGCGGAGTCGGCGCGATCGGACGCAGCATCGGTCTCGCTCGTTGCCGGCTCCGTTCGATCACGCTCGCTTTCGGAGGCCACGTCGGCGAGGGAGGCCTGGGCGAACGCCAGCTCGAAACACTCCAAGGCGTCGCGCAACCGGGTGGGGCTTCGCCCGGCGAGCCTCTCCGCGAAGGAGCGCGTCGTGCCCGCGTCGTGCGCCTCGATCGCGAGCGCGAGCTCGCGCAGCTCCGAAGGATCTTGAGCGCGAGCGGCCGTCCCGAACGCGACGAGCCCGATCAGGAACGCCGACCAGCGGGAGG
>CALJLK010000601.1 GCA_937982655.1 uncultured Sandaracinus sp.
AAGAACCTCGTTCTTCAACGGAGCCGCGTGTTTTGGGGGAGGCTCCGGTGGGCTTGCCCACTGGAGGGGGGCTTTTGAAAGACCCCAGAAAGAAGAGGCAGTCCGTTGAAGGACTCGAAGAGTTCTTCAACGGACTGCTATCGCCGCCCGCCACGCCGACGGCGTCGCCCGCCTCCGCCTTCGCCCTCACGCGGAGCACCGCCCTCGCGCGGCGCACCACCCTCGCGCGGAGCGCCACCCTCGCGCGGAGCACCGCCCTCGCGCGGCGCACCGCCTTCGCGCGGCGCACCACCTTCGCGCGGCGCACCGCCTTCGCGCGGAGCGCCCCCCTCACGCGGAGCACCACTCTCGCGCGGCGCACCTTCCCGCGGAGCACGGGGACCGCCTTCGCGCGGCGCACCATCACGCGGGGCTCCACCTTCGCGCGGCCCGCCGCCACGGCGCTCGTCGCGTCGGCCGTCGCGCCGCGGTCCACGCTGACCCCCCTCACCACGCGGCCCACGCTCGCCGCCTTCGCGCGGCCCGCCGCCTTCACCAGGCTCGCCGCCCTCGCGCGGCCCACGATCGCCTCCCGGACGTCGTTCGTCGCGACGGCCGCCGCTCTCGCGCCCACGCCCTCCGCGCCCTCCACGCTCGCGTCGATCCCCACGCTCCGAGTCGAGCTCGTCGCCCCCGCTCCCGGAAGAGACCGGCGGCAGCGGACGCGCCACGACCGGCGAGCGCTCCAACGTCTCCACGAGCGAGCAGTCGTACTGCCCCGCGCGGAAGCCCTCGTGCACGAGCAC
Organism: uncultured Sandaracinus sp.; assembly: GCA_937982655.1. Lineage (GTDB taxonomy): Bacteria > Myxococcota_A > Polyangia > Polyangiales > Houyiibacteriaceae > JACKEH01. The sequence continues at coordinate 786 of CALJLK010000601.1, forward strand.
GCCGCGGATCACGTCGACGTTCGACGCCAGCGGCGGCGCCTCGGTCGCCGCGAGCAGGCGATCCAAGCTCAGCAGCGCCTGGTGCCGAATCGGCGCCGTGCAGCTCACCTTCGCGAGCCGCGGCCAGTCGTCCGGCGGCACCGTGCAGCCCGCCATCACGCTCGGCTCCACGCGCGCGGTGCGGTGCGGGAGGTTCGGGAACCGAAGCTCCTCGATCACGGTGTCGCGCGTCGGCGAGCCCGCCGCGAGCACTTGCGCGGACACCGCGTGCCCGCTGATCTCGAGGTGCCGCACCTCGTCCGGGATCGGCTCGCCCGCCGCGATGCGGATCTGCAGCTCGACCAGATCGAGCCCCGTCACCATCTCCGCCGCCGCGTGCAGGTTCGGCAAGCCGAGCCGGATGCCGCGCACGAAGAAGCGCCCCGCCGGATCGAGCAAGAGCCGCACGCCGAGCAGCCCCGAGCACGCCACGCGCGATCCCAGCCGGATCGCGACGTCGTACATCATCTCGCGGATCGCCTCGCCTTCGCCGCGGAACACGAGCTCCGGCGACGGACACTCGCGCAGCAGCCCACGCCCCGCGCTGACGATGCTCGTCTCCTGCTCGCAGATCGCGAGCACCTCGCCGTGCGTGTCGCACGCGACGAGCACCTCGATGTCGCGCGCGCGCTGGATGCCGCGCTCGAGGATCAGCTTCCCTTCCGGCGCGATCTTCCGAACCGTCCGGAACGCCTCCACCGTCTCGTCGTCGTCGTCCGCAACGTGACGCCCGACGCCCATCGACGTCAGCGGTCCCTTCACGAGCAGCGGGTACCCGATGTCGTCGCTGTGTCGGTACGCTTCCTTCTCGTCCTCCACCGCCACCCACGGCACCGGGCTGGCTCCCGCTTCTTCCGCGAGCGTCGCGACCGCGGCGCGATCACGCACCAGCCGCAGCAGCTCGGGATCGACGCCGATGCACACGAAGTCCTCCGACTCCGCGCGCTCCGCGAGATCGAGGTGCATCGTGTACGACGCGTAGCCCGGATAGATCGCGTCGACGCCCGTGGCGCGCGCCGCCTCGATCACCGCCGCCGCCGGCACGCGGCCGTTCTCGGCGACGACCTTCACCGCCTCGTCGCACGCCTCGACGTGCACGCTCTCCGCGCGCTCGGAGTAGAGCGCGACCGTCTCGATGCCGAGGCGTCGGCAGGTGCGCGCGACGCGGGCCGCCGCCTCGCCACGCCGCGCGATCAGGATCTTCCCGAACGGCATCAGCGAGGCTCCGCGGGCGAAGTCGAGCGGCGCGCGACCCCGACGGAAGAAGACGCGACGATCGATCCGACGCGCGCACGCGTGCGCGCGACCGGATCGATCGCGACCGTGAGCTTCGCGCGCGTCACGCGAGCGTGCTCGCGCCCGCGAAGAGCGCCGCGTCACCGAGCTGCTCTTCGATGCGAAGGAGCTGGTTGTACTTCGCGATGCGCTCCGACCGGCACAGCGAGCCGGTCTTGATCTGTCCCACGCCCGTCGCGACCGCGAGATCGGCGATGAAGGTGTCCTCGGTCTCGCCGCTGCGGTGCGACATGATGCTCGAGTAGCCGTTGAGCTCGCCGAGATGAATCGTCTCGAGCGTCTCGGTGAGGCTGCCGATCTGGTTCACCTTGATCAGGATCGCGTTGGCGACCTCTTCTTCGATTCCGCGCTTCACGCGCTCGACGTTCGTCACGAAGAGATCGTCGCCCACGAGCTGCACCTCGGTGCCGAGCTGCTCGGTCACCGACTTCCAGCCGTCCCAGTCGTCCTCGGCGAAGCCGTCCTCGATCGAGACGATCGGGTACTTCTCGCAGTACGCCGAGTAGATCTCGATGAGCCCGTCCGCGTCGACCGTCTTGCCGTCGAACGAATACTTCTTCGTGCCCTTGTCGAAGTACTCGCTGGCCGCGCAGTCGAGCGCGATCGCGATTTGATCGCCGAGCTTGTAGCCCGCCTTCTCGACCGCACGCACGATCCACACGAGCGCGTCCTCGTTCTTGCCGAGCCGCGGCGCGAAGCCGCCTTCGTCACCGACGCTCGTCGCGAGCCCTTCGGCCGCGAGCAGCTTCTTGAGGTGATGGAAGACCTCCGAGCCCGCGCGCATCGCCTCCGAGAAGCTCGGCAGACCGATCGGCATGATCATGAACTCTTGGATGTCGAGCCCGTTGTCCGCGTGCGCGCCGCCGTTGAGGATGTTCATCATCGGCGTCGGCAACACGCGCGCCTGCGCGCCGCCGAGGTAACGCCAGAGCGGGAGCCCCACGCTGTTCGCGGCCGCACGCGCGACCGCCATCGACACGCCCAAGATCGCGTTCGCGCCGAGCTTCGACTTCGTGCTGGTTCCGTCGAGCGCGATCATCGCGCGATCGATCGCGACCTGGTCGAGCGCGTCGAGCCCGAGGATCTCGGGCGCGATCACCTCGCGCACGTTCTTCACCGCCTCGAGCACGCCCTTGCCGAGGTAGGGCGCGCCGCCGTCCCGCAGCTCGTGCGCCTCGTGCTCGCCCGTCGACGCGCCCGACGGCACCGCCGCACGCCCGCCCGTTCCGTCCGCGAGCTCGATGTCGACCTCTACGGTCGGGTTGCCGCGCGAATCCAGGATCTGCCGCGCATGGACTCGAATGATCTCGGTCATGTTCTTCCTCCAAGGTGTCGGGAGCGCGCGCCTGCGCCGCCGCCCCACACGACCCCTGCCCCCGCGCCGCCTCCTCGAGACGACACGTCACCGCAGCACCGCTGCAGTCAGAGCGCGGGATACCAGAGCGGCCCACCGAGTCAACGGGCCCCCGCGAGTGACTCACTCGTGAGTTACTAGCTCACGACACCGCGCCAGA
>CALJLK010000602.1 GCA_937982655.1 uncultured Sandaracinus sp.
CGGCTCGTCCCTGCTCGGCGAAGGCGATCCGTCGTCGATGGGCTCGAGCCTGTTCGGCGACGAAGAAGACGAAGGCGGCGAGGGCGGCCCCGCGCTCATGCTCGGCGACCCGGGGAGCTTCACGCTCGGCGGAGGCGGTGGGAGCAGCTCGATGCTGCAACTGAACCTCGGGCAGTGACCTCGAGCGGGTCGTCGAGGATCGCGCCGCTCAGCGACGACGGTTGAGCTTCGCGACGCGCGCCCGCAGCCGTCGCAGGCGGTCCGGCTCGTCCGCGTGCCAGGCGTGCACGAGCGCGCGCACGACGTCTTTGCTGCGGTGCTCGTGGTGCTTGGCGAGGAGCGCGTGCACCTCCGGCTCCGCGCGCACCGCGAGCGCGCGCTCGAGGGCTTCGCGTTCGGCGCGCACGTCTCGCTCCCGCCGGGCCACCCGCGCGGCGAGCAAGAGCGCCTGCAACGTGCAGTCGTCGTCGCCGCCGCCGTCGGCTGCCGCGAGCGCGAAGCGGCGCGCGCGCGTGGCGTCACCCGAGCGCTCGGCGACCTTCGCGTAGCCGAGGTGATCGTCGGGCTCGTCCTCTTTGCGCAGCTCGTCGTAGCGGCGACCGAGCTCCCCCAAAATCGCGGCGAGCGCGACGAGGTCGTGTGCGTTGTGCTCGATCACTCCGTCGAGGCGCCCGGGATCGCCGCTGCGCACGAAGTGGTGGTAGATGCCCGGGATCTCGGCGCCGCTCACGTCGTGCTCGCGGACGAAGCCGAGCAGCTCGCGCTCCATGTCGACGAGGCGGACGTTGCCGATGCGGCGCTTGAAGATGCGGCGCGAGCAGTGCAGCAGATCGAGGTGCGGCGGCAGCGTCGGCGCGGGCACGCGGTTCATCACGTAGCGCGTGCGCAGCAGCGGCCAGTCGAAGCTCTTCCCGTTGTAGCTCGCGACCACGTCCGCGGCTTCGATGCGCTCCGCGAGGTGCCGCAGCATGGGCGCTTCTTCGTGGAAGCTCGTGAGCAGGAGCTGCTCGACGTGCAACGACTCGTCCTCGAAGAACGCCGCGCCGATCAAGAACGCGACGGTGCCGCTCGAGGTCGAGAGGCCCGTGGTTTCGGTGTCGAGGAAGAGGATGCGACGCAGATCGCGGCCTTCGAAGCCGCGATCGAGCGCGAGGTCCGCCACGATCGAAGGCGAGACCTCGAGTGCGGAGCGGACGGCCACGCGGCCGTGGTGGTGCGCGGGCTCGAGCAAGTGCGCGACGCGGTGGAGCGGCCCGTGCTTCGACTCGTCGCGGCGGCCGGGGAGGGTCTTGCCGCTCGTGCGCTCCAAGCGAGGCACGGCGCCCGAGAGCGCGGCCGCGAGCGCGTCGGCGGCGGAGGCGTGTGGGACGCGGGCGGCCGCGGACGACGCGGTGAGGGCGTCGAGGTGAGCGCGTGCGCGGGAGAGGCGGGCGAGGCGAGACGCGGCGGCGACATCCTCGACGGCCGTGACGGAGTCGGAGACCGTGACGGAGTCGGAGACCGTGACGAAGTCGGAGACCGTGACGGAGTCGGAGCCCGTGACGGAGTCGGAGACCGTGACGGAGTCGGAGACCGTGACGGAGTCGGAGCCCGTGACGGAGTCGGAGGCCGTGACGGAGTCGGAGACCGTGACGGGCGTTGCGCCCACGCTCGGCTTCGGCTTCGAGCCGGGCCCCGCGCCTTCGAGGCGGGCGAGCTGACGCAAGAGACGCATCAGTGGACGCTTCCGACTCCGAGGTGATCGAGGAGCGCGAGGGTGAGCGCTTTGCGGCGCGGCTGGTCGCGTTCGGTGACGCGCTCGGCCGGGGCGACCGCGCTCGGATCGGTTCCGGCGTCGGGCCCGATGCACGCGGGACAGCCGCTCGCACACCCGCAGCCTGCGATGCTGGTGCGTGCGCGGCGCAGGAGCGACTCACGCTCGTCGAAGAGCCGCGACGCGAGGCCGATCCCGCCCGGCACCTGATCGTAGAGGAAGAGCGTCGGATCGAAGCCGGTGGCCGCACCCCCGCGCGTCCCGGGTGGACCGTTCGGGTCGCTTTGATCGCCGAGCGTCTGTCCGAGGTCGCGTGGATCCACCATCAGGCCCATCGCGCCCATCACGTGCATCGCGGAGAGCAAGCCCCGCAGCGCATCCACCAGCGCCGCGCGCGGCACCCGCAGCGCCTCGCAGAGCTCCGCCACGAGCGGCTCCGGGAAGGTCAGCCAGATCGCCGTCGTGTGCATCTGCATCTCCGGCAGGTGCACGTCGCCGTAGCCGCAGTTCTCGTGGGTGAAGAACTTGATCTTCTTGTAGCCGACCACCTTCTCCACCACCGAGACCTCCCCGTATCCGAGGGAGAGTGGGCGATCCAGCGCGAGCTCGGCGGACTGATCTTCCGCGGTGACGGTGACCTTCGTGTGGGTCATCGCGGTCGTGTAGTAATCGGGTTTGACGAGCCGCACGTACGCTTTGTGATTTTCGTAGTCGAGGCGCTCGACCTGATACTGCTCGGCCGCGTGCTGGTAGATGGCCTGCTCGTGCAGCATCGTGTGGGTGCTGCGCCAGTCCATCTCGGCGATGGTCTTGTCGGTGTCGAGGTCGATGATCACGAAGTTGTCCCAGCCCACGCTGCGCAGGGAGACCCCATTGGCCGGGTAGTGATCGGTCGCCCAATGCCAGACGTTCTTTCCCGCCGCGTCGGTCGAGGGGTGGACCACCCCGTGATCGCTCAGGAATCCGAGCGCTCCTTCGAGCGAGTCGGCCGGCAGGTCGCCGAAGCGGTCACCCTCCTCGAAGGGCAACTCGAAGGCCGCGCACTTCAGGTGCTGGAGCAGGATCTCGACGTTGTCGGGGTCGATGCGCGCGTGCTCGACCGGCGCGCTCACGAGCTGCCGGGGCTCGCGAGCCACGAACTGGTCGAGCGGCATCGACGAGGTCACGAGCACCCCGAGCGACGGCGCTTCGCGACGGCCCGCGCGGCCGAAGCGCTGCCAGGTCGCGGCGAGGGTGCCCGGGTAACCTGCGCAGACCACCGCGTCGAGGGAGCCGATGTCGATGCCGAGCTCGAGCGCGTTCGTCGCGACTACGCAGCGGATCTGGCCGCTCCGCAATTGTTCTTCGATCGCGCGCCTCTGTTGCGGAAGGTAGCCGCCGCGGTACGCGTGAATCGTGGTTTCGTCGAGACCGGCTTCGCTGCGAAGCCGATCGCGCAGGTACTTGAGCATCACCTCGACGCCATTGCGGCTCTGGCCGAAGACGAGCGTCGGCACGCCCGCCCGCACCAGATCGGCGGTCAGCCGCACCGCGCTCTTCACGTAGCTCGCGCGGATGCCGAGCTCCGGGTTCACGAGCGGCGGGTTGTAGACCATCACGCGCCGCGGGCCGGTGGGGGCGCCGCTGTCGTCGATCACCTCGACGTCGAGCGGCGGGAGCGACGTCTCGCGGCCATGCGACGTGCTCGGCTCCGCGCTCGAGGCGACATGCGCGACTGCGCCGAAGATCCGGCGCGCGTGCTCGCCCGGGTTGCCGATGGTCGCGCTGGCGCCGACGAACACGGGGGTCGAGCCGTGGAAGGCCGCGATCCGGCGCAGGCGACGGAGCACGTTCGCGAGGTGGGAGCCGAAGACGCCGCGGTAGGTATGCAGCTCGTCGAGCACCACGAAGCGCAGGTTCGAGAACACCCGTGCCCAGCCCGCGTGGTGCGGGAGGATCCCCGCATGCAGCATGTCGGGGTTCGAGAGGATCACGCCGCTACGCTCTTTCGCGACCCGTCGCGCGTCCCCGGGGGTGTCGCCGTCGAACGTGATCGCGCCGTGCGGCAAGCCCGCTTCACTCATGAGCTGCCGTAGTGCAGCTTCCTGATCGCGCGCGAGCGCCTTGGTCGGGAAGAGGTAGAGCGCGCGCGCGTCGGGATCCTCGGCGAGGCGTTCGAGGATCGGCAGGTTGTAACAGAGCGACTTGCCCGACGCGGTCGGCGTCGCGACCACGAACGAGCGGCCGGCCCGCCCGAGCTCGAGCGCGCGGGCCTGATGAGAGTAGAGCTCGGAGATGCCTCGCCCGAGCAGCGCGCGTCGCACGCCGATCGGGAGGTCGGCGGGAATGGGCGAGGTGCGGGGAGGGCGCGGGGGCAGGGTCTCGTCGAGCACGACGTCGCGCGCGACGCCTTGTTCCTCCCAGTGGGCGACCACGTCGTGAAGCCCACGAAGGGCGGGAGTCCACGGCACCTTGCGGTCCCCGGTGAAGGCACCTGCGCTCATGCGCAGGACTGTACGGGTGCGCAGGCGTGCGATCAACGCGGCCGTGTCGCCTCCATGGCCGACGCCGTGCGACTCGAAGGGGCCATGCTCTTCGTCGTCGCGGGTCAGGCGCCCGTGGCTACGGCCGGCTCGACCGCCGCGGGCTCCGCCTCGGTCTCCGTTGCCATCGCGGGACGCCGCGCCTGCTCGCGCGCCTCGATCGCGTCCTCTTCGTCGACGTGCTCCCGCGCGGTGCGGTCGCGGACGTAGTCGGGCGACTCGCCCGGCCCGCTGCGGTCGACCCAGTACGCGGAGCGTGAGCGCACGTCGAAGTGCACGAAGGAGCTGTTCGGGTAGTAGCCGACACCGACGTCGGGGAGGGTGCGCAGGAAATCGCGGAGGTCCCGGTTCGGAACCCCCGGGATGCGCAGGTCGATCGCGCTGCCGTCCGTGTGGTGGCTCGACTCTTCGGTGTGGCCGCCCGGTGGGCGGTAGCCGCTGAGGACGTGGATCGTGCGGCCGCCGAAGTGGTCGGAGACTCGCACCAAGAGCTCGAGGAGCCGCGAGCTCGGGAGGTGCTCGCCCCCCGTGCGACGATGACGAAGTAGGTGACCGACCCGACGCCGGGCGGCGCTTCGAGGGCGACCTCGAGAATCCAAGACGCGCAAGCTCAAGCGCTCGCGCGTCGAGACCCGAACGAGGCTCACGACGCCAGGACGTCGCGGCCGACCCCAGCGCGACGCCGCTTCTTCCCGTTCTTCCTCCGCGACCTGACCCGGCAGGAGCAGCCGCTGCCCGGGGCGAAGCGTCGCGTTGTCGCGGAGACGATTCGCCTGCGCGAGCTCGCGCACGCCGACGGCCCGCCGACGCGCGATCGTGCTGAGCGTCTCCCCGGTCCGTACGTAGTGGTAACCCGCCACGGGGATCCGCAGGACCTGGCCTTCCCGCAGTTGCGCGCTCACCGGGAGGTCGTTCGCACCCGCGAGGTCTTGGACTCGCACGCGATACCGCGCGGCGATGCGCCCGAGCGACTGCCCCGAGCGCACGGTGTGCTGTTGCTCTTGCGCGGAGGCGGTCGAACCGAAACCGATTCCCGACTGCGGAAGCGAACCGAGCGCCGCCGACTCGAGGACCGGTGAACCGAGGGCGAGCGCGAGCGCGAGGACGAGTCGTCGGGCCATGGGCGCGGAAGGTTTGAGGACTCCGGCGTGGGCTGCAACCCGTCGCGCTCACCACTTTTTTGCGGCGCCATCGGAGGCGGTGCCACGATGGCCACGGTTTGGGCGTTCGTTGACAACCGAGAGGTCTGCGCGTCGTGGGGGTGCTCCCTCCACGGCAGTCGAAGCGGCGTGATCGCGTGGTCTCGCGCGGTCTGGTCGCGCGGTAGTCGCGAGGGGCTCGCGCGGTGGGCGGAGGCGATCTCCGACCGAGCGGCGGGGGGTTCTGCTTTCGGTCGAAAGCACGCAAAAATACGCTTCAATTATAGCTAAATTATACTGCAATTACTCAGAATTGCTTGACGATCGGGGTGCACCAACCTACGGTGTTGGCTCTGAGGGCTCGGCTTTGAGAGCCCGTCTTGCGGCTCCGGGCGGAGCTCGCTCGGAGAACTCACGCGGATGGACCACGAAGGCAAGGCGACGGAGGCTGTGTCACCCGGTGCTGTGTCACCCGGTGTCGGTACGTCTCCGGACTCGCCGTCGCGGTCCAACGCGAGCTCGAAGGAGCACGAGGCGCGAACCGCGCCTGCGTCCTCCGCGTCGTCGAGCTCCGCGTCGTCGAGCTCGCCCAGCCCCAGCTCGACGAGTGGTATGGAGAGTCCGATGGGGCGTGCGAGCGAGCACGCCTTCGAGGTGAGCCACGCGAGCGAGGAGCCCAGTGAAAGCAAGGAGCCCAGTGTCGATCGGGATACCGATCGGGATCCCAGGCGGAAAGTCAAAGCACGTCCCCGTCCTCCGGCTGCCAATCATCTCCGCAAGTTTCGAGAAGAGCTCTGTCTCTCTCAGGCGGAGCTCGCACGACGCGCAAATCTCTCGGCGTTGACGGTCGCTCGTATCGAACAGGGCTACGGGTGCCGCATGAGTACGAAGCGGAAGATCCTCGAAGCTCTGGGTCTCAGCCTCGCGGACCGAAAGCGGGTTTTCGGCGAGGAGGAGTGACGTGAGCCGATGGCGTCCGAGGGCAAGAACCTGATTGGAGTCGACATCGGGTCGACGTCCATCAAGGTTTGTGAGATCAAAGAGAGCGGGGGGAAACGGAAGCTGATTCGATTCGGCTTCCACCCGCTTCCGCCGGAGACGATCGTCGACGGCCACATCATCAACTCCGGCGCCGTCGTCGAAGGCCTCGAGAAGCTCTTCCACAAGGAGAAGCGTCGTCAGGTCGCGCTGCGGGCGAGCGGGCACTCGGTGATCATCAAGAAGATCGCCATGCCGCTCATGACGGCCGCGGAGCTCGACGAGCAGATCACGTGGGAGGCCGAGCAGCACATCCCCTTCGATCTCGCCGAGGTGCACATCGACCATCAGGTGCTCCGTCGTCGCGAGGACGAGGGGCAGATGGACGTGCTCCTCGTCGCCGCGAAGAAGGAGGAGATCGCGGATCTCACGAACCTCGCGATCGAGGCGCGGCTCAAACCGCTCGTCGTCGATCTCGACGCGTTCACGGTTCAGAACGTCTTCGAGACCGGTTACGGCGCTCCGAGCCCCGGCGAGACGGTCGTTCTGATTCACGTCGGCGCGTCGCTCACCACGGTGAACATCCTCGCCGACGGGACGACCGCGTTCACGCGCGACATCGCCAACGGCGGCAACACGATCACCGAAGAGATCCAGCGCCAGCTCAGCATCAGCCGTGAAGAGGCCGAGGCCTACAAGCACGGCGGCGACGGCCGAGGGATCGTGCCGCGCGAGGTGCCGGAGATCATCCAGCAGGTGGTCGACCAGCTCGCGGGCGAGGTCCAGCGTTCGCTCGACTTCTACCTCGCGACCTCCGGCGACGGAGACCTCTCGCGGATCCTCGTCTCGGGCGGCACCGCGAACGTCCGCGCGTTGCTCGACGCGATCCACGACCGCGCTCGGGTGCCGGTCGAGGTGCTCGATTGCCTGCGGGTGGCGCCGCCGGACACCAAGGTCGATCCGATGCTCCTCCAGGGCCGCACCGCGCAAGCCGCGGTCGCGATGGGGCTCGCGCTCCGCAAGGAACGAGAGCGGAGGTCCGCATGATTCGCATCAACCTCGTCCCCCAGAACAAACGTGCGGCGCGCGCGGCGGCTCCGGCAGGGGGCGGTCAAGTCTGGGCGGCGGTCTACTTCTTCGGGACGCTCGTCTTCATGGGCATCCTCGCGGTGGTCTACTTCGCCAAGGACGGCGAGCTCAGCGAGCAGCTCCAGGCCAACCAGCAGCTCTCGGCCACCATCGAGGAGATCCGCTCGCGGAGCGCGCGGCTCGAAGAGGTGCAAGCGCAGCTCACGGCGAGCCAACAGCTCGAAGAGGTCGTGGCGGAGCTCAACCGCGCGCGCACCGGTCCGACGCGCGCGCTCATGGAGCTCGGTCGCATCCTCAGCATCGGTGAGAACGCCGGACCCACCATCGACCCCGCCGCGCTCGAAGAGCTGCGCCGTACGAACCCGCTCGCCGGCTACAACCGGAGCTGGGACGCGCGCCGCCTCTGGATCACGTCGTTCACGGAGGAGAGCCGGCAATGCCGCATGATCGGCATGGGTCGCACCAACGAGGACGTCGCGGAGTTCCTCCGTCGCCTCTCGCTCTCCGAGCTCTTCGAGAACGTGACCCTCCAGCGCACGGAAGCGAAGGAGGACCCCGACTCGGAGCTCCCGGTCATCGCGTTCGAGCTCACCTGCCAGGTCTCTTACTGAGGTTCGGACGATGGCTACCGCGAAACAAAAGAGCTCGTCCTCTTCGTCGTCGTCTTTCGAGACGCTGCCCACCGCCGGGAAGGTCTTCATCCTGGTGCTGATCTTCGCGCTCGTCGGCGCGATGTACTTCTTCATCTTCCACATGCCGCTCTCGGACGATCTCGAGTCGGCTCAAAATCAGCACCGTACCCTCCAGAACGACCTGCAGGCGGCGGAGCGTCGGCAGCAGGAGTACCTGCAGCTCACGCAAGAGCTCGCGAATCGCGAGGGGATCGATCGCGCGAACAAGCGTGTTCTCCCGCAGGATGCGGAGATCCCGGCGTTCCTTCAGGATCTGAACCGCGTCGCCGAGCTCAGCGGTCTGGCGATCCGCCTCGTCGAGCCTCGTCCGGAAGAAGCGGAGCAGATGTACATCCGAATTCCGGTGGCGGTGCGGGTGTCCGGCAAGTTCCACCAGGTCGCGAAGTTCTTCTACAGCATCAGCCGCCTCGAGCGCGCGATCAACATGGAGAACATCGAGCTGAAGGAGCCGACGGTGTCGGAGGCGGACGAGGTGGTGCTGACGGTGAACGCGCTCGCGACCACCTTCCGTGCGGCCGAGACGGCGGCTCCGGCGGCTCCCGCTGCAGGAGGTGCGCGATGAAGACGTGGACGCTCCTCGTGGTGCTCGTCGCGCTCGGGTGCGACGACCCGGTCGTGGTGACCAACCAGCCCGCCGCGCCCGCCGGACCCGCTCCGGCCGGGCTCGCCCCCGCGCCTGCGGCGCCCGTCGAGATGCCTTCGGCCGACGCGGGCACGCCGACGACGGTGGTCCAGTACGACGACGACGCCTTCGTCGAGGCGGACATCCAGAACCGCGACCCGTTCCGTAGCTTCGCCAAAGCATTCCGGACGCGGGTCGTTTCCGCGCCGCAGCGTACGGTGCTGATGCCGACCACGGCGATCGAAGAGATGCGGCTCGTCGCGATCATCAGCGGGGTCGCGCAGCCGCGTGCGATGCTCCTCGACCCGAGCGGAGTCGGTCACGTGGTGAAGCGTGGCGACTACATCGGGCGCCCCGAGGTCCTGCAGACGGGGGGCGCGGAGAGCATGCCCGTCACGCTGAACTGGCGCGTAGCGCGCATCCGGCCGGGTGAGCTCGTGCTCACGCGCGAGGATCCGACCGCCCCCGATCGGCCGCCGCTCTCGCGCTCGATCCCGCTCTACGAAGAGGGCGAGGATCCGCTCGAGCTGCGCCGGCTCGCGCTCGAGCGCGAACGCGAAGCGGAGGGGACGTCCGCCGAGGCCGAGGCCACCGCGACTCCCCGCTGAGCGCCGAAACGACTCCCGAACGACGACGAGAGCGCCCCACGTGGGCGCTTTCGTCGTTTGGGAGAGCGGTGGCGTGACCGTGACCGTGAACGTGACCGTGACCGTGAACGTGAACGTGAACGTGAACGTGAACGTGAACGTGAACGGGGCGGAGTCGGCGAGCGCCACACCCATGGGAGACGAGCGGCGCTGCGGACCTCGCATCTTGCCGATTTTTTGATCTGGGTGGAGTCGGCGTTCCACCATTCCACGAACGAGGAAGATTCCGATCGAGCGCGTCGGCGTTCGGTTCGGATTCCGAGTCGGAAGTCCGCAAGTATTGCGAGGTTTCCGCAGAGAAGCACGCGAGCGAGGCGAGGAAACACGATTTCATCGCATCGCTCGTCCGATCACGAGGAGAGTCGCATGGGACGCCAGAAGGGTGTCGTCGCCGCCTTGGTCGTGGGGTTGGCCCTGAGCGGGTTGACTCTGAGCGGCACGATCGCGGCCGCGGATCCGCCGACGATCGAGTCGGTGGAGGTTCGAGGGGAGGGCACACGGGCGGAGGTCGCGATCCGCGGCGCGTTCGAGGTGCCGACGTACGCGGTCCGAACGCGCGAGGACGGGCGCGTGCTCGTGATCGAGGTCGCCGATGCGTCGCTCCCGGAGGGCGGCCTCGAGACGACCGGCGACGCGCAGCTCGTGACCGCGTCGACGGCGTCCACCACCGCGCGTGGTGTGAGGCTCGAGCTCCGGCTCTCGCGGGCGGCGCGGTACCGCGCGCGCTCCGGCGACGGTCGAATCCTCGTCGCGCTCGACGCGAGCGATGGCGCGACCCCCACGACCACGGCGTCCGCTGCGACGAACGCTGCGCCGGAAGCGGCGGGGGGCACCGCCACCGTGCGTGACGTCGTCGTCGAGCGCCGTGATGGACGCGACCGTGTGGTGGTCGAGCTCGATCGTCCGGCGCGCTTCGAGGTTCGTCGCGGCGAGAACGGCCCGGCGCGACTCGAGATCTCCGACGCGCGTCTCGCGCCCGATCTTCGCCGCTTCCGCCGCGGGCTCCCCGACGCGCTCGTGCGCCGCGTGCAGGTGCGCTTCGCCGACGGTCGCGCCGTGATCGAGGTCGAGCGCGACGGGACCACGCAGGGCACCGCGATCCGCTCGGGGAACCGCATCGTGTGGCTCTTCGACGCCGCCGCTCCGAGCGGTCCGCGCTCGCGCACGGTGGCGCGCGAGACCGACTACGCGGCCGAGACGCCCGAGGTCGCCGCGTTCCTCAGCGACGTGCCGCTGCAGGTCCGTGGGGCGCGCGCGAACCGCCGCTTCAGCGGTCGCCGCATCGACCTCGACTTCAAGGACGCGGACATCCACAACATCCTGCGTCTGCTCGCGGAGGTCGGTGGCGTGAACATCGTCACGACCGACGACGTGGCGGGCTCGGTCACCATCCGCATGCGCAACGTGCCGTGGGACCAGGCGCTCGACGTGATCCTGCAGGCCAAGGGCCTCGGCATGGTGCGGCAGGGGAACCTCATCCGCGTCGCGCCGCTGGAGACGCTCGAGAAGGAGCGCGAAGCGGCCATCGCGCGCCGCAAGCAGCTCGAGACCCTCGCGCCGCTCGAGACGCGCATCGTGCCGGTGAGCTACGCGAACCCGAGCAAGCTCGCGCCGCGCATCGCGGAGCTCCTCACGGAGCGCGGCACGGTGAACGTGGACGAGCGCACCAACGTGCTGATCGTGCGCGACATCGTCGACCAGCTCGACGACGTCGAGGAGCTCGTGCGCACCCTCGACACGCAGACGCCGCAGGTGCTCATCGAGGCCCGCATCGTGGAGGCGACGAGCCAGTACACGCGAGACGTCGGCATCCAGTGGGGGGGCGACGTGACGATGTCGAGCGCGAACGGCAACCCGACCGGCCTCGTGTTCCCGAGCAATCTGGGCTTCACGGGTGGTAACTACGACAACCAGTCGCCCACGCAGGGTCTCTCGCCCTTCACGCAGCAGGTTCAACCGCCGAACTACCTCGTGAACCTCCCGGCGATCACCGGCACCGGTCAGGGTGGTGCGCTCGGCATCAGCCTCGGAAGCGTCGGCGGCAACGTGAATCTCAACGTGCGTTTGAGCGCGGCCGAGGCCAACGGCACCGTCCGCATCATCAGCTCGCCGCGCATCCTCACGCTGACCAACCACGAGGCGCACATCGCGCAGGGCACGCTCATTCCCTTCTCGCAGGTCAGCGCGCAGGGCGTGAACACCGCCTTCCAGGAGGCGAAGCTCGAGCTGCGCGTCACCCCGCAGGTGACGGCGGACGGCTCGGTGCTCATGGAGGTCCACATCACGCGCGACGAGCCGGACTTCACGCGCACCTCGACGCGTGGTGACCCGACCATCCTCAAGCGCGAGGCGGAGACGACGCTGCTCATCCCCGACGGAAACACCGCGGTGATCGGCGGCATCTACACCCGCAACACCGGTCGCAACGTCGATCAGGTGCCGTTCTTCGGCGACATCCCGGTGCTCGGCGTGCTCTTCCAGCGCCGCCGCGTCCGTGACGAGCGCAACGAGCTGCTCATCTTCCTCACGCCGCGGATCGTGAACCGCGCGGAGTCGCTGCCGGAGTGAGCTGAGCACGGCGTGACGCGCGCGCAGAAACGCACGTGACACGCGACGAAGACGAAGAGGCGCGTTCCGAGAGGGGCGCGCCTCTTCGCATGGAAGCGTTCGGTGCGCGTGTTCGTGGGCGCGCTCGTTCACGTGGAGCGCGCCCACGAAACCGAGTAGAAGGCCCCCATGCGCGTCTTCCTCTCGGGGCCGATGGGCGTGGGCAAGTCGACGGTGGCCGCGCGCGTGGCCGAGCGGCTCGTGCTTCGGTCGGTGGACCTCGACGCGCGGATCGAAGCGCGCGCGGGCCGCCGCGTGGCGGAGATCTTCGCGGAGCGCGGCGAGCCGGCGTTTCGCGAGCTGGAGCGCGCGTGCGCACGGGAGCTGCTCGAAGAGGACGACGTCGTGGTCGCGCTCGGCGGCGGTGCGGTGACCGATCGGGCGACGCGTCGGGCGCTGCTCGACGCGGGCATCCTCGTGACGTTGATGGCGCCGGTCGAGGAGCTCCTGCGGCGCGTGGGCGGGGGAGAAGGCCGGCCGCTGCTGCAGGGCGACGCGGAGGCGCGCCTGCGCGCGGTGCTCGAGGCGCGGCGGAGCCACTACGCGGAGGCGCACGCGCGCGTGGACGCGGCGCGGCCGGTCGAGGCGGTGGTCGACGAGATCGTGGCGTGGGTGCGCGAGGAGCCGGTCGCGGTCGCGCTCGGGGAGCGGAGCTACGCGGTCGAGATCGCCGCGGGGTGTCGCGCGCGTCTTCCGCAGCGCATCGCGCGTGCGTCGGGCGCGGTACTGGTCGCCGATCGGAACACCGCGCGCTACGTGCCGACCGAAGCCGAGGTCGGAGCGGAGCGCGCGCGGCGCGTGGTGCTGGAGCCGGGGGAAGAGCACAAGGACATCCGCGCGGTCGAGCGAATCTGGGACGCGGGGCTCGAGCTCGGCGGCGATCGCAACGCGTGTGTGGTTGCGATTGGCGGTGGCGTGGTGGGCGACCTCGCGGGCTTCGCGGCCGCGACGCTGCTGCGCGGGGTCGCGATCGGACAGGTGCCGACGAGCTTGCTCGCGATGGTCGACAGCTCGGTGGGCGGCAAGACGGGTTTCGATCGACCGCAGGGCAAGAACCTCGTGGGCGCGTTTCATCAGCCGCGCTTCGTGCTGTGCGACGTGGAGACGCTCGCGACGTTGCCCGTCGAGGAGCGCATCGCGGGGCTCGCGGAGGTGGTGAAGGCGGCGTGGCTCGAGGGCGAGGACGACGTCGCTTCGCTGGAGCAAGACGCGGAGGCGCTGCGCGCGGGGGATCCGGCGGCGACGGAGCGCGCGATTCGTCGGAGTGTGCGCACGAAGGCGCGCGTGGTGATGGCGGACGAGCACGAGTCGGGGCTGCGCATGTCGCTGAACCTCGGGCACACGATCGGACACGCGCTCGAAGCGGCGGCGGGCTTCGGCGCGCTGCGGCACGGCGAGGCGGTCGCGCTCGGGATGGTGGCGGCGATGCGGGTCGGTCGATCGCTGCGGCAGCTCGACGAGGCGAGCGTGGTGCGTTGCACGGCGTTGCTCGAACGGCTCGGGCTCCCCACCGACCTCGACCGTCGGCTCGACGACGAGGTGTTCGGGTACGTGGGGGCCGACAAGAAGCGCGCGGGGACGACGGTGCGCTTCGTGGTGCCGGGGCCGCCGGGATCGCATCGGATCGAGCCGATCGCGCTCGACGCGCTTCGGCGGCACGTCGCGGGCTGAGCCTCGGCGCGCCGATGGAGTCCGGACGGGCCGACGAGCGGCGACGAACGTGAGCTCGACGAAGCGGATCGGCGACGCCCGCGCGCGACGATCAACGACGCACGCGGCGACGGAGCGCGCCGAGCACGTCGTGCAGCTCACGCGAACGCACCGCGTAGGCCACGATCACGAACGCGAGCCCACACGCCACCGTCGCGCCGACGAACGTCAGCGACGCGACGAGGGTGCCGCCCGCCTGCCAGTCGACCAGCGATCGGAAGGGCCAACCCACCGCGGCCATCGCGAGGCTCGCGAGGAGGGTGCGACCCGCGCTGCTCGCGATCTCGCCGAGCCCGAGCGAGCCAACCTTGCGGCGCAAGAGCAGGACGAGCGCGACGAGCTGCACGGTGGACGCCGCGCTGATCGCGACCGCGATGCCCGCATGGCCGAGCGGCTCGGTGAGGGTGACGCCGAGCGCGACGAAGACGACGAGGTTGAGCAGCGACGCGAGCACGGGCGTGCGGGTCTCTCCGAAGGCGTGGAACATCGGCACACACGTCCGCACGGAGGCGACGGCCCAGATGCCGGCCGCGAGGGCGACGAGCGCGCGGGTGGTCTCGTGGATCTGCTCGGCGCCGAAGCGGCCACGCCCGAGGATCGCGCTGACGGTGGGCTCGGCGAGCACCGCGAGGAGCACGCTGGAGGGAACCGCGACGAAGAGCGAGAGCCGAAGTCCGTCGCGGAAGAGGCGCTTGGCACCTTCGACGTCGCCGCGGGAGGCGAGGCCGGAGAGCGCGGGGAGGGACGCGGTGCCGATCGCGAGCGCGAACATGCCCTGTGGGATCTCGACGAGGCGCTGCGCGTAGAAGAGGTAGCTGAGCGCGCCGGTCGGGAGGTAGCTCGCGAGCTGGCGGCTGAGCACGAGGTTGAGCTGGTAGACGCCGAGGCCCGCGAGGAGCGGCACGAGGAGCACGAGCGAGCGGCGCACGTGTGGATCGAGCGAGAAGCGCGGGAGGATCGGGTAGCCGAGCTTGCGGTAGGCGCGGAGCTGGGCGAGCACTTGGAGCACGCCGCCCGCGAGCGCGCCGATCGCGAGCGCGAGCACCGGATCGTGGCCGGCGGCGGCGAGCGCGCTCGGCAACGCGACCGCGGCGGCGACGAGCGCGACGTTGAGCCAGATCGGCGCGAAGGCGGGCGCGAGGAACTGGCCGTGCGCGTGCAGCGCGCCGGTGAGCAGCGCGGCCACGCCCATGAACGCGATGTACGGGAACACCCAGCGGGTGAGGGTGATCGTGGTCTCGCGGAGCTCGGGATCGGCGCGGAAGCCGGAGGCGTAGGCGTCGACGAGCAGCGGGGCACCCACCACGCCGAGCAGGCTCACGCCGCCGAGGACGAGGAGCATCACGCCTTGCAGGCGCGCGTAGTAGGCGCGAGCGGCGTCGACGCCCTCCTTGGCGCGCACGTCGGTGAGCACGGGAACGAACGCGGCGCTGACCGCACCTTCGCCGAGGAGGCCGCGCAGCGCGTTCGGGATCGTGAACGCGAGCCAAAACGCGTCCGTCGCGGCGACGGAGAAGAAGGCCGCGATGACGGCGTCGCGTGCGGCCCCGAGCACGCGCGAGGCGAGGGTGCCGGCGGCGACGAGGCCCGCGCGGCGCGTGAGCTGGCGACGTTCGCGTGCGTCGTCCGCCGCGGGGGCGCTCTCGGAGGCGCTCTCGGAAGTCACGGCGACTCACCACCCACGCGCGGACTGTGCGGTGGGCGTGGGGAGCGCGCAAAGAATGGGATCGCTGAGGCTTCGGGTGAACCGTCGCGGGACCGCGGCCGTGTCGGTGGGTGGGTGCCTTTGGCTGGCGTGTCGCGAGGGCGTCAACCGGCGAGGCGGCGGAGGACCCGCGGTGGCAAGTAGGCGCGGAGCACGCAGCCGCCGGGGCGCGGATCGCCTTCGAGCCACGCGACGCCGCCCTTCTTGAACCCGAAGCTCGCGCCGCGGGTGCGATCGCCGAGCACGAGCCACGCGCAGAGCTCGCCCATCCAGGGCTCGTGGCCGACCACCGCGACACGGTCGCCGAGCAGATCGGGCCAGAGCGCGTCGCGCGGGCTGCGCGCGAGCTCGTCGGTGGCGACGATCGGCGCGCCCGAGCGGGTGAGCGGACGAAGGAGCTCTGCGGTCTGGGCGGCGCGGAGCCAGGGGCTGTGCGCGATGCGATCGAGCTCCACGTCGAGGCGGGCGAGACCCCGCACGCCCTTGTTCATCTTGTCGCGGCCCTCGGCCGTGAGCGCGCGGTCGGCGTCGAGTCGGCGATCGTCGCGGGGTTCGGCGATCGCGTGGCGGACGAGGAAGAGCTCCACGACGCGAGCCTACGCGAACTCGCGCCCGCGCTCCCGCGACGATCGCGTGGCGCGGACCTTGCGCACGCCAGCGGGCCCGTGTACACACAGCTTCGGCGCGCGAGCGCCACCTCGTTGAGCCCGGCTCCAGCCCCACGGTCGACTCTGGTTGCCGTGAGCCGCGTCTCCCGCAGGTGCCGACGGAGCACGCTCCGTCGACGCATCGGGGATCCGAGACGCGATGTCGGGCTTCTTCCGTACGGTTTCCCACCGCACCACGCGGTGGTTCTGGATCACTAGTTTCGATGGTTTGGGAGCCATGAAGCTCCACACGTGACGCCGGGTCGTCCTCTCTGGAGGCTCGAAGTCGTCCACTTCGAGGGGCCGAGGCTGCCCCCCGCGCCGGCCCCGACCTCTCGGGCGCCCGTGCCTTTCCCGCATGAATCGACCGCGATTGGCTCGTTCCTCGTGCCTGCCCGTGAGCCCTGCGCTCGCCGGGACGCACGTGCGCGCCCGGCGGTTGGCCAGACAGCTCGCGAAGGCCGCGCGCAGGAATCGGCTTTGATGGTTCGTCAGCAGGAGGGCTCTGCCCGATGGAACAGGTCGTGAGCGGCGCGGAGATCGCGCCCGGCGAAGGTGGCGAGAAGCCGCCGATCGTCCGCCGAGTCGTCGAGATGTCCGACCGCGCGATTCAGCGCGTCACCGGCGGAAACGCGTTCCTCCGGGGTCGCCTCTACGCGCGACGAAAGTCGGTGGAGGGGCTCGTCGCGGAGGGCGACGAGGTCCACGGCGAGATCCACATCCGTTCTGCGGAGGAGCCGTATTCGACGCGGGTGAAGCTCGCGGAGGACGGTGGCTTCGAGTCGCAGTGCAACTGCCCTGGCTGGCGTGGGCCGAGCCAACACTGCAAACACGTGGCGGCGATCCTCGTGGCGCTCCGCGATCGCGAGCGTCCGCCCAAGCCGAAGACCGACGAAGAGCTCGGTCCCGAGCTCGAAGGCGAAGGCGGCGAGGGCGGCGAAGGCGGCAAGAAGAAGCGCAAGAAGAACAAGAACAAGGACAAGGATCGCGAGAAGGAGAAGCTCCAGCCGGTCCACGTCCCGCAGACGGTCAGCGTCGGTGGAAAGCGGCGCACGCGGCGGCGTCGGCGTCGCAACGGCGAGCCGATCGACGTGGTGGATTCGCGCTCGCTCGTGGCGCCCGTCGGCGAATCGCGCGGCGCGCTCGACGCGTGGCTCCCGCCCGACGCGCGGCCGAAGCCGGTGGATCTCGAGTTCCGGCTGATGGTGCGGCCGGCGTCGCTGCAGGTGACGCCGGTGCTCGCGGGCACCCGCACCGCGGTGCCGATCGCCGACGCGCTCGCGGCCTTCAACACGATCGCCAACGACGACCGCCCGCTCATCCGCGCGCTCGCGCGTCACAGCACGCGCGGCACCTCGGCCACGGCGGAGATCCGCGCGGAGGACGCGGCCGAGATCCTCTCGATGATGCGCAAGAAGCGCGTGCTCCTCGAGCCGGCCTCGATGGAGCTGCGGTTCTCGGACGAGAAGCTCAAGCCGAAGATCGAGCTCGATCTCGTGGGCCCCGATTCGCTCCGCACGCGCGTGGTCTTCGTGAGCGAGACCTCGCAACGGCGTTTCTTGTTGAGCAGCGGCGCGTGGTTCGAGGGGACGCCGAGCTGGCACATCGATCCGACCGATGGCTTCGCGCGTCCGATCGACGAGTCGGTCACGCCGGGCTGGCTGCAGCGGCTCTACCGCTCGCCCTCGCTGGTCCATCCGATCACGGATCTCCCGCGGCTGCTGGGCGAGCACATCCCGCGCATCGCGGTCGCGCTCAAGGCGGGGCTGCCGGATCTCTCGAGCGTGGCGGATCTCGTGGACGCGACGCCGCGCATCCAGCTCTGGGCGGACGGCGACATCGTGGAGGCGGAGGCGCACCTCAAGGTCGCGTACGACGGCCAGGTCTTCGACGTGCCCTCGCAGGGCTTCCCGTCGCCGCTCGCGTTCCTCCCCGCCAAGAGCGGCGAGACCAAGCCGCGCGTGGTGCGCCGCGACGTGGGCGCGGAGATGGCGGCGGTGCAGAAGCTGCTCGATCTCGGCTTCGAGCCGGACGACGAGGGCGACGAGCTGCTCGCGTTCGGGCAGGACGCGATCCAGTTCTGGAGCCAAGGCATCGGCACGCTCCCCAAGGATTGGGAGCGTTTCGTCCCGGACGATCTCGTCGGGGTGAAGATCCGGAAGGAGACCGTCACCTCGCAGATGCGCGTCTCCAGCGGCGTCGACTGGCTCAGCCTCGACCTCGTCTTCGGGACGGGCGACGCGGTGGTCGACGAGGACGAGCTGCGGGCGGCGCTCGAAGGGGGGCGCAACATCGTGCGGCTCTCCGACGGCACCTACGCGGCGGTCGATCCGGATCGCGTCGGCGAGGTGCTCGCGCGCGCGGCGGAGATCTTCGCGACGAGCGGGCAGCGTCAGAAGCTCCCGCTCTCGCAGGCGGGCCGCATCCAAGATCTCGCGTCGCTCGTCGACGGCGCGGAGATCAAGCCGAAGGCGCGCGAGCTCTTCGACAAGCTCGGGCACGTCGAGGAGATCCCGTCGATCCCGAAGCCACGCGCCCTCAAGGCGACGCTGCGTCCGTATCAGAAGTCGGGCTTCTCGTGGCTCGTGTTCCTGCACGAGCTCGCGAGCGGCGGCATCCTCGCGGACGACATGGGTCTCGGAAAGACCCTGCAGACGATCGCGCTCATCGCGTGGTCGCAGGCCAAGGAGAAGAAGAAGAAGCCGAACCTCGTGGTCGCGCCGACGTCGGTGGTGCCGAACTGGCAGCGCGAGATCGAGAAGTTCGCGCCGACGCTCCAGACCGTGGTCTGGCAGGGGGCGAACCGGTTCGAGAAGGAGAGCGAGCTGGCGGACGCGGACGTGATCGTGACCTCGTACGCCCTCGTGCGGCGCGACGAGGAGATCTTGCAGAAGCTCGATCTCCGCTACGTGATCCTCGACGAGGCGCAGCACATCAAGAACCCGCTCTCGCAGACCGCGCGGGCGGCCAAGAAGCTCTCGAGCGAGCGGCGCCTGGCGCTCACGGGCACGCCCATCGAGAACCGGCTCTCGGAGATGTGGTCGATCATGGACTTCGTGTCGCCCGGCCTGCTCGGCGACCTGCGGCGCTTCGAGGAGAACGTCGCGCGGCCGATCGATCGGGGCAACGAAGAGGTCGCGGCCAAGCTTCGCAACACCATCAAGCCCTTCGTGCTTCGGCGTCTGAAGATGGACGTCGCGCAGGATCTTCCCGAGAAGATCGAGCAGGAAATCGTGGTGCCGATGGAGGACGCGCAGGCCACGCTCTACAAGCAGGTCCTGCAGGAGATCCGCAAGAGCGTGCTCTCGGAGATCGAGAAGAACGGCGTCCAGAAGTCGCAGATCCAGATCCTCGCCGCGCTCACGCGCCTGCGTCAGGTCGCGTGCGATCCGCGCCTCGTGAAGGAGTTCGAGACCAAGCAGTTCTCGGCGAACGACAGCGGAAAGCTCGGCGCCCTCCGGGAGATCTTGCAGAACGCGATCAGCGGCGGCCACCGCGTGCTGGTGTTCAGCCAGTTCGTGACGATGCTCCAGCACATCCGCGCCGCGCTCGACGAGGACGGAATCACGTACGAGTACCTCGACGGCTCCACCAAGGATCGCATCGAGCGGGTGGACCGCTTCAACGACGATCCTTCGGTGAGCGTGTTCCTGATCTCGCTCAAGGCGGGCGGCACGGGGCTCAACCTCGTGGGCGCCGACACCGTGGTCCACTTCGACCCGTGGTGGAACCCGGCGGTCGAGGATCAGGCGACCGATCGCGCGCACCGGATCGGTCAGCAGCGCTCGGTGAACGTCTACCGTCTCATCGCGCAGGGCAGCGTCGAAGAGAAGATCCTCCAGCTCTCGAGCAAGAAGCGCGAGCTGATGGAGAGCGTGCTCTCGACCGAAGGCAGCCCGCTCAAGGGCCTGACGAAGAAGGACGTGGACGCGCTCTTCAGCGACTGAGCGAGGGGCTGCGCTCGACGTGCCGCCACCAAACGACGAAGGCCCCGCTCGCGTGGGGCTTTCGTCGTTTCGCGCCGCCGGCCGGGATGTCGGCGGCTGACCCCGCCGACCCGGCCAAAGAACCTGCGCTGCGCGTCTGCGTCGGTGTCCGCGTTGGCGTGGTGGTGGGGCGCGAATCAGCGCCGAGCCGCCATCACTTCGCCTTCGGCGGCGAGTACGTGTCGGACACGCTCGTGACGAACTGGCCGAGGATGCCGTCCGCGACGCGCAGGCGTCGGCTGAGCTCGCGCGCGATGTTCATCAGGAGGAGCGCGTAGGCCTTGAGGTCGCGGCGGTAGAGCAGCTTCTCCACGTGCTCGCTGGACAGCGTGACGAGCATCGTCGGGGCCACCGCGCGCACGGTCGCGGAGCGGGGCTGCACGTCGAGGATCGACATCTCGCCGAACCAGTCGCCGGGCCCGAAGAGCGCGACGCGGAACTCGCCACCGCGGGGGCCGCGTTTGACCACCTCCAGCTCGCCTCCGACCACCACGAACATCTCGCGCGAGGTGTCGCCTTCTTCGACGACCGTCTGCCCGACCTCGACGATCCGCGTCGGGAGCTCCCGCGCGAGGATCGTGAGCGACTCGTCGTCGAGCCCTCCGAAGAGCCCGATGTCCCGCAGGATCTCGGCGTTGATGCGGGGGCGGGGGCGTTCGTGCTCCTGGCTGCTCATCTCGTCCTCGTCCGGTTCGGGAGCCGAAGATCTATCACGAGGTGCGACCGAGGTGCTCGCCGAACCGTCGTCGTTGTGGTGAGGCGTCCGGCCTCGGTATCCTCGCCGCACGCGTGCTCGGCGCGAGGGGGTGGCCTCGACGTCCGGTGCGTCCTCGAAAGGACCTCTCGACCTCGTGGCGCTTCGCGGCGATGCCATGGACCTCCCGCGGCCCTTCGGCCCCTACACCTTGTTGCGGCGCCTCGCCGTCGGCGGGATGGCCGAGGTGTACGTCGCCAAGACCATGGGGCTCGGCGGTTTCGAGAAGCTCGTCGGCATCAAGGTCATCCACCCGCGCTATTCGGAGGACGAGCACTTCGTCCAGATGCTCGTCGAAGAAGCGAAGCTCTCGGTGCTGCTCACGCACGTGAACATCGCGCAGACCTTCGATCTCGGCTGCATCGACGACACCTACTTCATCGTGATGGAGCTCGTCGAAGGCGCCGACGCCTACAAGCTCCTCCAGCGCGCGGCCGAGCACCGGACCCCGCTTCCGATCGACGTGTGCGCCTACGTCGCGGCCGAGATGTGCAACGGGCTCGACTACGCGCACCGCAAGAGAGACGTCACCGGCCAGCACATCGTGCATCGCGACATCTCGCCCCAGAACGTTCTGATCTCGTTCGCGGGCGAGGTGAAGATCGTCGACTTCGGGATCGCGAAGGCCGCGATGCGCAGCGGTCAAACCGAGGTTGGTGTCATCAAGGGCAAGTACTACTACATGTCGCCGGAGCAGGCGTGGGCCGATCCGATCGACCACCGTAGCGACGTGTTCTCCACCGGGATCGTGCTGCACGAGCTCCTGACCGGGCGGATGCTCTATCAGGAAGACAACCTGCCGCGCCTGCTCGACCGCGTTCGAAAGGCGGACATCACGCCGCCGAGCCGCTCGCGCCCCGAGGTTCCGCCCGAGCTGGACGCGATCGTGATGAAGGCGCTCGCGAAGCACGCGGCCGATCGGTACGCGAGCGCGCACGAGCTCTCGCAAGCGCTCTCGCAGTTTCTCTTTCGGGTCAATCCGACGTTCACGCCAGCGCGGGTTTCGGGGTTGATGGCGCAGCTCTTCCCGAAAGAGCTGACGCAGGCCACGGGGTCCTATCGCCTGCCGAGCGGCGAGCACGCGATGACCTCGACGGGGACGGGGAAGAAGACGACCGACTCGCTCGCGCCGATGAAGAAGCCGGTCGAGTATCGGCCGGATCCGAAGAAGAGCGTGATCTTCGATCTCGCGGAGTTCGACGACGAATCGACCAGCAAGCAGGTCCCGCGAAGACGCGGCGCGCCGCCACCGCCGGAGGACGAAGACGACTACACGCTGGTCGAGGGTCGCCCTCGCATCGGGTCGAGCCCCCCGCCGCAGACGGAGGAAGCGGCGCCGGACGCCGCCGACGACTGGGACGAGACGACGGTGGCCGCGCGACCGAAGCTCGCCGCAGCGGCGCTCGCGGACTTGGTCGACGACGACGGTTGGGGCGACGCGACGCTCGTCGACGAAGCGGGCGAGGCGGTGCTGCGCATGCGGGAGGCGCTCGCGAGGCAAGTCGCGGCGAAGAACGCGCAGCGCGCGACCACGTCGGCGGAGATCACGCTCCCGCCGCAGGAGCGTGTGCTCCCGGAGCGTCCGGTCCCGCAGGCGCCGCAGGCCTCCCCCGCGAGCCCCGCCCGGCCGCGGGTGAGCGC
>CALJLK010000603.1 GCA_937982655.1 uncultured Sandaracinus sp.
TGAAAGTACCGTCCGCGGCTGACCCCGCGGACCTGAAAGTACCATCCGCGGCTGACCCCGCGGACCCTTCGCGCTCGAGCTCCCCCGCCTCGATCATCGTCGCGACCGCTTCGTCGAAGATGCGCTCGAAGGGAGCGTCGGCGCGGTACATGAACTCGTACTTGAAGAGGCGGCTGAGCCACCGCACGCGCTCGCGCAGCTCGGCCAGCGTGAGGGTGCCGTCGCCTCGCAGGAGCGCGGCGCTGATGAGCGCGCTCGGCACGAAGAAGTGCAAGAGGTTGTTCTTGTAGTATTCGAGCGCGAGGCGGCGCTGGTCGGACACGCGGTAGATCGCTTCGCCCCCCGTCGCCTCCGCTTCGCGCACCAGCTTGGCGTCGAAGAAGAGCCCGAGCGCTTGATCGAGCGTGTCCTCGCGGAGCGAGACGCCGTCCTCCGCGAGCAACGCGTCCGCGACCCGCGCGCCCTGTCGACGAAGCGCCTCGAGCAACATCGAGGCACGCTCGACCAGCGCGGACCGCGCGATGCCGCGGCGTTGGTGGACGAGGAGCGCGGACGCGACGAGCGCGGCGGGCGTCACCACCGTCACGCGGTCGATCTGGTACGTCACGCGGTGACCCACGCGCTGCACGAGCGCGCGTCGCTGTGGGGGCGTGATCTCGTCGCGGCTCTGCGCGCGCTCTTCGCCGAGCGTCCACTTCAGCACGTCGTCGAACGCGAGCACCTTGCCGAACTGGACGTAGAGCCGGCCGTACTTCGAGCGGAGCACCTGCGAGGTCTTCAAAAGTCCGCCGACGTTCTCCTTCTGCTTCTCGCCGCCGCCCAGCTCGTGCACGTAGCTGCGCTCTTCGATGATGCGCTCGTAGCCGATGCTCACTGGCACGAAGAAGACCTTCTTCATGCGCAGCTTGAGCGCGGCGTCGACCACCATGGTGAGCAGCCCGAACTTCGGCGCGAGCAGCTTGCCGGTGCGCGACCGCCCGCCCTCCACGAAGAACTCGAGCGGGAACCCTTCCACGATCAGCCGGCGCATGTAGGCGTCGACGAGCACCGGATAGAGCTTCTTGCCCTTGAAGGATCGGCGGATGAAGAACGCGCCGCCGCGCCGGAGGATCGGCCCGAGCGGCCAGAAGGAGAGGTTGTCGCCCGCGGCGATCAGCGGCGCGGAGAGCGCGTGCCGGAAGAGCACCATCGAGAGCACGAGGTAGTCGACGTGGCTCTTGTGGCTCGGCAGGTAGATGACGGTGCCTTCGCGCGCCGCCTCGCGCACCCGCTCGATGCCGTCGCGATCGACGACCACGCCGTCGTAGATGCGGTGGAAGACCCAACCGAGCACCCGCGAGAGGAAGGTGACCATGTAGGGCATCTGGTTCGCGCAGAGCTTGCGGAGATCCTTGCGCGCCTCGGCCTCCACCTTCGCGATGCTGACCTTCCGCGTGCGCGCTTCTTTCTCGATGTGCTCGCGCACCCGCGGCGAACGCAGCAGCTCGTCTTGGATGCGCGTCTGCGTCTTCTTGGTCGGACCGAGCACCAGCGTCCGCTCGCGCTCGATGCGTCGGAGCAGCGCGTAGCGGACCTTGTCGGCCGCCTCCGCGTCCGTGAGCTCTTGGTGCTCGTCGAGGAACGCGCGCAGATCGAAGGGCTCGCCCGAGCGGAGCAGCGCGTTGCGGTGGTTGAACAAGAACTGGAAGAAGACGCGCACGCGCCCGGGCCACTCGACCGGGCCGAAGAAGAGATCGACGATCCCTCGGCGGTGCTTGGGCGGGAGCTTCGACCAGACGAAGGTCTGCGGCACCAGCAGGATCGGTTTGTCGAGGCGGCGCTGCGTCTCGACCAACGTTCGAATCAAATCTTTTTCGAGCGCTTCGCCTTTGCGCGAGGTGCGACCGAGGCGGGGAGGGCGCCGCAAGAAGAGCAGCGCGGAGAAGCCCTCCGTGACGACGTCGCCGAGCGCCTTCTCTTCCGGGATCTGGCGCTTGAGGCGCAGGCGTCGCTCGCCGCGCCCGAAGGGCTCCAGGATCCAGAGGCCGAGGTCGTTCACGAAGCGGACGAGCGGGAGCCCGAAGCGCTTGAGCAAGAAGTCGAGGCAGAGGAAGTCGAGGAACGAGAGCGAGCGCATCACGTAGACGACGACGCCTCGGCGCGCGCTGTCGCGGACCGCGCCGCTCCACGCTTCGTCGACTTGCAGGTGCGAGAAGAAGCGGCGGTAGACCCAGCGCAGGAGCCAGCCCGGCTCGTACGGCTTGACCGTGGGCATGCCCGGCGGCGCGACGCTCGGCCGCGGCGGCGTCGTGCTCACGCGAGCGGGGGCGCTCTCGGGGCTCTCTTCACCCTGCGGTTCCATCGGCCGCGGCACCGTAGCACCGAAGTCGGGCGCGCCAGGACGCGCAGGCGGGCTGGGAGATCGCCGGGGAGGGCCGCCTGGAGGTCCGAGGCGATCGCCACGCGCACCCAAAGCCGGTTCGTGCGTAAGTGATTGAAATCAATCGGGGTGTCGTGTTGGATCCCGAGATCGGCGAGTCGAGCCGGGAGCGACGGAATCCACCGTGTTTCCCGACCTGCCTTGACACTCCGAGGGGGTCCGGCTAGACAACGCGCCCCTTCGCGGACCGGTGCGACCGTCTCCTTCGGTCGTCGTCTCCCGGGATGTCTCCCGGGACTTCTCCTGGGCTCCTGAGAGGTCCTGAGATTGGGCGAGAGGGCAGTAGAGGATCAGATGCGCACCGTCAGCGCCAAGGCCAACGAAGTCGACCGTCACTGGTACGTGATCGACGCCACCGACATCTCCCTCGGTCGACTCGCGTCGCGCGTCGCCACCGTGCTCCGCGGCAAGCACCGTCCGGACTTCACCACGCACGCCGACAACGGCGACTTCGTGGTCGTCGTCAACGCGGACAAGGTGAAGCTGACGGGCAACAAGCTCACCGACAAGAAGTGGTACCACCACAGCGGTTACCCCGGTGGGCTCAAGGCGGAGTCGTACGCCTCGCTCCAGGAGCGCAAGCCCGGCTTCATCATCGAGAAGGCGATCAAGGGCATGCTCCCGAAGACGTCGCTCGGTCGCCAGCAGTTCCGCAAGCTGAAGGTCTACGCCGGCCCGACGCACCCCCACTCGGCGCAGAAGCCCGAGGCGTTCAAGTTCTGAGCTCGTAGGAAGAGACGACGATGGCCAAGCCCCACCAGATCCATGGCCGTTACTACGGCACCGGCAAGCGCAAGACCGCGGTCGCGCGTGTGTTCCTCAAGCCCGGCGAGGGCACGATCAAGGTCAACGGCCGCACGGTCGCGGAGTACTTCCCGCGCGAGGTGCTCGGCATGATCATCGCGCAGCCCTTCGAGCTCATCGCGAAGCCGAACGGCTTCGACGTCGAGGTGAACGTGGCCGGCGGCGGCGTCGCCGCGCAGGCGGAGGCCGTGCGTCACGGCATCTCGCGCGCGCTGATCCGCCTCGACTCGGACCTCAAGCCCGCCCTCAAGAAGGCCGGCTTCCTGACCCGCGACTCCCGCAAGAAGGAGCGCAAGAAGCCCGGTCAGCCGGGCGCCCGCAAGAAGTTCCAGTACTCGAAGCGTTGATCGCTTCGGGCGCTCGACGCACGAGAGCCGCGCTCCTTCGGGAACGCGGCTCTTCTCGTTCCGTCGCGCTGGTTCTCGCCGCTTGTCGCTTCACGCTCGTGTCGTCTCGGCTTCGCGCGTCGTCGTGCTCGCACTCGGCTCTCGCCTCGCGCTCGGCTCTCGCATTTGGGTCTCCCTCGGGCGCGCGCTTCGACGCTTGCGGGCGGCGCCGCTTCGCGACAAGCACATCCGCATGATCGATCGTCCGCGCGCCGCCGTCGTCGGCGCCACCGGCTACACGGGCGCCGAGCTCGCGCGCCTGCTGCTCCAGCACCCGTACTTCCGGCTCGGCCCGCTCGTGGGGCACTCGAAGGCGGGGCAGTCGGTCGAGGACGTGTTGCCCTCGCTCGCCGGGCTGGTACCCGGCGAGATCGCTCCGTTCGACGCGGACGCGGTCGCGGCCTCGTCCGAGCTGGCGTTCTGCGCGCTGCCCCACGGCGCGAGCGCGCCGACGGTGGCGGCGTTGCGGGAGCGTGGGGTCGTGGTCTTCGATCTGAGCGCGGACTTCCGGCTCGACGATCCGCAGGTCTACCGCGAGTGGTACGGCGAGCACGGAGCACCGGACCTCTTCGGTCGCGCGGTCTACGGCCTCGTCGAGCTGCATCGCGACGCCCTGCGCACGGCGGACCTCGTGGCGGTGCCGGGCTGTTATCCGACCGCCAGCACGCTCGCGCTCGCGCCGCTGCTCGCGGCGGGGCTCGTCGATCCGAACGGCATCGTGATCGACGCGAAGAGCGGGGTGAGCGGCGCCGGGCGATCGCCGGCCGCGAGCACGCACCTGCCGGAGACCGCGGAGGGGTTCCGCGCGTACAAGGTGGGCGGCGTGCATCGTCACACGCCGGAGATCGAGCAGGAGCTCTCGCGCGTGGTCGGTGCTCCGATCCGCGTGAGCTTCACGCCGCATCTCGTGCCGATGAGCCGCGGCATCTTGGTCACCGCGTACGCGATGGCGAAGGGCGAGGTCGACGTCGAACGCTGCCGGCGCGCGGCGCGGGAGCTCTACGAGGGTTCGCCGAGCGTGCACGTGCTCTCGGCCGGCAAGAGCCCGGACACGCTCTGGGTGCGCGGGAGCAATCGCGCGCACCTCGCGTACCACGTCGATCGGCGGACGGGTCGCGTCGTGGCGCAGTCGGCGATCGACAATCTGGTCAAGGGCGCGGCGGGTCAGGCCATTCAATGCGCGAATGTTCGGTTCGGGATCGCCGAGGAGTCGGGGATCTCGGCTCCTGCGACGTGGCCTTGAGGTGAGCTGCGGCGGAGCGCCCACACGCTCCGGTTCGAGAACGACACGCGTCGAACGGCGAGCGAGGGACGTGCTCGACGCGGTACGAACGAAGGTCTTGGCGGACGCGATGCGATTCATTCATTTCAGTGACATCCACCTCGAGGCGGGTTTCTCCGAAGTCAGCCGCAAGCTCTTCCTGAACAAGCGATTCATGGGGTGGGCCAACCTCACGCTGCGTCGTCGTCGTCACTACGAAGGCTCGCTCGCGAAGATGGTCGCGCTCGGCGAGTTCGCGAAGACGATCGGCGCGGACGTGGCGCTCTGCACGGGCGATCACACCGCGCTCGGCACCGAGCCGGAGCTGCAGCTCGCGCGCGACGTGCTCCGGCCTTTCGAGTCGCTGCCGCTCGGCATCGTGACCATTCCGGGAAACCACGACGTCTACGTGCCGGACGCGGTGCACGTCTTCGAGCGTCTCTTCGGCGATCTGCTGGAGAGCGATCGGCCGGAGCTCGCGGTGGATGGGCGTTATCCGCTGGTGCGGCTCTTCGGGGATCACGTGGCGGTGGTGGCGGTGAACAGCACGCGGCCGAACCCCGCGCTGCTCTCGAGCGGCTTCATCCCGCAGGCGCAGCTCGACGCGTTGCGTTCGGTGCTGGAGGAGCTGCGCGACCGCTTCGTCTTCGTGATGACGCACTACGCGCCGCGGCTCGCCAACGGAAAGCCGGACTCTCCGCGGCACGGTCTCGAGAACGCGGACGCGTTCCTGCGCGCGACGGCGGCGCTCCCGCGCGGCGCGATCCTCCACGGGCACGTGCACCACTGCTTCCAGGTGCGGGTGCCGGAGACGCCGATCGTGCTGAGCGGTGCGGGGAGCACGACGATGAACGCGCGCGAAGGGCTGTGGATTTACGACGTCGAGGCGACGCCCGACGGACCACGCGCGCTCGCGACGCGTGGGCGTTGGAACGGGAAGGGCTGGGAGCTCGACGAGTCGACGCGCGCGCCTCTCTGAGCCGTTTGTGTTCGCTACGGCCTTCGGCCTTCGCTCACGAGGCGGGGAGGTGTCCCCGCACCCCTCTGGCGCGTGACGTCCTCACATTCGATGGTTCGGTCGCCTGACGGCGACACTCACGAGCCGTCGGGTCGCTCGGCCTGGCGGCCGGCTCCA
>CALJLK010000604.1 GCA_937982655.1 uncultured Sandaracinus sp.
TGCTCCAGGTGCTCGACTTCGAACGAAACCTCGCGACCGTCGATCTGCGGATCGTGCTCGGCAGCGACGGACGCATCCGCGACCTCGCGCTGCTGCGCCTCGACGAGAACCGCGCCAACCCGCTCGTGCGCCCCGCGTGGCGCCGCGCGATCGAGCGCTTCGTCGCGTGGGCGCGCGGCCACCGCTACCACGAGAACGAGGTGCTCCTGCGCGTGCTCGACGACGTCTTCGACGAGCTCGAGGACTTCGTGGTCCCGCTCTTCACCGCGCTCGGCCACGTGCAGATCCACCTCGCGTCGCTCGGCTTTCGCGATCGGGCCGCGCGCGAAGGGCTCGCGGTGTGTCTCCCCGAGGTCTCACCCACGCCGCCCCTCGACGCCCCCGCCGGCCCCTCGCGCTTCGAGGGCCTCTTCAACCCGCTGCTCTTCCTCCAGGGCGTGCGCCCCGTGCCCTGCGACTTCGCGCCCACCGGCCACGACGCGCTCGTGCTCGTCACCGGCCCGAACTCCGGCGGAAAGACGCGCCTTCTGCAGGCGGTCGGGATCGCGCAGGTGCTCGCTCAATCCGGGTTCTTCGTGCCCGCGCGGGCCGCTTCCATCACGCAAGCCCCCGGCATGTTCGTCTCGCTCATCGAGAGCGGACGCGCGGACGAGAGCGAAGGTCGCCTCGGCACCGAGCTGCGCCGCGTACGCCGCCTCTTCGAGGCGCTTCGCCCCGGCGCCATCGCGATCCTCGACGAGCTCTGCTCGGGCACCAACCCGAGCGAAGGCATCGCCATCTTCGAGCTCGTGGTCTCGCTCCTGCCGCGCCTTCGGCCGCAGGTCCTGCTCACCACCCACTTCCTCGACGCGGCGCGCCGCCTCGAAGCCGAGAACGGCATCGCGCGCCTGCAGCTCCTGCAGGTCGAGCTCGACGCGCGCAGCGAGCCCACGTACCAGTTCGTGCCGGGCGTCGCGCCGACCTCGCTCGCGCATCAGGTCGCGGGCCGCCTCGGCGTCACCCGCGAAGAGCTCGAAGCGCTCGTCGAACGCCAGCTCGCGAAGAGCTGAACGGCGCCGGTCGAAGGTCGGCTCGCGAAGGGCCCGTCGAGGGTCGGCTCGCGACGCGGCGATTCTCGGAATGACTCGTGTCGAGTGCCTCGCTGCGCGCGGCTCAGATCTCGAACGCCATCGCCTCGAGGCGCGCTTGCTCGCGCACCCGCAGCGCGTCGCCCACGAAACGCGCGACCGCGGCGTTCATGCTCTGCGTCGTCAGCTCGATGCGCGTCTCCACCAGCGAAGGCACCGACTCGAGCGTGTGCCCGAGCGCCGCCGCGACCTCCGCGAGCTGCTCGTCGAGCTCTTCGAGCTCCACCTCGGTCTCCTTCACGATGCGCCCCACGGTGTCGCCGTGCGCCTCCTGGAGGCGCGCGAAGAGATCCTCCGGCACCACCTCGGGGAACATGCGCGCGTAGCGCACGAGGCTCCGCCAGAGCTGCGCCGCGAGCGCCGGATCCGGATGCTCGCCGCGCAACGCCGAGAGGCAGTGCTCCACGTCGCGCCACGCGTGCCGGTACTTCGCGATCTCGACCTGGTAGGTCATCTCGGACGCGCGCGGCCAGATCGCGTGCGCGACGCTGTGCTTCTGCATCGTCGCGACGTCCTCCAGGTTCGTCGCGCTCTCCGGCAGCTTCGCGAAGAAGCGCCGCGCGACGTCGCCCGCGAGATCGAGCAGACGCGGCGACGCGACCCGACGACGCAGCCGATGCCGCGAACGCTCCACGAGGAGCTGCCCCTGGCTGCGCGCGAGGAGCACCGCGTCGTCGAGCGTGCGTCCGTAGTCGCGCGCCCACCGCGCGAGCGCGCCGAGGTGCTCGTCGCGAAGATCCGCGATGCGCTCCTTGTAGGTCGCGCGCATCCGCTCGAGCGCCTTCACGTGCAGGTACGAGCGGCGACGCAGCACGAGGAAGAGCGCGACGTAGAGCGCGCCGTAACCCGCGAGCCAGAGCCCGAGACCGAGCGCGGTCGGGAGGTACTCGCCGAGATCTCCCTGCAAGAGCTGGGTGTGTCGTCGCAGCCAACGCTCCGAGAGATCGACGAGGTGATGCCGAACGCCGAAGCCGATGTCGATCGCGAACGCGGCGAGGATGAGCAGCACGAGGCTCATGCGCCGGAGCAAGAGCCCCTTCGGCACGTTCGGATCCTGCGACATGCGCACGACGTGCTGGCTCGAATACACGACGTCCGCCGCGCCGAAGAAGAACGCGAGCATCCGCCGCGCGAAGCCGTAGCGGCTGCGCACTTGCAGCTCGAACGTCGACTCCGGCGGCACCACCGGCTCGGGCACGGTCGGGAAGTGCAGCACGAGCGCGACCTCCTTCGGCGGCCCCTTGCGCTGCGGCACCCGCAACACCGTCACGCGCTCCGCTTCCCGCTCTTCGAGCACCGCGGCCACGAAGCGCGGCGAGAGCGGCTCGTGCCCCGACACCAGCTCGTCGTCCAAACGCGCGAGCGCGTCCTCGACCTTGCGCACGTAGTCCGTGGGCGACGAGTCGCCGCGCGAGGCCTCGGACCAGGACACCTCGGCGCCCTGATCCCAGCGCACCACCGTGGTGTCCGCCTGCTCGGTCAGCCGCTCGAGCGCCCGCGCCACGAGCTTCTCCTGCAGCTTCCGGTAGCGCAGGAACCACAGCACCTTGTGCAGAAAGAACGCGACCGCCCCGAGCGTGAGCGCGTAGAACGCGATCGCGAGGAGGTGCGCCATCGCGCGGGCTTAGCACGCCTCGAACGCCGTGCCGCACGACGACTGCGGACCGTGAGCCGTCACCGCGGCCAGGCCAGCACGATCACCACCGCGATGCTGTTCGGCGGCGCGTCCGGTCGGTCGCCCTGCGCGACGCCGATGCCCACGTAGCGCACCTCGGGATCGAAGGTCGGCTCGAGGCGCGAGGCCTCGCCGATGTCGCCCACCACCGCCATCAATCCACCGACGCGCCGGAACATCATCGAGAAGCGGCGCAGGCTCGCGCTCGCGGCGTCGACGGTGTCTTGCTGCGATTGATCGGGCGTCGCGAAATACGAGCGCGCAGCATCGCTCGCCGCGGTCTGCAGGTTCGGATCGACCTCCAGCGGCGCGGCGCCTCGTGCGGCGCGTCCTTCGTTGATCTCGCGCAGCAACGTCGACACCGCGGACTCCGGATCGATCTCGCGGTTCATCCGCAAGAAGACCTGCGTCGCCACGAACGCCTCGCGGCCGCCCTCCGTCTCCCCGACCACGCCGACGCCCACGTGCGTCACGTCGCGATTGAGGATGTTCGCGCGGTGTCCGGGGCTCGCGAGCAGCCCCTCGTGGATCTCACGCGCCGAGTAGCCACGCCCGATGTTCTCGAGCACGAGCCCGCTGCGATAGCCCGCGCGCGCCACGCGCTCCGGCGCTTCGCCGGTCGTCGGCGAGGTGTGCCCGACGAAGTGGTTCGTCACCATGTCGCGGCTGTGTGCGCGCGCGACCTCCGCGAGCCCCGGATGCGACACGAGCGGCGGCACGCCCTCGCGCGCCCGCGCGTCGTTCACGCGCCGCAGGAGCGCGCGTTCGAGCCCCTCGGGCGTCCGCACGTCGTCGTCCGACGAATCGTCGCTCTGGAGCACGATCGCGCGCGGCGGATCTTCGCCCACGTAGATCGGGAAGTTCGCGAGCACGGTGTCGCCGCGCGGGCCCTGCCCGAGGACTTCCACGCGCCACGTGCCGCGCTCGCCGAGCGTCACATCCGTCGCGAAGTCCGGACCCGCTCCGAGCGGCGATCGACGCACGTCTCCGCTCGGCGGCGCGAGCACGAGCTGTGGGGTGCGGAAGCCGTCCGCGAGGCGACCGCGCAGCGTGAGCCGTCCGCTGGGCTCGAAACGACGCGCGACCGGTTCGATCGTGATCGCGCGCGTCGAGAGCACGATCACCGCCACGTTCAGCCCGCCGCGCTCGACCACCGCCGCGCCCCACGCACCGTAGGCCTGTCGCGCGAGGAAGCCGCGCACCGCGTCCGCGACGCCACCTTCGAGCGCGCTCACGTCGGGTACGCCGAGCACCGCGAGGTGCGGGGCCGGCTCCGCCAATCCGAGCGAACGCGTGAAGAGCTCGATCACCTCGTGCGGAGGCGGTGCGCCACCCGGCCCGAGGTGCGCGCCGATCCACGACGCGAGCTCGGCGAGGCGACCGTCCGCTCGCAGTGGGTTGCCTGCGTCGGCGGATGCGCGCTCCACCCCGCGCCGCACCTCCGCGGTGCCCACGCTCCCGAGCACGTCGCCGTCGGTCGGCGTCGTCGCGTAGTGCGTCGCGAGCTCGCCCGGGACCTCGACGCGCTGCCCTTCACCGGCCTCCGGCGTGGTGCTGCCACCGCCACACGCGAGCACGCCGCACGCGAGCGACGCGCCGAAGAAGCGCACCCACCGACCTTCCGAACCGCTCCCCAACGACATCGAGCCCTCGCTCCTTCGCGCCCCGAAGCGCTTCGCGCGCGTGTGCATCGTGTCGGTCCCCGACCGCGCTCACGCCCGGCGCGACCGTGACCGACAGGACCGATCACGCGCAAGTCGCAGCGCACGCCGGGAAGTGCTCCCGTTCTCGTGAGGGCACGCGCCCACTTCGGATCACTCCACTTCGGATCACTCCACTTCGGATCACTCCACTTCGGATCACTCCACTTCGGA
>CALJLK010000605.1 GCA_937982655.1 uncultured Sandaracinus sp.
GTTGTGAGGACATGACTCGTCACGCACAGGGACGCTTCAGCTACTCCCAAGTCTGCGAATCAATGCGGACCGGCACGATTCGAATGCTCCTGGACGAGCAGGGGACGCAGGAGGCGATCGTGAAGCTCGAGATGAGCCACCGCCCGATGTTCACGCTGAAGTCGCTGGAGCGATCGAGCGCGCGAGTGGAGTTGGTCTTCTCGGAGGCCGTTCAGCGAGCGCGTTTCTGGATCGACGATGCGGAGACTTCACACGTGTGGGTTCCGGAAATTCTGACCGTCCCGTTCCGGAAATTCTGACCACCTGGTGGGACCCTGCCTCGGTGTGGGCAGGAGCGTCAAGGCCGAGATGCTTGGTGCGCATCGACGGGCCGTCGAGCAGGAGGAGACGGCCGCGCTCGAGGACGCGATCGACGATCGCGGCGGCGAGGTCGTCGTCGTGCAGCACGGCGCCCCACGCGTCGGGGTGCTTGTTCGACGTGAAGATCATCGAGCGCTGCGCCTGATGGCGGTGACGCACGACGTGGTAGAGGACGTTCGCGGCATCGGGCCCGTAGCTGAGGTAGCCAACCTCGTCGACGACGAGCACGTGCGGCGCGACGTAGCGCCCGAGCGCGTCGGCGAGGCGGTTGTCGCGCGAGGCGGCGGAGAGATCCTCGATGAGCTCGGCGGCGCTGACGAACAGCGTGTCGAAGCCGTTTTGGATCGCGCGGTAGCCGATCGCCACCGCGAGGTGCGTCTTCCCGCGTCCGGACTTGCCGTGGAGGATCAGGCAGCGCCCGTCGGTGACGAAGTCCGGAGACAGCGCCGAGCCGAGGAGCGAGAGCTTCACCGTGCTCTGATAGGTGAAGTCGAAATCGTCGATGGTCTTCAGGAACGGAAAGCCGCCACGCCGCGAGAGGCGCTGGATGCGCGTCTGCGTGCGGTGCGCGACCTCCTCGGCGATGAGCACGGCAAGGAAGTCGCGACAGCTCCACGCCTCACCCTCGGCGCGCGAGACGAGATCGCGCCAGCAGCGGCGCGCGTTGGCGAGGTGAAGACGCTTGAGCATGACGTCGAGGTTGATGTCGGTCGGCTTCATACGAGGAGCTCCTGCTGCGCGGGTCCGGTGACGGCCGCGTCGGTGATGAGGTAGTGGGCGATATACTCGGCGCCGAACGCGCCCTCGTCGAGGCCGCGCGCGAACGCCGCGCGCAGCGCGAGGTCGCCGTGGCGCTCGAGCAGGTCGTGCAAGCGATCGACGTCGCGGATCCAGACGCGCGGTCGGCGATGGACGATCTCGGTGATGTAGACGAGCGCGTGCTCGCCGAGCGCGAGCAGGTGCTCGCGCTTCATGTAGCGCTTCGCGCGCTGCCCGGAGACGGCGGCGACACGTTGTGCGCGGTGTTCGGGCAACGTCGACGACGCATCGCGCTCGAAGAGGCGCGGATGCTCCGCCTCGTGGCTGCCGGCGACGATCTTCACGCGATCCCGGTGCAGCCACAGCGTGCCGGCGAGGCCGATCGCCTCGGGCGGCATCGAGTACGGGTGCGTGTCGTGGAGGACGTAGCCCGTCGGACCCACGACGATCGGGATGCGCAGCGCGAGATCCGCCGGCGCGACCGTCAGCGGGCGCAGTCGGGCTCGTTCCTCGACGAGTCGCGTCGCGGGCACGACGCGCGTCGCACGCGACGGCCGCTTCGTGTTGACCTCGACGTGCCACTCAGCGAGCTGCTGCGCGAGATCTTCGTCGTCGACGAAGCGCCGCTGCTTGAAGAACGACCCCTTCACCCAGCCGACGAGGTTCTCGACGGCACCCTTCTGCTGCGGCTGCTTCGGCCAGCACAGCTCGACGCCGAGGCCGAGGTCGAGCACGACGGCGGCGAACGTCGGGTTCCACTTCACGACCTTGCCGTCCTTGCTCCACTCGAGCGCGATCGTCTTCGGGCGATCGAACACCGCGAGCAGCGGCCGACCGCCCCACGCGTCGAGATGCTCGACGAGCGCGCGCGCCAGCGACTCGACCTGCTCGTTCTCGACGAGGCTCACCTGCACCCAGCGCGAGTACTTCAGGCGCGAGGCGAAGAAGTGCACCCGCCGCACGCGCCCGTCGAGGTAGCGAACGTCGACGTGCCCGAAGTCGTGCTGCGAGAACTCGCCCGGCAAGCCCTCGAACCGCACGACCGGCTGCGGCCGCTCCGGCCTCAGCTCCTTGACCAGCTCGTACAGCGCGCTCTTGCCGCCGCCGTAGCCCTTCGCCCGCGCACGCCGCAGCAGCTCGAGCGACATCACGTCGGGCTGCACGGCGAGCTCGCCGACGAGGAACGCGCGGTACGGCTCGGCCTTCGATGGCCGACCCACGCCGCGGCGCCGGCGTTCCTCGTCGGTGTCGAAGCTGGCGACCTCCGCCTCAGCCTCGACGCGCTGGACGCTGCTTTGCGAGACGCCGACCTGTTTGGCGGTCTCGACCAGGCTGTGCCCTGCGCGGCGCAGCACCTGGATTTCGTGCCTTCTGACCATGTCGATCATTCCTGTCCTCGCCGAGGCTCTGCGTCGCGGCGATTGAGGGCCCCGAGGCGCCGGATGGCGCTCCGGAGTGGTCAGAATTTCCGGAATCGATCAGGTCAGAGTTTTCGGAACCCGCAACACGTCGTCGAGTCCGTCATCGACCGCGAGCGCCAGAGTTCATACCGGCGCTGACGAACCGATCGGATGACGCGGGGTTGCACGGAG
>CALJLK010000606.1 GCA_937982655.1 uncultured Sandaracinus sp.
GGAGCCGCTCTTGGCTGAGCCCGCGGTCGCTGCGGTAGTGCTTGAGCATGCGCCCGAAGTCCGACGTGACCTGCTGCTGCATGCGGCGATCGTAGCGCGAGACGTTCTGCTCTCCCTTACCTCCGACGTCATGGGCGGAGCGATGCACGCCTTCATGCTCCGGGAGTGAATCGCGAGGCGGCGCTCTTCGGAGCGACCGAGCCCCGCACCCCACCCGATCCCCAACACCGAACCCCGCGGCTCTTCGAGAGCTCGCGCTCGGAGGTCTCCATGGCTCGTCTCGTCGCGCTCGTCGTCGTCTTCCTCGCGTTCACCGCCTACTCCGTCGAGGTCGTCGTCACGCAGGGCTTCGCCGCCCTCTTCGCATCGCACGCGCAGTTCGGCTGGGAGTCGCAGGTCTTCCTCGATCTCGTGCTCGCCGTCACCGCCTTCAACCTGCTCGCGTGGCCTGACGCGAAGAGGCGCGGCATCGCCTACGCGCCTTACCTCGTCGCCACGATCGCGCTCGGATCGATCGGCGTGCTCGCGTACCTCATTCACCGCGAGGTGCGCGCGCTCCGCAGCCGCGAAGCCGCGCTCGCGTGATCCCGGTCGCTTCCACACGTGCGTGCGATCGACGCGATGCGGCGGTCTCCGCACGTGAGCACCAGACTCGGCATCCGACGCGTGCGGCTCCTCGCGCACCGTGCGTGACCGCGCACGCGCCGCACGCCCGTTCCGTGGCACGCTCCCGCGCATGATGGTCCGCGCCGTCCGCGTGCACGCGCTCGGAGGTCCCGAGGTCCTCCGCGTCGAAGAGGTCGAGCTCCCGCCGCCCGGTCCGGGCGAAGCGCGCGTGCGGCATCGCGCGATCGGCGTGAACTTCATCGACACCTACCACCGCAGCGGTCTCTACGCCCTGCCCGCGTTGCCCCACGGCATCGGCATGGAAGGCGCGGGCATCGTCGAAGAGCTCGGCGAAGGCGTGACCGAGGTGAAGGTCGGCGATCGCGTCGCCTACGTCGCGGGTCCGCCCGGCAGCTACTCCGAGGCGCGCAACGTCACCGCGTCGCGGCTCGTGCGCATCCCACCGAACGTGCGCGACGATCTCGCGGCCGCGGTGATGCTCAAGGGCATGACGGTGGAGTACCTCATCCACCGGACCTTCCCCGTCGCGCCCGGCATGACCGTGCTCTGGCACGCGATCGCGGGCGGCGTCGGCCTGATCGCCTCGCAGTGGCTCTCGCACCTCGGCGTCACCGTGATCGGCACCACGAGCAGCGAGTCGAAGGCCGCGCTCGCGATCGAGCACGGCTGCACGCACGTGATCGACTACACACGCGAGGACGTGGTCGCGCGGGTGCGCGAGCTGACCGACGGACGCGGCGTGCCCGTCGTCTACGACAGCGTCGGCAAGACCACCTTCGACGTCAGCCTCGACTGCCTCTCGCGCCGCGGGATGCTCGTCGGCTTCGGCAACGCGTCGGGCGCCCC
This sequence comes from uncultured Sandaracinus sp., assembly GCA_937982655.1. GTDB lineage: Bacteria > Myxococcota_A > Polyangia > Polyangiales > Houyiibacteriaceae > JACKEH01. The sequence continues at coordinate 1,474 of CALJLK010000606.1, forward strand.
CGCGCCCTTCGATCCGATGGTGCTCGCGAAGAAAGGCTCGCTCTTCTACACGCGCGCGTCGCTCTTCGACTACGTCGTCACGCGCGCGGAGCTGCTCGAGAGCGCGTCGAAGGTCTTCGGCGTGATGGGACGCGGCGCGGTGAAGGTCCACGTCGGCCAGAACTTCGCGCTCGACGAAGCGCGCGCCTGCCACGAAGCGCTCGAATCCCGCGGCACGCGCGGGGCGACGGTGCTGACGCCGTGATCGGAGCTTCTCGCGTGCGTCGGGCTCTTCGCGAGCTCACGCGCGGCTTCGCGCGAACGATCGTGCGCGGCTTCCCGCGAACGATCGCGACCGGGTTCGTGCTCGTTCTCGTGCTGCCGGCTTGTCCCGAAGGTGCACCGGTCGCCGCGACCTGCGCACAGGTCGGCGATCGTTGTCGTTTGCCGGACGGTCCGATCGGCATCTGCGGCGAGTCGCTGGGGGAGTGCGCGGAGCCTCCGTGCCTGGTCTGCCAATCGCAACACTGAAGGCGTCGGTGCCGCGCTGCGGCGCTCGAGCTTCGACGCGCCTCGTGTGCAGCGTCGACCTCCGCACCTCAGCGCCAGGTGATCGACCACTCCCAACACGTCATCGAGCCACCGTCGGTCACGCGCACGTTCTGCGCGCCGGTGCGCTCGATCGCGCTCACCAGCCAACCGCTCACCGTGCGCCGCACGGTCGGTGGAAACGTCGGGTGCTCGCGCACGCGCAACACCGCCGAGCGCGGCCCCGTCTGCTCGGCGGAGGCGACGCCCGTGTCCTGGTAACGGCTCCACAGCGCCGCGGTCTGCTCGATGAGAAACGGGACCGAGACCACGCGCGCGACGAAGCGGTACACGCCCGACAACATCTCGTGGCCGAGCTCGACCCCGAGCGCATAGGCGGGATCGGCGGCGTTGGGGTGCAGCACTGGCGCGGCGTGCACGAAGATCTCTTCGATCTGATCGATCGGAGCCCACGCGGTCGCGAGCAAGGTGTCGAGCGTCTGACGCGCGGCGGGCGAGAGGTTCTGTCGGACTTGCTCTTCGGCGCTCGATCCCAGATCCCGAAGTCGCGAACGCACGATGACGATGGGGGCGCCCTTGTAACGAGGCATACAGCGAGCGGACGGTACGTCGGGCCGCGGACGGCGTCGATGGCGAGACACCCGACAGGCGCTCTCGTGTGCGCGCGAAGCCGATCGAGATCCCGCATACTCTCGTCATGCGACTCGCTCGGATCGTGGCGGCGCTCGCCCTGTCGTGCGCCGTCGGCTGCGGAGGCACGACCGCGTCGGAGCGGAGCCCGGAGCCCGCGGAGACGCCGGCATCGTCCGAGCGTGTGTGTGGTCCACCGATGCGTGGCCCCGACTGCGCCGAGGACGAGTACTGCGACTTCGAGCTCGACGCGATCTGCGGCGCGAACGATCGAACCGGCGTGTGCCGCCCACGACCGACCGAGTGTCCGAGCGGTGGCTCGCCGGTGTGCGGCTGCAACGACCAGACGTTCCCGAGCGCGTGCGAGGCCCATCGATTCGGCGTCGCGGTCCAAGGGCACGGCGCGTGTGGTCCACCGATCTGATCGACCGCCCCTCGGATCGCCCGCCGTTCTCCTCGTCGTGACGACCACGTCGATCGCACCTTCGCGAACGATCGCGGCGCGCACACGATCGCACACCGATCACGTCACTCGCAGTCGCGGCTCACCGTCGGCACCTCGCCGCGCACGAGGCTCGCGAGGAAACATCGGTACTCCGCCTTCGGCGCGTCGAGCTGGAAGACCACTTCGTGGCCGTCCTCCACGCCGTCCTCCGCGTGCTGCGTGACGATCCGCGTGACGCTTCCGTCGTCGCGGTTCGCGCTCGCGGGCAGCTCACGTGTCGTTCCGTCCACCAACGGCAACAGCTCCGCGAGCGGCGTGAACCGATCGAGCCGCGCGTCCTCCGCGTCGAGCGATCCGCCCGCGAGATCGAGCCCGAGCGCGAGGCTCGTGGCGTTCGCGATCGGCGGCAGGATGTAGTGGTCGACGATGCCCTGCATCATCAGCACGTGCGTGCCCCGTGCGCGGATCGCCTCGCCGAACACCGGCGGATCGGCGCCTTCGCCCGCCCACTGCAAGAGCATCAGCGCGGGGTCGTGCTCGTGCAGCGCGTAGCTCATCGGCGTGCGGAGCAGCAACTCCGCGAAGGGCCGCACGACCACCGGCTTCTCCTTGTGCACCACGTTCTGGATCCACGAGCCGCCCGCACCGCTCAAGAGAAGCGCGCGGTACCGCGGCTCGAACGCAGCCGTCAGCGGCGCGATCGTGGCGCCCATCGAGTGACCCATCAGCGCGAGCGTGCCGTCGTCGAGCCGCGCCTCGTCGATCGCGACCCCTTCGCATGCGCTCGCGTCGAAGCGCCACTCGCCGAGCAAATGCGCGACGAGCGCGAGCTCCGCCGCCGACTGCCGCACGTTGTCGCGCAGCGCGCGGGGGTTCGCGACGTTGAACACGAGGAACTGCTCGTCCTCGCCGGTCACGTTGCGCGCGCCGCCGTGCGGTCCGTCGACGCTCACGCCCGCGAACCCCACCCGCGCGAAGTCCCGCGCCGGACCGCTCCCCGGCTCGATCGCCATCCCGCTCGCGTCCCGCACGCCGCGATCGATCAGCGGTCGATCGCCGCCGCCGCCGGTGCGGCTGAACACCACCGTCGGAAACCCCGCGCTCGGCATCGGCGCGCGCGGCAACGTCACGAACACCCGCGCGGTCTCGGTGCCCGCGAGGATCGGCGCGCCCACGTCGTCGAACGCGATGTCGCCCCCTCCACCGGAGAACGGCGGATCGCCGCGCTGGTAAACCGGCATCGGCAGCTCCGACGCGAACACGCAGAAGTCGGCGTGCGTCTCGATCAGCGCGAAGTCGCGCGTCAGCGCTGGCCGCTCTTCGACGATCGCGTCCCGCAGCACGCGCATCGGCGCCGCCGCGTCGACCGGGGTGAAGAGCGCGAACGCCGCCACCTCGAGCCCGAGCGCTTCGAGCTCGCCCAGCGCGCGACGTTGCTCTTCCGCGATCGACGCGTCGAGTCCCGCCGGAGCCTCGCCGCGCCGCAGCGCACGGACCGCGTCCGAGACTCCGACGCGCGCGTCCGTCGCGTCGCGGAGCTGCCGCGTGATCACCGCCGCGTGGCGATGCCCCGGCGTCATCGGCACGCCTTGGAGCGGCAAGATCGAAAGTAGATTCGGTGCCCCGAACGGCCCACCGTCGTCGCGGTACCGCACCTCGATCGGCAACGCGCGCGCTGGCGTCGCGTCGAGATCGATCAGCACCACCGGAGACACGAGTCGACCCGCGTCGTCGTGCGCGACCGAGTCGTTCGGCGCGATCGCGATCGGCGCGAGCGGCGCCTCGAACGCGAAGTAGATCGTCGACGTCGCGCCGAAGCCAGTCGCTTCGCTCGCGATCGCCCTCAGCGTCGCGAGGATATCCGTCTCGCGCGGCGCCGGCAGCGAAGCCACGTCGCCGACGTCGCGACCGAGATCCGGAAACGGCGCGGCGTAGAAGTCTCCCGCCGCCGCCACGACGTAATCCGCCCGCGCGCGCGTCCCCTCCGCGTCGTCGCCACCGCACGCGAGCAGCAAGGCGACCCGCCACCACCCCGACACCCTCATCGGCGAAGGATCGCTCGATTCCGACGAGATCGCGAGTCCGGCCGCTCGCTACGCGCCGCGCCGCAGCCCGCGCTCGGCTTTCGCTCCATCACGTCGACCGCAGGACGTCGATCGTTCGGAGGTGTCACGTCCGCGCGCTCGGTGCTGCCAGCGCCCGTCGTTCACACGATCGCCGCGAAGTCCCGCGCGAGCTCGGCGGGGGTCGGGCGATCGCGCCAGTCCTTCGCGGTCGCCGCGCGCAGCAGCTTCACGAGCGCGGTCGGGTACGCGCGGAAACGCGCTTCGTCCTCCATCGGGTCGTTGCGCATGTGCGCGACGATGCGCTCGCGGGGATCGGAGATGTCGTCGAAGAACGTTCGACCCGTCGTGACGTTGTAGATGGTGCCCGCGAGCGCGTAGACGTCCGCGCGTCCGTCGAGCTCCACCGGGTCGAGCACCTGCTCGGGCGCGATGTAGCCCGGCGTACCCGCGACGAAGCGCCCGCCGACGTCGGCTGCGACCTTGCTCGCGCGCACCATACCGAAGTCGATGATCACCGTCGCGAGCGGCGTCGCGCGCCCCGGGTCGCGGTGCTTGCTCGGATCGAATCGCTCACCGCCCGCGAGCGGAAGGCGAAGCCAGAGGTTCGCGGGTTTGATGTCGCGATGCACGAGGCCCGCGCCGTGGAGCGCGGTGAGCCCCGCGCAGGTCTCGATCACGACCTTGCGCAGCTCGAAGAGCGTCATCGGCTGCGCGGTCGCGTACTCCTTGAGGTCCGCGCCGATCAGGTACTCGAGCACCAGGAACGGCACGTCGCCCTCCACGCCACGATCGATGATGTTCGCGACGTTCGGGTGGTAGAGCCCCGCGAGCGCGCGCGCCTCGTCCGTGAACGACGCGAGGATCGCCTCGCGCTCGGTGTCGCTCGCGCTCTGCAGCGCGTCGGACTTCGGGATCTTCAGCACGAAGTACCGATCCGCGCCCGGCTTGCGCACGAGCCACACGCTGCCGATGCCGCCTTCGCCGAGCGCTTTGACGAGCTCGTAGCCGACGATCATCGTCGGCTCCTTCTTCTTCGGCACCGGCGGCGGCGGCGGCGTGCGGGCGATCGCGCTGCGGATCGCGGCCTCCACGAGCGACGCGGTCGTCGGCCCGAGCGACGCGAACCAGACCTCGAGCAACGAGAGATCGCGGAGCCGAATCGCACGCGAGACCACCGACGCCATGCGTGGCGCGTTGGCGGACGTGCGCTCCGCGAGCGAGTCGTCGCTGGCATCCGTCTTGGCCGGATGGAGCGCGCGCACCGGATCGGCGAGCGCGCCGTGCAGACGCTCCGCGGAGAGCACGAGATCCACGCAATGCGCTTCGAGATCCGGCTTCGGACCCGCGGTTTGTGCGAAGCCGTCGAGCGCGCGCGCCAGCGTCGCGAGGGCGGCTGCGAGCTCCGTGTCGTCCGCGCGCAGCTCCGCGAGCTTGGCCGCCACCGCGTCGCCCCACGCGCCGTCCTCGGTGCCGTCCGACAGCGCCGCGCGCGTCTCGTCCGCGAGCGCACAGCACGTCTCGAGCGCGCCCTCTGCGATCATCGGCAGCGCGGTCGCGAGCTGCGTGAGGATCGCGGGCCGATCGATCACGAGCGCCCACCACGCCGCGAAGGGACCGAGCCACGCGACGTCGTCGACCTCGCCGAGCGCCGTGCCGCGCGTGGTGTCGACGAGCCGCCAGAAGAGCGCAGACAGCGAGCTCTGCAGCGCGGACGGCATCTGCCGCGAGCCGTCCACGAGGCCCTCGAGCTTGCGCAGCCAAAGACACGTCGCGTGCGCGGTCTCGCCGCGCCCCGGGCCCATGTGGTGCTCTTCGCCGCACGCGTCGAGCGCGTAGCCGCCGAGCTTGAGCGCGAGCACCTCGAGCGCGAGGTCGAAGTCCGACTCGTCGTGCGCGTCTTGCCGGCGCTCTCGCACCACGTCGAGCAGCTCCGCCGGCGCGCGCGCGACCGTGGTCCACGTCTCTTCGAGCTCCGGCTCCGAGATCGCCTCGCCGCCCGGCCGCGTCGCGAGCATCGGCCCCCAGAGGCGCAGCGCGAGCGAACGCGCGCAGCCTTCGATCGCGTTGAGCGCCGCCGCGCGATGCCGCAGCGATCCCGCGCCGAGCACGATGCGTCGCGCCTCCGTGAAGGTCGGCAGCAGCGTCGCCGCGAACCGCGCCGCGCGTGCGTCCGCTTCTTCGTCGTCGTATTGCGCGGCGAGGCGCGCGAGGTTCTCGAGCCCGGTCTCGAGGTCGAGCGGATCGCGCTCCGCGTCGTCGAGCGGATCGGTCGCCGCGAGCAGATCGAGCCAGCGCCGCCACTCCTCCACCGCGTCGGCGTCGGCCGCGCGCGCCATCTGCCGGAGCTGTCGGAACACGTCGCGGATCGCGTCGCGCTCGTCGCCGCGTCGCCAGAGCGTCGCGAGCCCGCGCCCGAGCGCGCGCGCCGCCACCGCGCCGCCGTCGCCTTCCACGATGCGCGCGGCGAGCCGGTCCCAGAGCTTGCGCCGCTCGTGGAAGAGGTACGGCGTCGCAGCGGCGGCGGCCGCGAGACCCCACGCCTTCTCCGTCGGCGACTCGAGGATCGACTCGAGCTCGTGCCCGAGGAACGCGAGCCGCTCCGACGGCAACGACGCGAACGCGGTGAGCGCGCGCTGACGGAGCACCTGCGAGCCGCCGTGCACCCAATCGAGCAGCGTGCCTTCGAGCGGCTCGAACACCCCCGCGAGCCGACCGAACGAGCGCGCGGCGTGGATCCACACCGTCGGCTCCGGATGCAGCAGGAGCGGCTGCAGCACTTGCAGCGTGCGCCCCACGAGCTCCGGATCGGTCATCGGCGAGAGCCCACACGCGGCGACCTCGAGCGTGCGCGCCGCGAGCACGCGACCGCGCAACGTGCCGCGCGCGGGCGTCGCGACCACCGCCTCGAAGGTCTCGTGCGAGCCCCAGATCCACTTCCCGAGCGTGGGCAGCTGCAGCGCGCACGCGCCCGCCTCCCAGAGCAGGATCTCCATGCGCGCGAGGGCCTCGAACGACTCCGGCTGCCGCAGCGCGTCGCCCGTGCCGAGCAGCGGCGCGCACGCGAGCGCGTCGACCAGCGGGCCCTGCACGATGCGGTTGCGGGCGATGATGCGCGCTCGCACGCGGTGCTCCTCGTGTTGGCTCGCCGCCGCGAGCACGTGCGCGAGCTTGGTGTCCGAGCGCCCCGCGTGCGCGGCCGCCCACACGAAGATCATCTCGCCCGTGGGCTCCGCGAGCTCCTTCGTGAGCTCCTTCGCGTTCGCCTCCGGCAGCGCGCGATCGAGGAAGTCCGCCGCCGCCGCGAGCTCCGGCGCGAGCGCGGCTTTGCCGGCCTTGAGCCCGTGCCGCCAGCGCGCGTGCAGCGCGGGCGAGAGCGACGGCGAGGACGCGAGCGCGTCCGTCAGGGTCCCGAGCGCCTCCCGGATCGAGTCCACCATGGCGCGAGGGTACACGTTCGGCCCGCGTCGCCGCGCGATCTACCGACGAGGCGTCGGGAGAATTGAAGCGGAATCGTTCGAGGCGAAGCGGACGCAAGTCCGCGAAGCTGAACGATTCCGCGAAACTATCGGGCCGCGCGTGAGCGCGGAG
>CALJLK010000607.1 GCA_937982655.1 uncultured Sandaracinus sp.
GGCCTTCGGCCTTCGCTCACGAGGCGGGGAGGTTTGTCGGTTCCGCGCTCACGCACGGCCCGACCGTCTCGTGGAAGCGTGCGGCTCCACGGACTGACGTCCGTTCCGCCTCGCACGCTTCCACTTCGATTCCCCGCACCCCTCTGGCGCGTGAGGCCGCCGCTTCGCTCTGGCCTCCCTGCGCGCTGCTCTCCGGGGCTTCGCCCCTGGCCGCAGGGGGGCCAGCCCCCACATTGGGTCACGTTGCGCTTCGCGCGACCTATTCGCGACGTGGCTCGACGTTCATCGGTCGGAACGCCGCTCGCCGCCATCACTCGCGACGTGGCTCGGCGTTCATTGGTCGGAACGCCGCTCGGCGATCTCCGGTTTCGCCGCCATCAGTCCACGTCGGCGGCGCGTTCTTCCGCCATCTGCTTCGCCACGTCCTCCAAGATCTCGCGGCACTCCGGGCGACCGGAGAGGTGCTCGAGCAGGAGCGCCGACGCGTCCATGAAGCTCTTCTCGTAGCCCAGCGCCTCACGCACTCGCGTCGCGATGCGCTCGCGGCCCGCTTGGAGATCGCTCTCGAGCGCGTCGCCGTAGCGCTGGAGCTGCGCCTTCAGGTCGTCGATCTGCTTGCGCAGGCTCTCCGCGTACTGCTCGCGCTCACGTGCGCGGCGCTCGTAGTCGCCCTGCACCGTCTGAAGCGTGGTCACGCGCGCTTCCGCGGCGCCGAGCTCGCGCCAGCCCTCGGCCGTCGACTGCACGCGCAGCTTCGCTTGCGCCTCACCGACCTCACGCTCCGCTTGTGCGCGCATCGCCTGCACCCGAGACGCGCGCTCTCGCTCCGCGAGCGCTTCGCGCATCGCGCGGCTCTCTTCGCCCGCGAGCTCTTCGACCTTACGACCGATCTCCGCGCGCAGCGCACGGCCACGCTTCTCGATCGCCTCGAGCTTGCGCTGATGGCTCGCGAGCTCGCCCTCCAGCCGCGACGCCCGCGCCGCCAGATCCCACATGCGCTCTGCCGCCTGGCGCACGTCGTCCGGGGCCTTTCCATTCGGGTACGCACGCGCGGTCGCGCGCAGGAAGTTCGCTGCGCGCTTGCTCCACTCGACCACCCCGGGCGTCGGCGCGGGCGGCGGCGGCGGCGGCGCCATCGGCGCATCGCTCGACGACTTCTGGACGTCCCACACCGTCGAGGGCAGCGAGCGCTGCAGCTTCTTCAGCTCCTCTTGCAGGTGGTGACCGTCGCGGAAACGATCGTCGATCTTCTTCTGCAAGAGCTTCAGACAAATCTGTTCCGCCTGCTCGGGGATGTCCTGCCGGAGCTGGCGCGGCTTCGGCGAAGGCGCGCTGCGCTGCATCTCGAGCAGCGTGTCGCGATCCGACGATCGGAACGGGAGCTGCCCCGTCATCATCTCGTAGAAGAGCACGCCGAGCGCGTAGAGATCGCTGGCCGCGACCGCGTCCTCGCCACGCGCTTGCTCGGGCGACATGTACTCCGGCGTGCCGAACACCGCGCCCTTCGGCGCGAGCCGTGGATCGCGCGCGAGGGCGGCGAGCCCGAAGTCGAGGATCTTCACGAAGTCCTGCCGACCGCCCTTGTTGGTCAGCATGATGTTGTCGCTCTTCAGGTCGCGGTGGACGACGCCGAGGTCGTGGGCACGCGCGAGCGCGGCGCACATCTGCTCGAGCACGTCGACCGCGCGCACGATCGGCATCGGCCCCTTCGCGATCTCGCCCGAGAGCGCGACGCCGACGAGGTACTCCATCACGAGGTAGAGCTCGCCCTCTTCGGTCTCGCCGACGTCGTGGATGTCGACGATGTGCGCGTGGTCGACGCGGTTGGCGGCGCGGGCCTCGCGCAGCATCCACGCACGGAGGTGAGTCTCGCCGCGCAGATCCGGACGGATCAGCTTGAGCGCGACCACCCGCTCGATGAGCACGTGCCGCGCGCGGTAGACGACACCCATGCCGCCTTCGCCGAGTCGCGCTTCGAGTCGATAACGACCGGCGACCACCTTGCCGAGGTAGGGGTCACGCGAGGATCGGGCCGCAGGCTGTGCTCGGGTCATGCGCTCACCGGATGAAGGAGCCACTCGCGGACGACCCCGCGAGCCCACCCTCCGTAGCGCACGACTATACACATCCCGCACGAACGGACGGAAGCCGGAGCGACGTCAGGGTTATGCGGTCGTGAGATCCGACGACCGCACAGCGACCCGGTCGAAGATGGCGCTTGGACTCCATCCGCGAGCGTCTCTTCGGTCGCCTGGCGACCGAACCATCGAATTGACGTTTTTGGAGCCGGCCGCCAGGCCGAGCGACCCGACGTCACGTGAGCGTCGCCGTCAGGCGACCGAACCATCGAATTGCGGAAGCGACGTGGACCGACATCGAGACGGTCGCGCGCACATCGACCGACAGATCACACTCGTCGAATCACACAAACGTGGGCTCGCCCTTTCGGATCGCCGATCTCGTCCCTTATCCTGTCGGGGCTTGCCGGGCGCGTGGTGGTGCCCGGCGCGAGGAGACGCTGGTTGCAAGCGCCGATCGGCCCGTACGTCATCGAGCGAAGGCTCGCCACCGGCGGGATGGCCGAGGTGTACGTCGCGCACCGCAAAGGCCCGCACGGCTTCTCCAAGAAGGTCGCGCTCAAGCGCATTCTCCCGCAGTTCGCGGGCGATCCCGACTTCGTGTCGATGTTCATCGACGAAGCGAAGCTCGCCGCCTCGCTGCATCACCCGAACGTCGTGCAGGTCTTCGACTTCGGCGAGCACGGGGGCGAGCTCTTCCTCGCGATGGAGCTCGTCGACGGCACCAACGTCAACAAGCTGCTCCGCACGATGTCGGCGCTGCGCGAGACGCTGCCGCTCGACTCCGCGCTCTTCGTCGCCGGCCAGACCGGTCACGCGCTCGCGTACGCGCACCGCCTCACCGATCCCGACGGCCGACCGCTCGGCTTCGTGCACCGCGACGTGAGCCCCGCGAACATCCTGCTGACCGCGACCGGACACGTGAAGCTCGCAGACTTCGGCATCGCGAAGGTCTCCATCCGAACGCCCCGCACCGAGGACGGCCACGTGCGCGGCAAGCTCGGTTACATGTCGCCCGAGCAGGTGATGGGCCGCGCGGTCGACGGGCGCAGCGACGTGTTCACGCTCGCGACCGTGCTCACCGAGCTCCTGATCGGAGAGCCGCTCTTCGGCACCGGGCGCGAGCTCGACGTGCTGATGCGCATCCGCGACGTCGACCTCACGATCCTCGAGCGGCACCGCCGGAAGATCCCGAAGGACGTACGCGTCTTGCTCGAAGCGTCGCTGGTGCGCGATCCGGCGGCGCGCCCGAGCGCGGCCGAGCTCGCGGAGAGCTGCGACGAGATCCGACGACGACGCGGGATGAGCCACGGCCCCGAGCGACTCGCGCGGGTGCTCGCACGGCTCGATCTGGTGGAGCCGGGCTACGGGCTCGGCAACGACGGTCCGTCGACCTCGCTCATCGACACGAGCTTGCTCAGCCCCGTGGCGGAGCACCTCGTGCGCGAGGTCGGGGTGCGCTCGCCCGACATCTACACCGTGCGCCTCACCGACGGCACGCAGCTCGGTCCGATGAGCTACCCGAAGCTGGTGCAGCTCGTGACGAGCGGGCGCGTGCACGGCACCACGCTGATCGGCAAAGAGAGCGCGCCGCTCGTGCCGGCCCAGGACCTGCCGGAGCTCACACGCTTCGTCACCTCGCCCGCGCTGCAGTGGAAGCTCGAGGAGCTCGCGCGCGCGGACGCGAGCGGCAACCTCGCGGCGGGCGCGCTGCTGCCCGTGGTGTTCCGGCTCGCACGCGATCGGCGTACGGGTGTGCTGCACCTCTGGGATGGAGAGCGGCGCAAGAAGATCTACTTCGTCGACGGTCGCCCGGAGTTCGTGGGATCGACGGAGCGACGCGAGCTGCTCGGCGAGTGGCTCGTCGAGAACGGCTACTGCTACCGCATGGAGGTCGACATGGCGCTCGCGCTGCTGCCTCGCTACGGCGGGCGGCTCGGCGATGCGCTCGTGGGCCTCGGCGTGCTGCGACCGATGGAGCTCTTCCGCGCGATCACCGCGCAGGTGCGTGACCGTTTCCTCGAAGCGTTCCGTTGGCGCCGCGGGCGCTGGGCCTTCGTGCCCGACATGCGCAGCCACGAAGAGACGTTCCCGCTCGGCGACAGCGCGTTCGGGTTGCTGCGCGAGGCGGTCGCGACCGCGCATCTGTCCGAGCTCGAGGCGAGCCTCGCGCCGACCTGGGAGAAGGTGATCGTGCGCGACCACGCGCCCGCAATCCCGGACGTGTTCTTCGAGCTCGCGCCCTCGTGGCGACGCGTGCTCGACGCGCTCGGGACGCAGAAGACGACGCCCGCGGCGCTGATCGCGTCGGCGAAGACACTCGGCTTCGAGGTCGAGGACGCCTACCGCGCGCTGGTGCTCGCGCTCGCATGTGGACTCGCGAGAGAAACGAGCTGAGGGCTTCGCGCGCGGTTTCGTTCGTGCGTCGCTCTTCGGCCGGATGTTCCTCGGGGTGGTTCTCGGAGCGTGCGCGCGACGTGTGCGACGGTTGACGCACGCGACCGCTGGCCCGACGGTCCACGCTCATCGAAGCGACGTCGTGCCGAGTGTGCTAACTCTCACCACGCGCTCGGTCGGATCCGAGCGCTTCGCGAACCAAGAGCTTCGCGGGGTGAGTGCTTCGCGGGGTGAGTGCTTCGCGCAGTGAGCGTTCGGCGTCGACGAACGAAACGAGAGACGAGTCTTCGAGGTTCCGTGCTGGGTCAGGTCGAATCCATCCCCGAGGGGTCCCACCTCACGCTGGTGCGCCCCGTCCACCCGACGGCGGTGCTCGTCGAGGTACCCCACGCGGGGCTCGAGGTTCCGAGCGAGATCGTGCCCGCGATCGACGCGCCTGCCGACGGAGTGCTGCGCGACTCGGATCTCTACGTCGACGAGCTCTACGCGGAAGCGCCTCAGCGCGGCGCGTCGATGTTGGTGGCGCACGTCAGCCGCTACGTCGTCGATCTCAACCGCGCGGCGGACGACGTCGACCTCGACACGGTGCCCGATCACCCCGCGCCGCGTGGCGTTCAACCGCGCGGTGTGGTGTGGCGCATGACGACCGACGGCCGCTCGCTGCTGCGACGACCGCTGACCTACGCAGAGCTCGAGCAGCGGCTCGCGCGTTTTCATCGCCCCTATCACGCCGCGCTGCGCGGCGAGCTCACGCGCCTGCGCGCGCGCTTCGGCTACGCGGTGCTGCTCGCCGCACACTCGATGCCGAGCACGGGTCGTGTGGTCACGACGGGCAAGCTCGTGCGGCGCGCGGACGTCGTCCCGGGCACACGCGGCGGCACGACCGCGGATCGACGCGTGCTCGAGTTGGTCGACGCGCACTTCCGCGACGCGGGGCTCTCGGTGCGCCACGACGACCCCTACCGTGGTGGGTACGCGACCGCCCACTACGGACGACCGCGCGAGGGATGGCATGCCATCCAGATCGAGCTGAACCGCGCGCTCTACGTCGACGAGGCTACCTCGCAACGCAAGGAGCCCGAGTTCTCGGAGCTCCAGCGCGTGCTCGGGGACCTGGTGGAGAAGCTCGGCGCGCTCGACCTCGGTTGACCCGTCGCCTTCGGGAGCGGACGTCGTGAGTGCGGGCTTCGCGTGCCGTGCGGGGACGTCGTGGGCGCGGACTTCGTGGGCGCGGACTTCGTGGGCGCGGAGCTCGTGGGCACGGACGCATCAGCGAGTCACGTCCTCGCGCCATCGGTGAGTCGAATCGTGGTCGGAGCGAGGTTTGGATCGAGGTCGCAGCGAGCTCGGATCGCACTTAGAGCCTGATCCAGGATCGGCGTCGGCGCTTCGCGCCCTGGGCACGCACCCTGAGGCATCCACTCGCGCTCGAAAATACCCGGCATTTCCTTCGGCGAGCGGATGCCCCATGGCACGCACCCAGACCACGAATCACTCAACGCCGATCCTGGATCAGGCTCTAGGATCGCCGCCACCCACACACGCCGAGTCCGGGACCTCCCGACGCGGCGACGAAGCCTCGGAGGTCGCGGCGCGCATTTTCATCGTGATGTCGCGAGTCTCGTGACGACGAGGCATCGAGGGCCGCCGACGAAGTCGAAAAATGCCCGACGAGTTGCACGTCCGCGCTTTTGCTCGCCCGAGTCGGTGTGCTAGGTTCTTCCACGTGGAGGTCGTGCTTCGGAAGGTCGGGAGGAAGCCGGGGCGAGCCGTCGTCGGCCGTCTGCTCCGCCCGCCGCGCAAGGGCTCGGTCGTCGTGATCGAGTTCCCCGATGGCCTGCACGAGTACGTGACCACTCCGGTGAAGCGCGTGCTCAAGCTCTGCGACCGCGACGTCTACTACATCCAGACCGCGAACAGCCGCTATCGGCTCGAGGTCCGGTCGGGCGACGCGCTGATGATCGAAGCTCCTCTCGCGAAGTGAGCGCTCGAGTGACCGGCACGCGACCCGTCGCGTTTGCTCGTGCGCTTCGCGCTTGCGGCTCTTCGCGTCGAGCCTGCTACGCTTCGCGCATGCGTCGGTTCGCGCTCCTCTTCGCGCTCGCGGTGGCTCCTTGGAGCGCGCCTTCGACCGCGAGCGCGTGTGGCGACTGCCTCCGCGACGGTGCGCGCGAGTACGCGCTCACGGGCACCTTCGTCCGCTACCAGCGCGTGACCTACACGCTGCACGTCGCGATCGAAGAGGGAGACCGACGCTGGGTCGATCGCCTCTCGGTGGTGCCGATGGCGCTGCCGGAAGAGAACGGCGAGCAGGTCGGGTGGAGCACGCTCCGCGAAGGCGATCGGGTCGAAGCGATCGTGCGCGAGAGCGAGAACGATCGCGTGGTGACGCGCCTGCGCATCGTGCGTCGCGCGCCGGCGTCACCGCCGGCCTGACGGACGCGCGCCGGACGCGCATCACGCCGGACGCGCATCACGCCGGACGCGCATCACCCGTCTTCGTACCTCGTGTCTCGAAGCGAGCGCACCTTCGCCGCAGCCGCCCGCATCCGGAGGGCTCGGTGATCAGCGTTGGCTCGGTGCTCAGCGCTGGCGCACGCTGGAGTCTTCGCTCGCTGGGCGCCGATGCACCGAGGGCGGCGCGAGCTCGTCGTGCGGCGGCGGGACGCTGCTGCGACGGCGGCCGAGACCCTCGAGCCCACGACGCACCGAGTCGAGGGGGATGCGCCGGCGGAGATGTTGCGCGAGAGCCGCGCGATCGTTCGCAGACAGCGTCGAAGCCGCGAGCATCACCGCTTCGGCGGCGTGCCCACGCGAGGCGTAGTAGCCGTCGTCCGCTTCGTTGTCGCACGCGAACGCGAGGGACGCGGTCGCCTTGGCGGCCAGTCGCGTCGCGAGATCCGTGGTGCTCTTCGCGAGGGCCGCAGCGCGAAAGCCCGCCGCCCAACAGGCACGCCCGTCGACCTGCCCGCGCGTCCAGCCCTTCGCGAGCTGGAACGCCTCAGGGAGCTCCGCGCGGAGCTTCGCGCGCTCGAGGACGTCGCAGCTCGCCGCGACCACCAAGTGTCGGTCCACGCTCGCGGAGAGCGCCAGCGTGACGAGCCACTCCAGGCGGTCACAGCTCGCCCAGGCGTCGTCGAAGGAGCCGTAGGAGCCCAACCAAGTCTGGAGGTCGTCGGGCAGCTCACGCAGGGCGAGCCACATCACGCTGTCGTCATCGGTGCCGAGCATGCGTCCGGGACGTCTTTCCGGTTGGGCGAAGAGGCGGCGCGATCGGCCGCTTCCTCGACTTCATCGACCAGGAGGCCCGAGGCAACCCGGTCGCTCACAGAGTAGAGCAACGCGCGTGCCCCCGATTTCCGGAAGGATCCCGACACGAGTAGCCGAGCCGATGGGGGTTTGGGGCCCCGAATCGGTGTGCGAATGAGGTTCACAGGCCGCGATTCGCGACCCTGCACACGAGCTCCGAAGTGCTCGTCGAGCGCGACGAGAACCGTAGCCAATGGAGCGCGCGACGCGTTCAGACCTTGCCGCGCAACAACGAGCCGACCGTGAGCCGGCCGTAGTCGGCGAAGGTCCGCCCCACCGTCTTGAAGTCGAGGGTGCTGAGGAACGAATCCGCGAGACCGAAGGGCAACATGCTCGGGATCGCGCCGCGCGAGTACTCGAGCATCCACGCGTGGTCGGGGATCCGGTAGCCCTTCACACGATCGGAGCCGAGGTAGGCGGTGGTGCCGGGGTCGTAGAGCGTGCGCTGCGTCTCGCCTTCGAGGTAGCACCACATCTGGCCGTCGAAGACCCAGTCGTAGACCTCGGTGCTGTAGCGACCGCTGTGGCCCTCGGTGCCGATCGGGCTGCCGAAGAAGATCAGGTACTCGGTCAGCGAGGCGTGCAGGAGCGTGAGCTGCCCCATCGCGCCGCCCGCGTTGTTCAAGATCCAACGGCGCGGTCCGCCGTAGACGTGTTTGCCGTAACGCTCGACGAGCGCGCCGGTGATGGTGTCCATCGCCTCCTCGACGGGGCGGCCGACGCCGAGCTTCGCGCACTCCCCGAGGACCTTCGGATCGAAGACGTATCCCATGGCGCGTGGGTATGGCCGACCGCGCGAACGAAGTCCACGCCTCGGGTCATGCAGTCTTCGCGTCACACGTGTCGACGGCCGCTCTGGTCGCCGCCACGTCGCCGCCAACCCACGCGACGACGCAACGAGCGGCCGCAGTGAGCGCGCTCCTGGCGACGCGCTCCTGCTTCGCCCAGCGTGGCCGCGTGCGACCGCCGACCACCTACTGGGACTACATCCGCGTCGAAGAGATGCTCGCGCTCCAGGGCGGGCTCGAGCCGAGCGACGAAGGGCTCGCGAACGACGAGGTTCTCTTCATCACCGTGCACCAGATCGACGAGCTCTGGTTCAAGCTCGTGTTGCGTGAGCTGGTCGCGGTGCGGAACCTCTTCGCGCAGGCGCACGTCCCCGAGCAAGCGCTCGCGAGCGCGGTGCGTGGTCTGCGTCGGACCGCCCTGCTCTTCCAGAACGTCGCGCAGCACTTCGCGCTGATGGAGTCGATGACGACGCGCGACTACCTCGCGTTCCGCGACAAGCTCAGCCCCGCGAGCGGCTTCCAGTCCGCGCAGCTCCGCGAGATCGAGATCCTCCTCGGGCTCGAGAGCAAGCTGCGCCTGCCGATGGGCAGCGAGTCGACCTACCTCGACGCGCTGAAGTACCCCGACGGTCGCGAGTCGCCCGCGTCGCGGCGCGTCGCCAAGCGCATGGCGGATCGTCCGTCACTGCGCGAGTCGATCGACGCGTGGCTCTGGCGCACGCCGATCATGGGCTCGACCCCGAACGACGCGGACGACGCGGTCGTGGTGCGCGACTTTTTGGAGGGCTACCTCGCGAGCCACGCGGAAGAGACCAAGCGCGCGCGCAGCTTCGCGCAGCACACGGGGCTCAAACCGGAGGACGGCGAGCGACTCGATCAGCGCTACGCGAAGGAGCGCGAAGGCGCGCGGGCGTTCTTGCTCGCAGAGAGCATCGAGGATCCGGAGGAGCGCGCGCGCCGCAGCCGCATCCGCGCCGCGCTGGTCTTCCTCGAGAGCTACCGCGAGCTCCCACTGCTCGCGTGGCCGCGCGAAGTGGTCGAAGCGCTCGTGGAGATGGAGCAAGCGTCGCTGATCTTCCGCCAGCGCCACGCGCGCATGGTCGAACGCGTGATCGGCCGCCGCACCGGCACGGGCGGCTCCGCGGGCGTCGACTACCTCGACGCGACGGCGGTGCGCTACCGCGTCTTCGACGACGTCTGGGCGGTGCGCACGATCTTGGTGCGCGAGACGGCGCTGCCGAAGCTGGAGAACCCGAGCTTCTACGGATTGGTCGCGGAGCGCTGAGGGCGTCACGTCTTCGTGAGCACGTCTTCGTGAGCACGTCTTCGTGAGCACGTCTTCGTGAGCACGTCTTCGTGA
>CALJLK010000608.1 GCA_937982655.1 uncultured Sandaracinus sp.
CTGCACTATCCTCTTCGTCGGCAGCGTCAGATGTGTATAAGAGACAGCCTCGCTCACGATCGCCCACGACGACGCACACGCGTACCTCTGCACGCCGGAATGGCGGCTCTCGATCGCGCTCGAAGGCGGGCGCGCGCGGCTCGTCGACGCGTCGGGCCACGTGCTCGTGGACGATCTCGCGGAGGAGGAGCCGTCTCCCGCGCGCGTGATGCGCGCATCGCCGATGGACGAGCTCGTGATCGGGCTCGGAGAGAAGACCGGACCGCTCGATCGCCGCGGTCGCCGCTTTGTGATGCGCAACACCGACGCGTACGAGACGCGCTTCGGCGGCTACGGACCCGACGCCGATCCGCTCTACCTCTCGATCCCCTTCTACCTCGCGCTGCGCGGAGACGTCGCGCACGGCGTGCTCACCGACGTCGCTTACCGGCTCGACTTCGACGTCGCGGCCACACACCCGGAGCGGCTCACCGTGGAGAGCGCCGGCCCCGAGCTCGATCAATGGATCATCCTCGGACCTCATCCACGCGAGATCCTGCGCCGCTACTCGTCGCTCACCGGCCGTTCTTCGCAGCCGCCGCGCTGGGCGCTCGGGTTCCATCAATCGCGCTGGGGCTACCAGGACGCAGCGCGCATCGAGCGCCTCGCGGACGACTTCCGCACGCGCGGCGTTCCGGCCGACGCGCTCTGGTTGGACATCCAGCACATGGAGGGCTTTCGCACCTTCACCTTCGACCCCGAACGTTTCGCGGATCCGGAGGCCCTCGCGTCGTACCTGGAGGACCGTGATCTTCGGATGATCGTGATCGCCGATCCCGGTTTGAAGATCGACGAGTCGTGGCCGATCTACCAGCGAGTGATCGCGGAGGATCTCACGCTGACGTCCGCGGACGGCACCGTCCACGTCGACAACGCGTGGCCGGGTCGCTCGGTGTTTCCGGACTTCTCGCTCCCCGCCGCGCGCGACTTCTGGGCGGACGAGGTCGCGGGGCTCGCAGCGCGTGGCGTCGACGGCATCTGGCTCGACGTGAACGAGCCGACGACCTTCCCGGAGAGCGGCGGCGAGACCACCGTGCCCGACGCGCTGGTGGTGGACGGCGACGGGCTCCCGACCACGATGGCGGAGCTGCACAACGTCTACGCGTCGCTGCAAGCGCGCGCGACGCACGAGGGGCTGCGGCGCGCACGGCCGGACCAGCGTCCGTTCGTGCTCTCGCGCGCGGGCTTCGCGGGCATCCAACGTTGGGCCGCGGTGTGGACGGGCGACGCGCCGAGCACGTGGTGGAGCCTCGATCAGGTGCTGCCGATGTTGCTCGGCATGAGCGTGTCGGGTGTGCCCTTCGTGGGCAGCGACGTGGGCGGCTACTCCGGCAACGCGAGCCCCGAGCTCTACGCGCGCTGGATCGAGCTCGGCGCGTGGAGCCCGTTCTTCCGCGGTCACGTCACGAACGGCGTGCCCGATCAAGAGCCGTGGAGCTTCGGCATCGAGGTGGGCGACATCGCGCGCGAGACGATCCGCGAGCGCTACGCGATGCTCCCCTACCTCGAGTCGCTCTTCGACGAGCACGCGCGCACGGGGCTGCCGGTGCTGCGGCCGTTCGCGCTGGAGCTCTTCGAGGAGGTCGCGCTCCGCGACGTCGGCGATCAAGCGATGCTCGGGCCCTTCGTGATGATCGCGCCGGTGACGGTCGAGGGGGCGGCCACGCGTCGCGTGCGCATCCCGTCGGGCCGTTGGTTCGAGCGGACCTCGGGCGCGATCGTCGAAGGGCCCGCCACGATCGACGTCGCCCTCACCCTCGCGGCGAATCCCACGTTCGTGCGCGAGGGCGCGATCCTCCCGGTGGGCGTCGGCGACGTCCAGAGCGCGAGCGACACCTTCGACGCGCTGCGCCTCGAGCTCTACCCGGCGGAGCGACCGAGCTCGTTCGTGCTCTACGAGGACGCGGGTGACGGCGACGGGTTCTCGCGCACGGCGATCGGGCTGCGACGCACGGAGACCGGAGCGCAGGTGACGTTCGCACCGCGCGAAGGCACCTACGTCGACGCGCGATCGGTGGAGCTGCGCGTGTGGCGCGTGGACGGCGAAGCGAGCGCGGTGCGCGTGGGCGGGCGTGCGCTCGATCGCGTGGAGAGCGTGGTCGCGCTCGATGCGGTGACCGAAGGTTGGGCCCACGATCGCGACGAGCGCACGCTGCGGGTGAAGCTCGCGCGGCTACCAAGCGACGTCGCGGTGGAGCTCGACTACGACCCGTCGATCACGGAGCTCGCGCCCCCGGTGCTCGTCGAGCTCGAGGTCACGCTCCCAGCGGGCACCCCGGAGGGTCCGATCTCGGTGGCGAGCGACGCGACCGGCTGGACCCACCAACCGCTCACGCGCGTCTCGCCGACCCTCGCCCGGGGCACGCTCACGGTGCCGCGCGGCACGTGGTTCTTCTACAAGTACGCGCGCGGCGGCTGGGAGACGGTGGAGAAGTGGCCCGGCTGCGCAGAGGCGTCGAACCGCTACGGCTTCGGCCGCGTGGGAGTCCGCCGCGACACCGTGTTCGAGTGGCGCGACGTCTGCGAGTGATCGTTCATGACGAGTGATCGTTCACGACGCGACCGACGCGCGGAACTTCGTCCACGCTCCACCCAGAGCGCGAGTCGCGTCCCCGAAGATGCGGTCGAGCTCGTCGTCGTCGACGCCGAGCGCCATCGCCTCTTCGGCACAAAGCGCCGCCGGCAGATGACGATCGCGGGCCGCGAACGCGCGGGCGAGCATCGGGAGCACCGAGCTGCGCGACGCGCCGAGCCCGAGCGCGCGCTGGAGGAGCCCGATGGCGGGCCCCGGACGTCCACGACGGACTTGGGTCTCGCCGAGACGACGGAAGAGATCGCCCGTGACCTCGCCGCCCGGCTCCTGCCCCCATTGGATCGCGAGGCGCAGGACCTCCTCCGCCCAATCGCCGTTGCCGAGCTCGGCGTGCGCGGTACCGAGCAGCCCGAGCGCACGCGCGAGCGCGGCCTTCACGTCGCGCGAGAGCTCTTGGCCCTCGCGCGTGCGCAGCAAGATCGAGAGCGGACCGGGCCACGCGCTCAGCAGCTCCACCGTGCGATGGAACTCGCGCCGCTCGTTGGCGAGCGCGGCCTTGGGCACGAGATCGAGGTCGATCGAGAACGGCGGCGAGGCCGGGCGCGGACCGCGGCTCTCGGACTTCACGCGTTCGCGGACGAGGTCGCGCAGCTCCTCGAGGGGCACCACGTCGACCGCCCCGCCGAGATCGACGAGCACGCTCGCCGGACCGTCGTCTTGGAGGTGCAGCTCGCGAAGACGGATCCCGAAGAGCGGCGCGAGCAGGAGGTAGCGATAGCCGATGAAGCGCTGGAGCTCCTCGGACGAGGGCGCCTCACCAAGCGTCTGCGGGTGAACCTCGGTGGCGGAGAGGCTCGAGCCGAGGCGGTGACGCAGCTCGCCGAGCGGCATCTGATGTTCTTCTTCGCCTTCACCGAGCGAGAACGTCACGAGGCTCGCGTCGAGCTGGCGCCGCTCGACCGCGACCGCGGTGATGCGCACGCCTGCGACGATCGCGAACGCGACGACCTTCTCTCCGAGCACGTCGCACAGATCGCGGAAGCGAGGCGCGCCATCGCCGAGACGCTCGAACCATCCGTCCGCGCGCACTTCCTTCAGGTCGAGGATGCGACGACCCATGAGCGCCCCATTGAAGACGGGGCGCCTCGCCACCGCAAGGAAGAAGCGACGCGCCCGTCACGGATTGGGGGTTTGGCGGACTCGATTCGGCCGCACCCTCGGAAAGCACCGTCGGCACACACCGACGCCGCGTCTCGCGCGCAGCGTCGTGCGGTGCCGCTCACGCACGCTTCTCGCGGTACCACGCGAGGGTCCGCTCGATGCCGTCCTCGAGGTCGACCTGCGCGCGGAAGCCGAGCAGCCGCTCCGCCTTCTTCACGTCCGGGATGCGGAGCTCCACGTCCGCGAAGTCCCACGGCACGAAGCGAATCGGCGAGTCGCTCCCCGCGAGCCGCACGACGAGCCGCGCGAGCTGGTAGATGGTCACGGTGCTGCGTGGGTTGCCGATGTTGAAGGTCTCGCCGACCGCTTCGGGCTTCACCATCGCGAGCAGGATCGACTCGACGATGTCGTCGACGTAACACCAGCTCCGGATCTGATCGCCTTCGTTGTGGATGCTGATCGGATCGCCCGCGAGCGCGCGCACCACGAACGCGTGGATGGCGCCTTCACCGACCTGACCGGGCCCGTAGATGTTGAACGGGCGGATCGACACCGTCGGCAGGCCGTACTGCTTCCAGTAGTTGTGCGCGAGGTGCTCGGTCGCGAGCTTGCTGACCGCGTAGGTCCAGCGCGCTTCGCCCACCGCGCCGAGGCTCGTGACGTCGGCCTCGCGCACGCGGAACGCGTAGCTCCCGAAGACCTCGCTGGTCGAGAAGTCGATCACCCGCTCTGCGCGCCCCGCCGCGTGGGCCGCGCGCAGCACGTTCATCGTGCCTTCGAGCGAGACCTCCATCGTGAGCACGGGGTTGCCGATCACGGTGTCGACGCCCGCGATCGACGCCATGTGGATGACGTGATCGGCGCCCTCGACCGCGCGCGCGACGGCGTCGCGGTCGCGCACGTCGCCGACGACCAGCTCGACGTTCGGGTGCGTGTCGAGCCCCGCCGCCGCGAGCGCGTTGCGGCGCAGGATGTCGAGCACGCGGATGCGGTTCTTCTCCACCAGGCGACGGGTCAGCGCGGTGCCGATGAAGCCGGCGCCGCCGGTGATGCAGATGGTCTTGCCCTCGATCACGTGTCTCCGTGCGCATCGCGTGAAAGCCGACGCGCGGGCCAGGCGTAGCACGTCGCGCGTTCCGTCGAGAGGCGGCTGCGAGAGGCGCGCGGGGTGTTGCGGCGTCGCTTGTGCTCACGGTCGGCTCCGTGGAACGATGGATCGCGTTTCCGGCGCCAGCGCCGACGGAGGATTCGATGGGCATCTTCAGCCGCATGAACACGGTCATCAAATCGAACCTGAACGCGCTCGTGGACAAAGCCGAAGATCCCGAGAAGCTGATCTCGCAGACCGTCATCGACATGAAGGCCGAGGTGAAGCGCGCCAAGCGCGACCTCGTGACGACCCTCGGGGTCGCCAAGCGCCTCGACAAGGAGGCCGCCGAGGTCGCCGAAGAGGTGAAGTCCTGGGAGAAGAAGGCCGTCCTCGCGCTCAAGTCCGGTGACGACACGCTGGCGCGCGAGGCGCTCCGCCAGAAGCAGCGCGCGGCGAAGAAGCACGAAGAGGTGAAGGCGCGAGCGGCCCAGCAGCTCACGATGGCCGAAGAGATGAAGGACGCGCTCGAGCGCATCGAGGCGAAGATCCAGGATCTCGAGGCGCGCAAGACCGCGCTCGCGTCGCAGGTGCGCAAGGCGCGCGAGGCCCCGGGTGGCATGTCGGGCGGCAGCCGCTACGGCTCCGACTCCTTCGACGAGCTCGAGCGCATGGCGGGCCGGATCGATCAGCTCGACGCGGAGGTCGAGACCCACTCCATCCTCGACGACGGTCCGTCGAAGGCCGACCTCGACGCCCGCTTCCGCGCGCTCGAGAAGACCACCGGCGACGTCGCGGTCGACGACGAGCTCGCGGCGTTGAAGCGTTCGCTCGACGACTGACGCGCGCCGTGGATCGTCTCGTCCTCTGGCACCGTGTCGTCCCGCCCACTCGGCTCGAGAACGACGACCCCGCCGGGCTCGACGCGTGGGTCGATCGCGTCGAGAACGCCGCGCGGGCGATCGGCGCGAGCACCCTCGCGCGCGCGGGCGGGATGATCGCGCTCGCGTTCGAGCTCACGGAGCTCGAGGACGCGCTCTCGCTGGCGCTGCGTTGGCTCGACGAGGCGGAGTCGACGCAGCCCGAACGCCAAGTCGCCCTCGGCGCCGCCACCGGCGAGGTGATCGACGGCGCGCGGGCGTCGAGCGGGGCCGCGATCGACC
>CALJLK010000609.1 GCA_937982655.1 uncultured Sandaracinus sp.
CCCCCAAAACACGCGGCTCCGTTGAAGAACGAGGTTCTTCAACGGGCTGCTAGCAGGGCTCCATGATCGTGCTCGTCACGGCCACCGGCACCGACGCCGGCAAGACCACGTTGACGCGGGGCCTCGCCCGCGCGGCACGCCGCCGAGGCATCGACGTGGTGGGCATCAAGCCCTTCGAGACTGGCGTCGCGGGGACGGCGGTCGACGCGGAGGCGCTCGAGCGTGCGGCGGGGGCGGTGTGGCCGGGTCCGTGGTTCCGCGCCGCGTCTCCGGTGGCTCCATGGGCCGCGACCGAGATGGGCGAGGGCGCGGTCGACTGGGACGGCATCGTCGATGCGCTGCGAGCCGCCGGGCGACGGCACGAGCTCGTGCTGGTGGAGGGCGCGGGTGGGGTGCGGGTGCCGATCGACGCCGAGCGCGAGGTTCGCGACTTGGCGCGAGCGCTGGACGCACGCGTGCTGCTCGTCGCCCCCGACGTGCTCGGCGTCCTCTCCTACGTGCTCACGGCGGTCGAGGCGCTCGCGGCGTTCGGCGCCACGCCCGAGGTGGTGCTTCGCGCCGCACCGAGCCCCGACCCCAGCACCGCCACGAACGCGCTGCTCTTGGAGAAGAAGCTGGGTCGACGAATTCATCGTTTCCCGTTCGTGGACGGAGACGACGACGCCATGGCGGATGCGGTCGAGGACGCGGGCTTGCTCGACCTGTGCCTCGATGTATCGTAGTGAATCATTGGTGATACGCTTCGCGCCGGTCGCGGAGAGAACGGTCGACGTCGACGGCGTTCACGTTTTCACCGGAGCGTCACGGCGGCTGGGGTTCCCGCGTTTGACGGTCGAAGCCTCGGATGACAGCCTCGGTCCGATGGGATCGGGGCGGCAGGCTCCGCTCGTGTGAGGCGACTTCGTCGGTGGATCCCTCGTCTGTGGAACGTCGGTGTCCCCCGCGTGGCCGTTTGTTCGGCTGCCCGCACGAGGCGATCGTCGAAGACAGGCCCTCGAAGAACTGGTCCTCGAAGAATTGGGAGATCTCCAGATGAAACGCACTCAATGGCTCATCGTGCTCACGACGCTCGCACTCGGCGTGGTGGGTTGTGGTGACGACGACCGACCCGCGGATTCGGGGATGATGGACGCGGGTCGCGACGCGGGCCGCGATGCCTCGATGACGGATGGTGAGATGCCCGACACGGGCACCGACGGCGGCTTCGAGGACGACGCTGGAGAGGACGCTGGCACCGAGGACGGCGGCACCGAAGACGCGGGCACCGAGGACGGTGGCACCGACGCGGGTGAGGACGCCGGGACGGAGATGGACGGCATCACCGCGGTGCGGGCGGCGACCCCCGGGACGCTGAGCCCCGCGATCGCGATCGACGACGCGATCGTCACGTACGTCCGTCCGATGATCGGTAGCGATCCGGCCGGCTTCTTCGTCCAGTCGGACGCCACGGGCCCCGCGCTCTTCGTCGCGATCGACCCGGCGACCCTGACGCCGGTGCTGGCAGCGGGTGACACGATCGACTTCAGCGTCACGACGACGAGCGTCGTGGGTGGGATGCTCCACGTCACCGCGATCGAATCCCTCACGCGCAGCGCCACCGGCGCGGACCTCATGCCGCTCGTCCAGAACGTCACCGCCGTGACGGACCTCGTGAGCGCGACGGACGACTACGAGAGCGAGTACGTGTTCGCGAACGTGGTGCTCGCGGGCGATGACGGATTCGGCGGCGGTGGCCACCGCTCGTTCCCGGTGGACACGACCG
Source organism: uncultured Sandaracinus sp. (assembly GCA_937982655.1). GTDB lineage: Bacteria > Myxococcota_A > Polyangia > Polyangiales > Houyiibacteriaceae > JACKEH01. Next base: position 1,763 of record CALJLK010000609.1, read on the forward strand.
GGATCACGGGCGACGCGAACCTCCAGCTCCGTGTGCCCGACGCCTTCGTCGCCGACCTCGCGCTCGAGGCCGGTTGTGAGGTCGCGGTGGGTCCGGCGCCGCTCTGGCGCTTCGCGAACGCGACCACGAACCGCGCGCAGCTCATGGGCTACCGCGAGAGCGATCTCGTCGTGACCTCGTGCCCGCTGCCCGAGGTGGTCGATGCGGTGGCGACCTCGCCCACGACGGTCGTGGTCTCGTTCTCGCGTCCGCTCGACCCGACGACGGTCGGTGCGGAGGACTTCGCGTTCACGGGTGGCGCGGGCCTCACGGCGAGCGCGGTCGTGGTCTCGGAGGACGGCCGCAGCGTGACCGTCACCGTGGGCGTGATGGTCCCGCGCATGAGCTACACCGTGACGGTCACGGGCGTGGAGGACGCGATCACGGGGGACGGCATCGACACCGCAGCAAACACCGCGACGTTCAACGCGCTCGGCGACGAGGTCGCTCCGAGCGTCGGCGAGGTGATCTTCTCGGAGATCACCTACAACGCGCTCGGCGGTACCGAAGCGAACGCGGAGTGGGTCGAGCTCCACAACACGGCGGCGGTGGCGCGACAGCTCCTCGGCTGCCGCCTCACGGGCGGCGGCGCGGGCGACACGGTGACCTTCACGGACGTCGTGATCGCCGCGGGTGACTACCTCGTCGTCGGCGGTTCGTTGTCGGAGGCTTCTCCGGACGTGACCTGGCCGGCCGCGTTCAGCCTCGGCAACTCGGGCGAGACACTGACCCTGACCTGCGGCGCGACCACGGTGATCGACACCGTGAGCTATGGAGCGGGCGGCGCGTGGCCGACCAGCACGGACGGAGTGAGCATTCAGCTCAGCAACGATCTCCTGAACGCGACCGCGAACGACGCGGGGGGGAGCTGGTGTCTGACCGCCGAGGGCACCACCTACGGGCCGGACACCATGCGGCGCGGTACGCCGGGCGCCGCGAACGCGATGTGCGCTGCGGCGCCGGTCGCGCCCACGGTGGTGAGCGCGACGGCGACGGCGGCAACTACGGTCGTCGTGACCTTCTCCGAAGCGCTCGATGGCGCGACGGTGGCGGTGGGCGACTTCGCGTTCGACATGGGCCTCACCGCCTCGGCGGTGGTGCTCGCGGGCGACGGCCTGAGCGCGACGGTCACCACGAGCGCGCAGACGGCGGGCACGACCTACACGGTCACCGTCACTGGCGTGAGCGACACGATGGGCACCGCGATCGCGGGGATGAACACGGCGACGTTCACGGGCTTCATGCCGGGCGGCATGGGCGTGTTGATCATCAGTGAGTACGTCTTCGGGACCGGCAACAACAAGGCCATCGAGCTGACCAACGTGGGAACCGCGTCGCTGGACCTCTCGAGCTGCGTGCTTCGCCGCTACGCGAATGGCGGCACGACACCTACCGACACGACGTTCGTCGGCACCCTGGCGGCTGGCGCGTCGTGGGTGGTGTGCAACGGGAGCTTCGTGAACACCGGCGGCGAGCGCGACATGTTCTGCGACCAGACGTCGGGCGCGATCACTCACAACGGAGACGACGGCTACACGGTGGAGTGTTCCGGATCGGTCGTTGACGCCTTCGGGAAGCTCGGTGAGGACCCCGCGACCGGTTCGTGGCCGACGGTGGCCGTCAACCCCACCCCGACGGTGACGACGGCTCAAGGTGTGCTTCGACGCGCGTGCTCGGTGACCGCAGGCGACACGAACTTCATGGACGACTTCGACCCCAACCCTGAATGGACCAGTCCCGGCGGACCTGCGAACACCTTCGACGGGCTCGGCGTGCACTGCCCCTGATCACACGACTCGATGAGCGATGAGAGCCGGCTCGCAAAGGCCGGCTCTTTCGCTTCCGTCCGGCGGCGCTCACACCCCGCGGCGGTCGCCCCAGAGCAGCACGTGCAGCCGCGTTCCGAGGCGGAAGCCTTCGTGGGTGCAGACGTCGGCGAGCCAGCGGCCGCGTTCGGCGAGCTGGGCCGTGGTGGTGCCTTCGGGCATGAGCCAGGTGCGCTCGCGGGGAACGGCGTGGTGATCGAGGAGGGCGCGGGCTTCGTCGAGGTCGGTCTCGTCCGCGATCACGAGCTTGAAGAAGGCGCGCGGATGGGCGGCGAAGCGCGCGAGGACGTCGTCGCGGCGACGCTTCTCGAGCGGGTTGCCGCTCGAGGCGAGCTTGGGCGAGACGTTCCATTGATCGATGCGCGCGAGGAGCGTTTCGGTGGGCGCGATCGTGCCCGCCGTCTCGATCTCGACACGGTGGGGGAGGGTGGCGAGCAGAGCCGCGATCGCTTCGGATTGGAGCAGCGGTTCTCCGCCCGTGACCACGAGATTGCGGGGAGAACGGGCCCTCAAGTCCACCCCGAGCTCGTCGAGCGCGTGGGACGTGAGCTCCTTGGAGAGATCGAAGCGCGAGGCGTCCCAGGTGTAGGCGGTATCACACCAACTGCAGGCGAGGTTGCAGAAGCCGAGGCGCAGGAAGGTGCTCGGCACACCGACCGACGGGCCCTCGCCCTGGACGCTGTCGAAGACCTCGCTGACCACGAGGCGGTCGGGGACGATGCGCAGCTTCACCGCTGGAGCATGGGCGGCGGTTCGTCGAAGTGCACTCGTTTGGAGCCGTAACGTTCGGAGCGCCGCGACGTCGGGCGGCGGCTCCAAACGCGTCGTTCCACCTCGAAGGTCGGCGCGGGGCCGCGGTATCGTTCGTTCGTGCCGGAGCTTCCCGACGTCGAGCTCTACGTGGACGCGCTTCGGCGACGGCTCGTGCCGCGCGACGCGGCAGACGCGATCGACGGGGACGCGCGCCCCGCGGTGCTCGAGCGGGTGCGACTCGCGAGCCCGTTCCTGCTTCGGACGGTGATGCCGCCGCTCTCGGTCACCCACGGCCGCACGGTCACGAGCGTGCGTCGACTCGGCAAGCGGGTGGTGATCGGGCTCGGGCTCCTCGACGGCGCGCCGCTCTACCTCGTGATGCACCTGATGATCGCGGGGCGGCTTCAATGGAAGAAGAAGGACGCGCCGGTGCCGGGGCGCATCGGGCTCGCGATGTTCGACTTTTCGATCGAGTCGGCGGGATCAGCCGCCGGCGTGTCCACCAAGTCGGCGGGGTCAGCCGCCGACGTGTCCACCAAGTCGGCGGGGTCAGGCGCCGGAGTCGGTCGCGGCTCGCTCGCGTTCACGGAGGCGAGCAAGAAGAAGCGCGCGAAGCTCCACGTGGTGCACGGCGACGAGGCGCTCGACGAGCACGACCCGGGCGGCGCGGAGCCGCTGTCGATCGACGTGCCGACTTTCGCGGCGCTGCTGCGCGCGGAGAATCACACGATCAAACGCACGCTCACCGATCCCCGTGTGCTCTCCGGGATCGGCAACGCGTATTCGGACGAGATCCTCTTCGCCGCGAAGCTGCCCCCGCACCGCTGGACCTCGAAGCTCACCGACGAGGAGATCGCGCGGCTGCACACCGCGATGCAGTCGACGCTCGTGGCGTGGCGCGATCGTTTGATCGCGGAGACGGGCGACGGCTGGCCGGAGAAGGTGACGGCGTTCCGGCCGGAGATGGCCGTGCACGGGAAGTACGGGCAGCCGTGCCCGACGTGTGGGAGCCCGGTGCAGCGCATCGCGTACGCGGACCACGAGACGAACTACTGCGCGACCTGTCAGAACGAGGGGCAGCTCCTCGCGGACCGAGGGCTCTCGCGGCTGCTCAAAGGCGATTGGCCGAAGACGCTCGATCAGCTCGAGGAGCTCAAGCGTGAGCGGCGACGGTGACGCGACGAACGACGAGCGCCCGTCACGACGTCCAGCGTGGCGTGTCGAATTGAAGCGTAATCGTGCGAGGCGAAGGGGACGGAGTCCGCGAAGCTGCACGATTCCGCGAAACTATCGGGCCGCGCGAGAGCGCGGAGCCGATGAAGTGAAGCGTAATCGTGCGAGGCGAAGCGGACGGAGTCCGCGAAGCGGCACGATTCCGCGAAACTATCGGGCGGCGCGAGAGCGCGGAGCCGATGAAGTGAAGTAGGATGCGGCCCGTGAGCGAGGCGGACGACGCGTCCGAAGAACCGAGGACTCTGGACGACGACGACGACCCCTGGGCGCCCGAGCCCACGGAGGTCGTCGACCCGTTCTCGCCGGGGTTCTTCTTCGGCGATCGTTTCCGCATCGACGCGCCGCTCGGCGCAGGCGCGATGGGCGCCGTCTACCGCGCGACCGATCTCCGCACCCAGCAGCCGGTCGCGCTCAAGGTGCTCCTGCGCGACAAGCACGACGGCGAGGGGCGCCAGCGTTTCGCGCGTGAGGCTCAGATCCTGAGTGAGATGGATCATCCAGGCGTCGTGGGAATCCGCGGCTTCGGGCACGCGAAGAACATCCCGTGGCTCGCGATGGAGCTCGTGGAGGGAGAGACCCTCGGGCAACGGATCCGTCGCGCGGGCAAGCTCGAGCCCGGGGTGCTCGCACCCATTCTGCGCGATCTCTGCGCCGCCCTCGGCGTCGCGCACACCGCGGGGATCGTGCACCGCGATCTGAAGCCCGAGCACGTTCTGCTGCCGAAGGACCGCACGGATCGGAGCCTCGTGCGGCTGATCGACTTCGGGCTCTCGCGCGCCGCCACGAGCGGGAAGCTCACGCGCACCGGGACCGTGCTCGGCACGCCGCGCTACATGGCGCCCGAGCAGATCTCGTCGGCCGCGAACGCCTCCGTGCGCTCGGACGTGTACGCGCTCGGAGTGATCATCTACGAAGCGCTCACCGGCGACAGTCCGTTCTCCGCGTCCGACCAAGGGCAGCTCCTCGGCGCGATCCTGCAAGGTCGCATCGAGCCGCTCGAGACCTACCGACCGGACCTGCCCCACGAGCTCGGCGACGTGATCCGCTGCGCGATGGCCACGAACCCGGCCGATCGCTACGGCACGCCGCGCGAGCTCTACGAAGCGTTCGTGGCCGCGAGCGGCACGGCGGGGGCGCCTCGCTTCTCGACGCCCGCGCCTCCACCGCCGGCCAGCTTCACGCCCGCGAAGCCCCGCCCCGCGAAAGCCCCTGCGCCCGGTGCGCTGACGCCGTCCGCGGGGGCGTTCACCCCGAGCGGGTTCGCGAGCGGACCCGCGACGCCGGGGCGCGTGCTCGCGTTCGCGCTCCTCGGGATCGGGGTGCTCCTCCTCGGGGCCGTCGTCGGCTATCTGATCTCGCGATGACGCCCCGGGGCCGAGCGTCGGTGTCGAAGCGGAGCGCGAGGTCGCACGTCGCGTGGAGCCTACGCTCGCCCGCGATCGCTCGTGGTCGCGCGAAGGTGTCGCGTGCGAGGGCAGACGTGTCGCTCGTGATGCGCTCGTTGCTCGGAGGGGAGCGCTGATGGCGACCGGGCGGATGACGCTCGAGCAGCTCGTCGCGCAGCTCGACCTCGCGCGCGTGGATCAGAACGTCGCCCTCGACGCGACGCTCAAGCCGACCCTCGCGCCGCGTCTGCGTCGCACCGCGCCGCCGCCGACGCTCGAGATGGACGTGGACGAGCCGAAGAGCCTGCCGCCGCCGCCGGAGGACGAACGCACGAGCGAAGGGCTGCGGATCCGGGGCCCCCTCGCGGAAGGTGGGATGGGGCGGATCGATCTCGCGGAGCAGATCCGGCTCCGGCGCGACGTGGCGCTCAAGACGCTGCGCGACGAGTTCCTCGAGCCGGCGTTCGCGGAGCGGCTGCTGCGCGAGGGGCGCATCCTCGGCCTGGTCGAACATCCGAACGTGGTGCCGCTCTACGGCCTGTGGACGGATGAGCGAAACGCGCCCGTCCTGGTGATGAAGCGCATCGAGGGGGTGCCCTGGCGTCAATTGATGAAGAACCCGAGTCACCCGGCCTTTCCGAGTGACGCCGACGATCGACTCGCCTGGCATCTGCAGGTGTTGATGCGCGTCTGTGATGCGGTTCATTACGCGCACTCCAAGGGCATTCTTCACCTCGATCTCAAACCCGACAACGTGATGGTCGGGGCCTTCCGTGAAATCTACCTCGTCGACTGGGGTGTCGCGGTCTGTACCGACCCGAAGTATCGCGGTTGGCTGCCGATGGCGGACGAGGTTCAAGAGGTGCTCGGGACGCCGGCGTACCTCGCGCCCGAGATGGTGGACGTCGCACGCCGCGCGCTCTCGCCGCGCACCGACGTGTACCTGCTCGGCGCCACGCTCCACGAGATCCTCGTGGGGCGGCCGCCGAACCGCGGCGACTCGCTGCAGGCGATGCTCTACGCGGCGTACGACGCGGTGATCCCCGTGTTGCCGGCGAGCGTGCCGCCGGAGCTCGCGAGCATCTGCCGCAAAGCGATGGCGCCCGATCCCGCGGACCGTTACCCGAGCGCCGAGGCCCTGCGCGAGGCGCTGCGTCAGTTCCTGCGTCATCGGAGCGCGGCGTCGCTCGCGCAGGAGGCGTCGCGCGCCTTGCGAGAGCTGCGGCAGCTCGTGGCGGAGACCACGGGGCAGGCGGTGCTCACCGGGCAGCATCGGATCCCGGACACCAGCGACGACCGAAACGCCCGTACGCAGCGAGTGTTCGGGCGGTGTCGCTTCGGGTTCTCGGAGTCACTTCGCCAATGGCCGGACAACACCGAGGCCGCGGAGGGGCTGCGCGAGGCGCTGCTGCTGATGGCCAAGTACCACCTGCGGCGTGGCGAGGCGGCGAGCGCGGAGACGCTGCTGCAGGAGCTCGCACATCCCTCGATGGCGGACTCGACCGGCGACGGCCTCGTGGACGAGAGCGACGAGCTGATCGCGCTGCGCACCGAGGCGCTGCGTCAACGCCAGGAGGCGGCGCGGCTCGAGCGGCTCGGGCTCGAGCTGCGGCGCGATCCGGGGCGCAAAGCGCGCGGGAAGATCCTGCTCTTCGGGGCGATCTTCGTCGCGCTGCCGGTGTTCGGCGCGTGGGGCCTCGGCAAAGCGGGGATGTACGAGTATGCGTGGTGGCACACGCTGATCTACGACGTGCTCCTCGCGTTCTTCTTCGGGCTCGGTAGCCTGTTTCAACCCAAGACCGTCAAGAGCTCCGCGCGGGCGCGCAGCATGGCGATGAGCTTGGTGTTCATGGCCCTGCTCGCGACGCTCTTGCGAATGCTCTCGCTCGCGATGGGCCTCTGGGATCTGCGGAGCACCGCGATCGAGCTCTTCTTCTTCGGGAGCGGCAGCGTGCTGGCAGGCTTGCTCGCGGATCGGCGTTTCTACCTCGCGGTGCCCGGTCTGTTCCTCGGCGCGATCCTGGTCACGCTCTTCCCGAAAGAAGCCCAGCTCTGGATCGCGCTCGGCTCCGTGCTCGGCGCGGGACCGCTCGCGTGGAGCTGGATCCGCAGCGGCTGACGGCACCTCGAGACGACGGGCATCGAGCGCTCGGGACGAAGCACAGCCGCGTCGCGGTCGAAGGCGCTCGAGCACCTCCGACGTCGCGCCGCTCGAGCACCTCCGACGCCGCGCCGCTCGATCGCGACGGCTCAAGCCTCCGCCTGATCCCAACGCTCGAGCATCCGGTAGAGCGTGCGGCGGTCGACGCCGAGCACCTTCGCGGCCGCGGTCTTGTTGCCTTCGACCACCTCGAGCACCTGATGCACGTAGCGGCGCTCGAGGGTCGCGAGGGTCGGCATCTCCGAGGGGTGACGCGCGTCGAGGGCGATGTTCGAGGAGCGCGCGCGGCGCACCTTCTCCGGGAGATCGTCCACCGTGATTCGATCGAAACGCGCGAGCGCGACCGCGCGCTCGATGCAGTTCTGCAGCTCACGCACGTTGCCCGGCCAGTCGTGCTCGAGCAGGCGCTCCGCCGCCGCGTCGTCGAGGTCACCGACCTCGCGTCCGGTGCGCTCGGCCGCGCGCTTGAGGAAGAAGCGCGCGAGCAGGAGCACGTCGTGGCCTCGCTTGCGCAGCGGAGGCAGCGCGATGTTCACGACGTTGACGCGGTAGAAGAGATCCTCGCGGAAGGTGCCGCGCTCGACCTCTTGCTCGAGGTCGCGGTTGGTCGCGGCGACCAGGCGCGTGTCGAAGCTCCGCTCGCGGCTCGCGCCGATCGGGCGCACCACGCGCTCCTGCAGCGCGCGCAGGAGCTTCGGCTGCATGTCGAGCCCGAGCTCGCCGATCTCGTCGAGGAAGAGCGTGCCGCCGCTCGCCTCCAAGAAGAGGCCGTCGCGATCGGCGCGGGCGTCCGTGAAGGCGCCGCGCACGTGGCCGAAGAGCTCGCTCTCGAGGAGGTTCGAGGGCATGGCCGCGCAGTTCACCGCGACGCAGCGACCGGTGCGGCCGCTGCGGGCGTGGAGCGCGCGGGCGACGAGCTCCTTGCCGGTGCCGGACTCGCCCGTGATCAACACCGTGGTGTCACCGGGGCCCACGCGATCGATGAGCTCGAAGACACGACGCATCGCAGGGCTCCGGCCGACGATGCCGAAGTCGTCGCCGACGTCGAGCCCGCCGACCTCGTGACGGAGGCGGCGCACCTCGTCGGTCAGCGCGCGGTGTTGGAGGGCCCGGCGCACCCCGGCGAGGAGCGCGGCGGGGTCGAGCGGCTTCACGAGGAAGTCGTACGCGCCCGCGCGGAGGGCACCGACCGCCGCTTCGATGGAGCCGTAGCCGGTCATCACGATCACGGGCACGTCGGGGCGGGCTTCGGCGACCCGGCGACACAGCTCGAGCCCGTCGTCCGCGCCGAGGCGCAGATCGGCGATTACGAGATCGAGGGGTTCGAGCTCTTTCACGAGCCGGAGCGCAGGCTCGAGCGCGGAGGCCTCGACGGTCTCGTGCCCCGCCTTGGTGAGGGTGAGGGCGAGCAGCTCGCGGGCATCGGTTTCGTCGTCGACGATGAGGATTCGAGACACGGGCAACCTCCGGGTAGGACCCAGCGACTCCTTCAGCGACGTTCGTGCCAGCCACGAGCCATGGAAATTGTTGGCAAATTCGCCATAGGACCGCAGAGGATCGTGGCATTGCGTCACGAGCGAGGCGATCTGCCACGTCCGCGCTTGGGGGTTCAAGCGAGCAGCGAACGCAGGAGCTCCACGAGCCGCGCAGGGTCGAGTGGCTTCGCGAGCTGGGCGTCAAAGCCAGCGGCGAGGCTCGCGTCGCGCTCTCGCACCCCGACGAACGCGGTCACGGCGATGGCAGGAAGGCGGGGGAGCCCGGTCTCGGCTTCGTGACGGCGGAGGCGGGCGACCAAGGTGCGGCCGTCCTCGAAGGGCATGCCGATGTCGGAGACGAGCGCGTGGGGGCGGCGACGGGCGAGCGCCTCCTCGGCTTCGCGCACCGAGCCGGCCGTGCGCACGCGGGCCCCCGCGCGTTCGAGGTAGCGCGCGAGCAACCAGCGCGCGTCGTCGTCGTCGTCGACCACCAAGAGCTCGACGTCTTGGAGGCCACGCAGCGGCGCGGTCGGACGACGGGTGGCTTCGGACGAAGCACGTCGCCGCGCGCCCTCGAGGGTGAGGGCGATGTGACGGGCGGTGGGGGTGTCGGAGCAGGGCTCGCTCGCAAAGAGTTGGCGGTCGGCTCGCTCGACGAGGGTGTCGGGGCCTTGGTCGAGCACGTGAGACGACACGTCGAGATCACGCGAGGCCTCGGCGCCCGCTGCGGCGACGTGCTCGGCGTCGCCCGAACCGTGGACGCTAGAAGCGTCGCGCGAGTCGGAGTCTTGCGACGCCGCGCTCGACGCCTCGCGTGCGCCTTCGACGACGGGGTCTCGCGGAAGCTCGACCCCTGGTTGCGAGTGGAGAGGCTCGTCCCTTCGCGCCACGGGCTCGCGTGGCCGCGCCGCCTCGGCGGACGTGACGCTCGAGGCGGCTTCGGGCTCACGCGACACGATCTCCGCACGAGGGGGCGCGCGTCCGATTCCGTCGCGATCGCTCACCGTCAGGGGGCCTTCGGGAGACGGCCGAACAGGAGCGAGGCGATCGCGAGCACGAGGAAGCCCACGAACAAGATCTTCGCGAACCACGCCGCGGTGCCGGCGAGGGCGCCGAAACCGAAGAACGCAGCGAGGAGGGCGACGAGGAAGAAGGCGATGGACCAGCGGAGCATGGGAGTTTTCCTTTCCGTGCGGCTCGTCGAGCCACGGAGGAGCGCATTGCAGCGCGCGGGCCAAATGCGCGGCTCTCGCGAATTGCCCACGAAAGACGAGCGATTCGCGCGCGTGTCCAGGTCCCGAGGCCTCGCGGCGGGGAAGCGTGGCGAGGCTCTGCGCTACGACCGAGGCGAGACGCCACGCGTGTCGCTCACGGCGTCACGCGCGCACGCGCTCGACCCTCTCATTCGCGCGCGCCGCGTCGTCCTGCGTGTACTACCGTGCCGCGTTCATGCCGACCGAGAAGGCGAGACGGAGGCGCACGCTCGGGTACTCGCTCGGGATCGCGGCCGCGTGGGTGCTCGCCGCGATCGGCTATCTCGCGGCGGCGACGCTCGTGGCGGACGTCGAAGCGGCGGAGAACGCACGCGAGGTGCACGCGGCGGTCGAAGCGACGCGCTCGAACCTGCGCGAGGCGGAGAGCAGCGTGCGCGGCTACCTGCTCACGCACGACGAGGCGCACCTCCGGCTCTACGAGGAGGCGGTCGCGGACTTCGACGTCACCTTCGGCACGCTCGCGGCGGCGGTCGGGGGTGAGCGGGCCCAAGAGACGCGCGTGGCGGAGCTGAAGGGCGTCGCGCACGAGCGCCTGGCGCTGCTCGCGGAGGTCCTCGAGATCGACCGCACCCAGGGCGTCGAAGGCACGCACGAGCTCGTGCGCTCGGGGCGCGGGCGAGCGCTCATGGCCGACGTGATGGATCGACTCCGCACGATCGAAGGCGACGACCTCGCGCGTCTACGCGAGGCGCACGAGGCCTCTGCGCGTGGGCACCTGCAGCTCGTCGTTGCGCTGGTGGGGCAAGCGATCTTCGTGTCCTTCTTGCTCGTCTGGCTCCAGCGCCGCGCGCGCCGCGAGCTCGAGGCCGCGGCGACCTTCTCGGCGCGGCTCGAGCGCGAGGTCGCGGCGCGCACCGAAGAGCTGCGGGCCGAGGTCGCGGCGCGACGTGCGCGCGAAGAAGAGCTCGAAGCGCTGACGAAAGAGCTCGAACGCAGCAACCGCGAGCTCAACGACTTCGCGTTCATCGCGTCGCACGATCTGCAAGAGCCGCTGCGAAAGATCCGTGCCTTCGGGGATCGCATCGTCTCCGACCACGCGGGCTCGCTCGACGACGAGGGCCGCGACTTCCTCGGGCGCATGCAGGCCGCGGCGGAGCGCATGTCGCGGCTCATCGCGGACCTGCTCGCGTTCTCGCGCGTGCACCGGCACGGGCAGCCCTTCACGCAGGTCGCGCTCGGCGAGGTGCTCCGCGACGTGGCGATCGACCTCGAGCAGCGCGCGAGCGACACGAAGGGGCGCCTCGTGGTGCCGGACGATCTGCCGACGGTCGAAGCCGATCCGATGCAGATGCGGCAGCTCTTTCAGAACCTGCTCGGCAACGCGCTCAAGTTCCACCCGGACGATCGTGGCAACACCGTGGAGGTGCGCGCCCAGCGTGACGGGGACGTGTGGCGCTTCGAGATCGTGGACGACGGCATCGGCTTCGATCCGAAGTATCGCGACAAGATCTTCGGGCCGTTCCAGCGCCTGCACGGGCGCGGCGTGTACGACGGCACCGGGATCGGTCTGGCGATCTGCCGTCGCATCGTGGAGCGACACCACGGCACGCTCGACGTGCAGAGCGCGGTCGGGGAAGGTACGACCTTCGTGCTGACGTTGCCGCACGAGCAACCGAACGAGAGCGCGGAGCGCGAGAGCGCGAGAGACGCGAGAGACTCTGCGAGAGATTCTGCGAGAGATTCTGCGACGCGAGAGGAGCCGACATGAAGGCGCGAGCGATGAAGATCCTCATGGCGGACGACGACGCGGACGACCGCATGCTCGCCCGAGACGCGCTCCGAAAGAGCCGCGTGATCAACGAGCTGGTGTGCGTCGAGGACGGCGAGCAGCTCCTCGCGTACCTGCGTCGAGAGCCGCCCTTCGAAGACGCGGAGCGGCCGGGCTTCATCCTGCTCGACCTCAACATGCCGAAGAAGGACGGGCGTGAAGCGCTCGAAGAGATCAAGGCCGATCCTTCGTTGCGGCGCATCCCGATCGTGGTCCTCACGACCTCGAAGGCCGAAGAAGACCTCTTGCGCAGCTACGATCTCGGCGCCGCGTCGTTCATCACGAAGCCCGTGACCTTCGAAGGCCTCGTGGAGCTGATGCAGACGCTCGGGCGCTATTGGATCGAGCTCGTGGAGCTGCCCGAGACATGATGAGCCGCGCGCTGCGCGTCCTCCTCGTGGAGGACGACGACGACGACTTCGTGCTCTTCGGCGCGATGGCGCGCTCGCTGCCGGGTTGGACGCTCGAACGTGTCGCGACCGGGGACGCGGCGCTCGCCCGGCTCGGCCACGCGGCCGACGCCGAGGCGCCCTTCGACGCGTGTCTGCTCGATCTGCGCCTCGACGCGGACGACGGCCTCGACGTGCTCTGTCGCGCGCGGCGCGCGGGCTACGCGGGTCCGGTGATCGTGCTGACCGGAGCGCGCGAGCGCGAGGTGGTGGCGCGTGCGCTCGAAGCGGGTGCGGCGGACTTCCTCGTGAAGGGCGCGTTTCGTGCGGACGACCTCGAGCGCGCGGTGCGCTTCGCGGTGGCGCAACATCGGCTCGCGCTCGCGCAGGTCGCCGCGGGCCAGGCCCTGCATCATGCGCCCCGCATCGCC
>CALJLK010000610.1 GCA_937982655.1 uncultured Sandaracinus sp.
AAGTCGAAGTCGAAGTCGAAGTCGAAGTCGAAGTCGAAGTCGAAGTCGAAGTCGACGCGACGAACGTTCATTCGTTTCTATCGAACGGTACGAGCTCGATTATGTCTTTTTCACGAACGCCGTCGAGCCGTATGACCCGCAGCGATGACTTCCTCCGCCGAGTCCGCCCTCGCCGCCTTCTCCGCTCTGGCCATCCCGATCACGTTCGCGGTCGGCGCCCTCGCCACGCGCGCGAAGCGCGACTTCGGGGGCGCGAAGCTCGCCACGTCGCTCGCGCTCGTCGCCACCGCCGCGACCGCCACGACGTCCTCCGCCACCGGCTCGACCTCCGCCGCGCACACGCTCGGCCTCCGCATCGACGCGCTCACCCTCGTGATGCTCACGCTCGTCACCGCGCTCGCCGCCTTCTTGGTCCGCTTCTCCGACCGCTACCTCGACGGCGACCCCAACCGCCCGCGCTACGTCCGCTGGCTGCTCGCCACTCTGGCCTCGGTCACCACGCTCGTGATCACCGACCACTTGCTCGTCCTCGCGCTCGCGTGGACCGCGACGAGCCTCTGCCTTCACCAGCTCCTGACCTTCTACGAAGAACGCCCGAACGCGCTCGTCGCCGCGCACCAGAAGTTCCTCGTCAGCCGCCTCGCCGACGTCTGCTTGCTCGGCGCGGTCGCCCTCGTCTATGCGCGCACCGGCGACGATCGCCTGAGCACGCTGGACGCCCACGTCGCCGCGCACGGCAGCTCGGCCGGGCTCGCCGTCGGCGCCACGCTCGTCGCGCTCGCCATCACCCTCAAGTCCGCGCAGCTCCCGTTCCACGGCTGGTTGCTCAAGGTGATGGAGGCGCCGACACCGGTCTCCGCGCTCCTGCACGCGGGCGTCGTGAACGTCGGAGGCTTCGTCGCGATCCGCCTCTCCACCTGGCTCGGCGCGACCCCCGGCGCGCTCGCCCTCCTCGTCGCGGTCGGCAGCGTCACCACCGTCGTCGGCGCGCTCGCGATGAAGCAGCAAGCGACGGTGAAGAGCACGCTCGCGTGGTCCACCTGCGCGCAGATGGGCTTCATGCTCGTCCAATGCGGCCTCGGCGCGTGGGACCTCGCGCTGCTCCACCTCGTCGCGCACTCGCTCTACAAGGCCCATGCGTTCTGTAGCTCGGGTCACGTGGTGGCCGAGGTCCGTGTCGCCTCGCTCGTCCCACACGCGAAGCCGTCGCTCTCGCGCGCGCTCGCGGCCGCCACGCTCGCGAGCCTGAGTCTCGGCGCGCTCGCCCTCGCGCTCGCCGCCTTCGTCGACACGACGCTCGCGCCCGCCACCCTCGCGCTCCTCGTCTTCGTCGGAGTCTCGCTCGCCATCCCGCTCGCGAAGGTCCCGACGCGTGTACTGCCCGTCGCGAGCGCCTTCGTCCTCTTCTTCGCCGCGCTCTACTTCGGCTGGCACGCGCTCTTCGCGCGACTCTGGCCCGGCGCCGCGATCGGGGGGCCTGCGTGGTCGCTGGCCGCCGTCGCGCTCGCGGCCCTCGCGTTGCTCCAAGCCGTGATCGAGACCCGCACGCGCGGTGTGCTCCATCGGCTCGCGAACACCCTCGCGCGCCTCGGCGCCGAGCTCGACGCGCGCTTCACTCACGCGGCCTTCGCCCTCTGGCCGCCGCGTGTCCCGCACACCCCCGCCGCCGACACGCTCATCCAACCCCAAGAGGTCATCTGATGTCTCTCGCGCTCTCCACCCACGGTGACGAGAACGGCGACTCCGACGTCGCATCCGACGTCGCGTCCGACGCCCACTCCGAGCCGTCCTCCGTCTCTCCCCCAACTGTCGACAGCTCGATCGACGCCGCGATCGACGCCGCGTGCGCACGCATCGCGCCGACCTGGCCGCTCGATGGGTTCATCGCGGTGAACCCGCTCTGGGGCTGGATCCACGAACCTTTCCCCGTCGTCGCCGCGAAGGTCGGCGCGCTCGGAGGGAGCGCCCTCGTCCCCGACCGCGATCACTTCCGCGCCGCCTGGCGCGAGGACCGCATCGCCCGCGACGATCTCGAGCACGCGGCGTCCCGCGCCGACACCTCCGTCGACGAGCTCCTCGCGTGGCTCGACGAGCCGAGCACGCCGATGCCCAAGCGCGCGACCCTCGTGGAACTGGTGGACGTCGACCGCGGCACACCCGCGCTGCGCGACCACGTCGTCGACGAGCTCAGCCGCCACTGCGCGCGTTTCTTCGACGAGCGCCTCGACGTCGATCGCGAGGGCGGCCTCTTCGCGAGCTGGAAGCGCGTCACCCTGCGCGACCGCGCCTGGCACCTCGGGCTGCACGAGCTGCGGCCGGTGGTGGCGAGCCTGCCGCAAGACGCGCGTACGACCCTCGACCGCGCGCTGAGCGAGCTCGCCGTTCCTCCGAGTCGACAGGTCGACTACCTCACGAGCCTCCTGCTCGACGTCGGCGGTTGGGCCGCGTGGTGCGCCTACCGCCGCTGGACCGCGCGCCTCGAGGGACTCGACGACGACGCGATCGTCGAGCTCTTGGCGATCCGCATCGCGTGGGAGCTGCGCGCGTTCCGCCACGGAGGGCGCGCGCTCGAAGCGACGTGGCGTCGCACGCAGGCCTCGTGGGAGGAGGTCGACGACGCGGTGGCGAAGCGGCAGCGGCTCGCGTGGGTCTGGCAGGACGCGCTCGAGCACGCATACCAGCGCCCGCTGGCGCGTGGCCTCGCGCGCGCCCCCGAAGCGCGACCGGAGCCCGCGACCACGCCCAGCGTGCAGGCGGCGTTCTGCATCGACGTGCGCTCCGAGGTCTTCCGTCGCGCGCTCGAAGCGCAGAGCCCTTCGATCGCCACGCTCGGTTTCGCAGGCTTCTTCGGACTCCCGATCGACTACCTCCCTCTCGGCGCGACGCACGCGAGGCCGCAGCTCCCGGGCCTGCTCGCGCCCAAGTTGCACGTGACCGACACGCGCGCTCCGGAGGACGCGGCGACGAAGCGACGCGATCGCCTCGGGCTCCGCGCCGCGTGGAAGGCGCTGCGCAGCGGCGCGCTCTCGACCTTCGCGTTCGTCGACGCGATGGGGCCGCTCTACGCGGGCGCGCTCGCGTGGCGCAGCGCCGTGCACTCGCCCGACCCGAGCGTCGACCACGCGGGCCTCGCCGCCCACGAGCACGGCAAGCCGCGCCTCCACCTCGGCGCCGACGGCGAACCGCTCTCGGTCGAAGCCCGCTGCGACCTCGCGGCCAACCTCCTGCGCGGCATGAGCCTCGTGCCCGCCGACGGCGCGAAGAGCCCGCTCGCGCGCCTCGTGCTCCTCGTCGGCCACGGCAGCGCGACCCGCAACAACCCCTACGCGGCCGGCCTCGACTGCGGCGCGTGCTGCGGACAGACGGGCGAGGTCAACGCGCGCGCCGCCGCGGCGCTCCTCAACGACCCCGCAGTCCGACGCGGCCTGAAAGCACGCGGCCTCGACGTCCCCGACACGACCCGCTTCGTGGCCGCGCTGCACGTCACGACCACCGACGACGTGCGCCTCTTCGATCTCGACGAGCTGCCGGCCTCGCACGAAGCCGAGCTCGCGACCCTGCGCGAGCAGCTTCGCGGCGCGGGCGTCGTCGCGCGCGCCGAGCGAGCGCGCCGACTCGGCATCGAAGCCACCGACGACGCGACCATCGAAGCCGCGATCCGCCGCCGGGCCGGCGATTGGAGCGAGGTTCGTCCCGAGTGGGGCCTCGCGCGCAACGCCGCGTTCGTGATCGCCCCCCGCACGCGTACGAAGGAGCTCTCGCTCGACGGACGCGCGTTCCTGCACGAGTACGTGGCCGAGCGCGACGAAGGCTTCGCGGTCCTCGAGCTGCTGCTGACCGCGCCGATGGTGGTCACGCACTGGATCAACCTCCAGTACTACGCGTCGACCGTGGAGCCGCGCCGCTACGGCAGCGGCAACAAGGTGCTGCATGACGTGGTCGGCGGAACGCTCGGCGTCTTCGAAGGAAACGGCGGCGACCTCCGCATCGGCCTCCCGATGCAGTCGGTTCACGACGGCACGCGCTTCGTGCACGAGCCGCTTCGGCTCAGCGTCTTCGTGGAGGCGCCGGCGGACGCAGTCGACACGATCCTCGCCAAACACGCCCACGTGCGCGCGCTGGTGGAGAACGGCTGGCTCCACCTCTTCCGCCTCGAAGGCGACGCGGTGTGGCGGCGGCACGCGGACGGTTGGCGCAGCTTCCACGACGCGTGACCGCTGGTCCTTCGCGGCGCACGACCCCACATGATCGCGATGCCGGAAGGACCGGAGATTCGACGCGCCGCCGATCGCGTCGAACGTGCGGTGCGAGGAGCGTCCGTGAAGGTCGAGCTCCACCTGCCCGCGCTCGAAGCGCGGAGCGCCGAGCTCGACGGGCGCCGCGTGATCCGCGTGGACACACACGGCAAAGCGATGCTCACGCGTTTCGAGGGCGGTGTCGTCCTCTACTCGCACAACCAGCTCTACGGGCGCTGGTACGTCGAGCGCCGCGGCAAGACCCCACGCACCTCGCGCTCGCTACGCGTCGCGCTCCACGGTCCCGAGAAGAGCGCGTACCTCTTCAGCGCGACCGACGTCTCGCTCTGGCAGGAGGACGAGCTCGAAAAGCACCCCTTCCTCACGAAGCGCGGCCCCGACCTGCTCGCGGTCGACGAAGCCGCCGTGGAGTCACGCCTCGAAGACCCACGCTTCGCGCGACGTCAGCTCGCCGCCGTCTACCTCGATCAGAGCTTCCTCGCCGGCCTCGGGAACTACCTGCGCGCCGAGATCCTCTTCGTCGCGGGCGTCCACCCCGCGCGTCGCGCCCGCGAGCTCTCGTCGAGCCATCGCCGCTTGTTGGCCGAAGCGACCTGCGCGATCGCGCGCCGTAGCTACCGCACCGGCGGCATCACGGTCGACGAGCGCCTCGAAGCCGCGTTGCGCGAAGAGGGCGTCGCACGTCGCGCGAGGCGTCACTACGTCTACGGCCGCGCGGGCCGCGCGTGTCGCACCTGCAACGAGCCGATCGAACGCATCGACCTCGGCGGTCGCCACCTCTTCGTCTGCCCCCGCTGCCAGGGCTGAGCTCGCGCTCACTCGATCGCGCGGAGGTCCGCGCGATCCTCGCCGCGCGAGAACACCGGCGGGCTCCCGATCGGCGCGTCGATCGTGACCGTGCGACCACCCTCCGGCGACTCGTACGACTCGCCCGTCCACACGTGGAACCACGTGCCGGGCGGGAGGTAGACCTCACGCGAGCTCGCGCCTTCCTCGACCACCGGCGCCACGAGCAGATCGTCGCCGAGCAGGAACTGATCGCTCACCGCGCGGCTGCCGAGATCGTCCGGGAACACCAGCGCGAGATGCCTCATCGGCGGCATCGAGGTCTCCACCGCTTCGTCGGCGAGCGCGAGCAACTCCGGCACCAACGCCTCGTGCACGCGCGCGAAGCGACGAAAGTGTGCCGTGGTCTCCGCGTCGGAGTCCCAGCCCCAGTTCGCGAGCGCGGCGAGCCCCTCGTGCGTGCGCATGAACGTGGTGAAGGCGCCGAGCTCGGTCCACCGCTGGAAGAGCTCCTTCGTGCTCGGTCCGCCGCTGTACCCCGCGATGTCGTGCGTGACGAGGGGCACCGCGGACAAACCGAGATTCAGGATCGCGGGCAGCACGGTCGGCAGACCATCCGTCGGCTCCCAGTCCGCTTCTTGATCGCCGATCCACACGATCTGCTGCGCGCTCTGATCGCCCGTCCATCCCGAGCGGGAGAAGACCACCCAGTCACCGTCCGGACGTTCTTCCTCCATCACCTGCTCGTTCAAGCGATGCCACAAACGTGGATAGTCGTTGTGCACGAGCGCGGGATCGCCCGCGAAGATCTGCGAATCGTACGGGAGCCACTCGCCGAAGTCCGCCATCCACCCGTCGATGCCGAGGTCCCGCACCATCGCGCGCAGGTAGCCGAGCACGTACGCGTCGGTCGCCGGATTCGTGAAATCCGCCACGCTGCCCTCCGAGACGGTGATCCCGAAGCGGTAGATCTCGCCTGCCGGATCGCGCGGAAGCATGCCCATGGCCGCCATCTCGTCGTAATGATCGAGCCCGTCGATCACGAACGAGTTGGCATAGCCGAGGAAGCGCACGTCGTCGGATCGCAGCTCGGCGATCAGACCCGGAAGATCCGGATAGAGCTCCTCGTCGGTGACCCAGCGGTACGTCAGATCGTAGACGTCGCCGATGATCACCTCGCCGCCGATCCAGTCCTGAACCCAGACCGCGGAGAACGGGATCTCCGCCTCGCGCAGTCGCGTGACCTCGTCGCGCACCGCTTCGCTTCCGCCTTGGATCGCGATCCACGGCGAGAAGGCCCACTCCGGCGGCCGCGAAGGACGCCCCACGCGATCGCCGAGCTGTCGCACCACGTCGCGCGGCGTCGGCCCGTGGAGCACCACCGCCTCGAACGACGTGTCCTCGTCGCCCACCGCCGCGCCGGGGACGCGGTGCTCCACCTCCACCCACACGACCTCCGGATCGCGCAGGCAGAGATCCACGTCGACCTTCGCGAGCGTGTCCACGAGCACGCCGTGTCCGCGCCAGTCGAGCCACCACGGCATCGGGAAGTAGGTCGTGTGCTCGTCGCCCGAGAACAGACCGGTGCCGGTGCGCGCGAGCCCCTGCTCCTGCACCCAGAGCGTGAACGCTTCGCCGCGCTGATCGGTCTGGTTGTACTGCGCCCCGAAGCCGACGAACGACCCCTCTTCGTCGCACGCGAAGGGCAATGCGTACGAGACCTCGCGCCCCTCGCTGCCTGCCCACTGCGCGTCGAAACGAATCGAGGTGGACACGCTCGGGGTGTCCACGCCGATCGAGAGCGCGCCCGACGCGCCCTCCTCGGACGAGAAGCGAAGCACCACACGCCCGTCCTCGAGCGCGCTCCCCTCGAACCGATCGAGCGGTCGCTCCTCCAGCTCACGCCGCCGGAACGTGAAGAAGCCCTGCAGCATCCGCACGTCCGGCGTGAAGCGCCGCAGCGTCGGCGCCCGCGGCGCGAGTCCCGCGAGCGCGCGACCGTCCGGCGCGAAGAGCCGTACGCCTCCCTCGGCGTCGACCTCCACCCGCGTCCCGTCCGAGAGCTCGTAACGCTTCGCGCCCGACCCGCCGCCACACGAGGCGCAGAGCACGCCCAACACGAACCCGATCCCGATGATCCGCGACATCGCGCGGAGTATCGCAGCAGCGCGGCTCGCTTCGCTACGCGGACCCGCTCGACCTTCGTCTCGCCGTTCGGCGATCGACTCGCGCGCCGCCTTCCTGCGACGCGCTCGAAGCGTGCCGGGCTCAGCCCTCGTCGCGCGGCTCTCGACGCGCTTCGCGCTCGGCCGCCCGCGCTTCGTCGCGCGCCCGCTTCTCCGCCATCCGCACCGCGTCCCGCTCGTCGTACGCGCGCACGATCTTCTGCACGAGCGGGTGACGCACCACGTCGACGTCCGTGAAGTAGTTGAACGAGATGCCGTCGATGCCACGCAGCAAACGCTCGGCGTCCGCGAGCCCGCTCGGCTGCCCGTGCGGGAGGTCGACCTGGGTGATGTCGCCCGTGATCACGGCGCGGCTCCGGAAGCCGAGGCGCGTCAGGAACATCTTCATCTGCTCGGCGGTGGTGTTCTGCGCCTCGTCGAGGATCACGAACGCGTCGTTCAGCGTGCGGCCGCGCATGAACGCGAGCGGCGCGACCTCGATGGTCCCGCGCTCGATCAGCGTCGCCACCCGCGTGTCCTCCATCATGTCGTGGAGCGCGTCGTAGAGCGGTCGCAGGTACGGGTTCACCTTCTCCGCGAGATCGCCCGGCAAGAAGCCGAGCTTCTCGCCTGCCTCCACGGCGGGGCGCGTGAGGATGATGCGTTTGACGGTGCGATCCATCAGCGCGCCCACCGCCATCGCCATCGCGAGGTACGTCTTGCCGGTCCCCGCCGGGCCGACGCCGAACACGATGTCGTTGTGCCGGATGGCAGAGATGTAGCGCTGCTGCGCGACGCCCTTGGGTGCGATCACGCGCTTGCTCGTCGTCCGCAGCACCACGTCGTCGAAGAGCTCGCGCAGTCGAAGGTCGGGGTGCGACGCCAGCGTGCGCGCCGCGCGCGTGATCTCCTCCGCCGAGAGATCGCGCTTCTCCATCACCTCGATCAGCTCGGCCAAGATGCGTTCCGCGAGCGCGACGTCTGCCGCTCCGCCTTGCAGCCGGATGACGTCGCCGCGCTGCCCGAGCACGATCCCGAGCTCCTTCTCCAACACCTTCAGGTGCGCGCCGTTCGGGCCCGAGAGCCGCAGCAAGAGCTCACGGTCCGTGATCTCCACGTCGGCGGTGGCCGTTGCGCCATGCGATTCGCGCGTCATGCGGGCTTCCGATCTCCTGTCGCGCGCGCCACGCCAGGCGCGACACGAGCACGCCCACCGTGTGGGCGGGCAGGTCAGTGTCGCCGTCCAGCGACCGAACCATCAAGCGGCGGGAGGTAATGCCGCACGATCGGGAGAGCAAGAGGCAGGAGAAGCGAGCGGCGCGAGGCGACGCGCCGCCGGCGCGGGGCGACGGAGTGTGATGCCGCGGCACGTGACCGCAGCACCGACACCGACGAGCCTCAAGGCGTGTACACCTCGCGCCCCACCGCGCCCGCCACCACGTCCTCCACGCGGAAGCGCAGGGGAATGGTGTCGTTCGCGAGCCACAGACGCACTTGATCGTCGAAGTGCTCGCTCGACGTCAGCCCACTCTGACCGCCCGGCAAGACGTTCACTCCGTCGACCTCCCCGTCCTTCAAACGGATCACCATCCGCATGACCGCGCCGTCGGAGTACCAATAGTTGCGGCTCTCGATGCTGTAATGCGCGGCGTCGACGTTGAAGAGATCGCCCGGCCGCGGGAACCAGGGGAGGCTCGCGCGCGGGTCGGTCTCCGCGAGATCGGGCATCAGCGGGATGCGCTCCGGGGTGATCGAGAAGCCCGCCACCAGCACCGAGAGCGCGGGATCGTCGGAGGGAACGAAGTCGGTGAGGATCGACTCGAACACCACGAGGTGCCGCATGCCCCAGAGCCACTGCGCTCGGTCCGTGGTGCCGAAGCCGCCGATGCCCGGTCGCTCCGGATCGGGCGCCGCCTCGAGTCGTTCGATCGCGTCCGCGAGCGCGAGCAGCGCGATCTCGTCGCTGCGCTCGACCGGGCCCGTTCCCACCCGATCGAAGAACACGCTCTCTTCCGTGGAGGGATCCCAATGCGAAAGGTCGGCCGGGTTGCCCGCGCCGCGCCCTCGCCACACGTCGAAGAGCGCGCGCGTGATGCGCGTGGCGCGGTCGGTGTCGAAGGCGACGTCGAGCCCTTCGTCCCCGAAGATCCAGCGGAACTGCGCCTTGTGCCACTCGTTGAAGATCATCGTGGCCACCGCGAACGCGCGCTGGTCGGCGGTGGGCGCATGGTAGAAGGTCTCCACGCCGCTCTCCGCCGGTGCGCCGGCCGTGATCCACGATTGAAGGCGCGTGCTCACGTCGTCGAAGCTCGCCGCGTTTTCCTCGTAGAGCGCCGCGAGGCGCGTCTCAGCCGCCCCAGACGGCGTCCCCTCCGAAAGCGCCTTCGCGCGCGCGATCGCGTCGAGCAGCCGCGGCCCGAACAAACGCCCGAGCACCGAGTCGTGGTTGCCCTGCAGCTCCGAGCTCGCTTCCTGTGTCGAGGCATCACCGGCGACCAACGCCTCGAGCTCCGTACGGATCGTGTCGCCGCGGAAGCCGTTGTTCCACGGACCCCCGAGGTAGAAGTCGTCGTCCGCGAGGTTCCCGTCGGCGGTGGTGATGTTCGCGATGTCGTGATTGGCGGTGAGCACGTAGCCGCGCGCCGGGCTGAGCGCGGCGGGCCACTCCTCGAACGGCACGAGGCAGCGGTAGCGAGCGTCGCCCGACGTTCCGCACTGCGACTCGTCCGGAAAGCCTTCCGCGTCGAGTGGGATGTCGAAGCCGCGGTACTGCGTCCCGTCGAGCACGCGGCGCGGATCGGCGCCGTCCACCCACGCACGCGAGACCTCGTCGCGCTCGAGGTACTCGCGGGTCGGGATCGCGTTGTAGCTGCCGTAGTAGACGTCGCCTTCGACGTCCGCTGCGACGAGGTTCTGCGCGTAGGTCACGAGTCGCCGCGTCGAGGCCCGGAAGTCCGCCACGGTGTCGGCGTCGTTGAAGCCCTGCAGCGCGGTCAGCACGTTCGACACGTCGAAGCCCGCGAAGTCGAACGAGACGCCGCTGATGACCTCGTCGCCGTCGCGATCGCCGGGGATCACGTACTCGCCCGCCACGTCGATCGCGCCTGCGGCGCCTTCCATCGACGGCGTGCCCTCGATCGCGACGATCACGCGGCCGTCGAAGGTCTCATAGCGATCGGAGACCACCGTGCGGCCGACGCTGCCGAGCCCGGGCACGTCGCGCACCACGTAGGTCTCGGACACGCGGCGGATGGGCATCGTGCCTTCGCCGAAGACCGTCGCGCTCGGCACGCCGCCGGTCAGCACGATCTCCTCCGCGTACCAGTCCGTCACGTCGCCGCGCAGGTACGTCTGCGACCACGCGATGCGGCCGTTCGTGCCGACGGCCATGGGCGGGATGCCCGCGAAGAAGAGGCCCATCAGCGTGGTGGCTTCGTCTGGCGCGCCTTCGCCGAAGACGCTCGTGTCGAGCCCGAGCTGGTAGAAGAGCGGGGCGATCGAGAGCGGCAAGTGGCCGTCGCCCGCGAGGATCGCCGCGCCGTCGGGCGAGTGCGCCCCCATCGTGGCCCACGCGTTGGAGCCGAAGTCTTCGCCGCGCCGACCGAGCTGCATCCGCGCGAATCGCTCCGTGCGCGCGCGAAGTCGCTCGAACGTGTCCGACTCCACGCGCAGCCGCGGGAGGACCTCGACGCGACGTCGATCGAGCCGCGGCGCGCGTGTGGTGGTGCCCTCGAGCCCGAAGCCGGCCGCGCTCGTGACGTCGTGGATCGGCTGGAACTGCGTGTGGATCTCCAGCGCGCCCGCGCGACGAAGCTCCGGCGAAGGCGCGCCCTCCGGCGCGGTCCACGTCGCGAGCTCCTCCGCCGCGGCGGCGTTCGCGAGATCCTGCGACTCCCAACCGAGCTGCCAGATCGGGACCGCCGCGAACGCCACGAGGTCCTCGACCGTCATCGTCTCCATCAGGTCGCCCGGGTTGCGTGTGCCGAAGAAGAGCGCCGCCGCCGCGAGCTCGCTCGGCGGTGCGATGTCGCGCCCCCTCACCAGGTCGATGTACGCGTTCACGCCCTCGACGTACGCGGTGTAGACCTCGCGCTGCTCGTCGGTGAGCAACGTGACGAGCCGCTCCGCCACCCGCCGCATGCCTTGCGCGCGCGACTGCTGATCGGAGCCGAGCGCTGCGTCGCCGAGCAGCTCGGACAGGCGGCCCTGCGCGAGCCGACGACCCGCCTCGATCTGGAAGTAACGATCGCGCGCCAACAAGAAGCCCTGCACCACGCGCAGATCACGCTCGTTGCTCGCGTACACGTGCGGAACGTTCGCCTCGGTGCGCACGACGTAGACCTCGCCGGTGAGCGTCGGCAGCGTCCAACGCTCGGTCTCGGGGATGCGCAGCACGTCGCCGCGCGGTCCCTCCGGCAGCGTCGCGTCGACCCCCCCGTCGACGTCTCCGTCGAGGCTCGCGTCGAGCGGCGGCCCGTCGTCGTCACCGCACGCGAAGAGAGAGAGCAGCGCCGCGAGCGACGCGAGAAAGAGCCGACCCCGAATCATCGCGCGCAGCATATCGTGCGCGCCGCGATGCGGGAGTGACGTTCACGCAGTCGTAAGGCGATCAGACACCACCACGCACAACTCGCACGCACGACTCGAACTCGACTCGCACGCACGACTCGCGCGCCCACGCTCAGATCGCGCCGCGGCGTTCCTGGTCGCGCTCGATGCTGCGGAACAACGCGCCGAAGTTTCCTTCGCCGAACGCGTGGTGGTTCTCGCGCTGGATCATCTCGATGAAGATCGGCCCGATCAGGTTCCGCGTGAAGATCTGCAGCAGGTAGCCCTCGTCGTCGCCGTCCACGAGCACCTGGTGCTTGCGGATGCGCTCGTGGTCTTCCTTCACGTTGGGCACGCGCTCGAAGACCTCCGCGTAGTACTCGTCGTCGATGTCGAGCGTCTCGATGCGATCGTCGTCGAGCTGGTCGAGGCTCGCGAGCAGATCGCGGCTGAGGAACGCGAGGTGCTGCACGCCCGGACCCTTGTACTCGCGCAGGTACTCTTCGATCTGCGACTTCTCCTCCGAGCCCTCGTTGATCGGGATGCAGAAGGAGCCGTCGGGCGAGCGGAGCGCGTACGAGGTGAGGCCCGTCTTCGCGCCGCGGATGTCGAAGTAGCGCACCTCGGTGAAGCCGAAGACGTCTTTGTAGAAGGCGGCCCACTTGGCCATCGTGCCCTTCTCGACGTTGTTCGTGAGGTGATCGATCGCGAGGAAGCCCTTGTCCGGCTGCACGAAGGGCTCGTCGAGATCGAGGAAGGCGTCGAGGAAACGATCGCCCTCCACGAAGCAGAGCACCGAGTCGCCGATGCCGTAGACGGCCGGGCAGCCGTAGGGGCCGTCGCCTTCGAAGGGGCGCGCGCCGCGCTTCACCGCTTCGGCGTGCGCGGCCTCCGCGTCCTCCACCCGCCAGCCCATCGCGCAGAGGCTCGGCCCGTGCTGCGACGCGAACTCCGCCGCGAACGATCGCGGCTCGCGGTTCACGAAGAAGTGGATGTCGTTCTGCCGCCAGTAGGAGACGTCGAGCGAGCGGTGGCGCTTGAGCTTCGAGAAGCCGAACGCCTTCCAGAGCGCGTCGAGCTCTTCGGGCTTGGGCGAGGCGAACTCGACGAACGCGAGGCCACGGAGGCCACAGGGGTTCGTGCTGCTCTGGCTCGTCGTCTGCTCCATCGGCTCCTCCAACTTCGTCGCTTCGCGCTCGTTGCGCCTCGGGCTGCCCCGAGACGCGATCCGTTCGTCACATGATTTCAGTCGTCGCGGTGCGATCGCTCCCGTGTTCGACCGCGCCCGCGACGCTCCTTTGTAGAGCCATCGAGTCGTTCGTCACCACCACAACTTCTTGCTAGAGTCGTTCGAAACTTCTGAACGAGTCGTGAGCATCCTCTCCCAATGGCTGCCCTCTCCCCCGGAAGCCCGTTCTCGGGCGACGCGCTGACCCTCGATCAGCTCCGTGTGCTCGACGCGATCGCGAGCGAAGGCACGTTCGCGGGCGCGGCGAGGCGCCTGCGTCGCGCGACCAGCGCGGTGAGCTACGCGATCAAGCAGCTCGAAGAGGCGCTCGGTCTCGAGCTCTTCGATCGTAGCGGTCATCGCGCCAGCCTCACGAACGCCGGACACCGCGTGCTGGTCGAAGCCCGTGAGGTGCTCGGACGCGTCGATCAGCTCGGCCGCGTGGCGGCGGAGCTCTCGAGCGGCTTCGAAGCACGCCTGCTCGTGGTCCTCGACGGCGTCCTCCCGCTCGAGCCGCTGATGCGCGCGCTGCGGCGCTTCCACGAGCTCGGCACCCCGACCCGCGTGGAGCTGAAGGTCGAGTTTCTGCTCGGCGTCCACGAACGATTCGCGCACGACGACGCGGACCTCTACCTCTCGCTCGGGCTCGAAGGCGATCGTCCCGAGCTCGCGTGGCGCGTGCTCCCCGATCTCGAGCTCATCCTGGTGGCTGCTCACGCGCACCCGCTCGTGACGCGCAGCCGGCGCTGGTCCCGCGACGATCTCGCGGCCCACGTCGAGATCAGCGTCGCCGACTCCTCGCGCGCCGGCTCCACGCGCCTCGCCGCGATCGGCAGCCCGAGCGCGATCCGCCTCTCCGACTTCCACGCCAAACGCGAGGCGCTGCTCTCGGGCATCGGCTTCGGCTGGCTCCCGAGGCATCTCGCCGACTCGCTCCTCGACGAACGCCGGCTCGGCGTGGTGCCCTTCGAAGACGGCTTCCGACGCCGCTTCACCCCACGCCTCGGTTGGCACCGCGATCGGCCCCCCGGTCGCGGCGCGGGTCAGCTCGTGAGCTTCGTGGTGGAGGAGCTCGAAGCGCGCACCTTCCGCGGCCGCCTGCGCTGACGGACCGCGCCGCGTTGACCGAGCGCGCGCGCCCCGATAGCGTCCGCCGCCATGAAGAAGCTCGCGTCCCTTCTCTTCGCCTGTCTCGCGTTCGCCGGCTGCGCCGACGAGAAGGCCGGTGACTGTTTCCGCGACGACGAGTGCAGCGGCGACAAGCTCTGCGTCGTCGGCAGCGCGGTCTGCGCGGACCCCGAGGACTGCCTCGGCCTCTGCCTCGATCCCTGCGTCACCGACGAGGATTGCCCGAGCGACGTGCGCTACGACTGCGTCGGCGAGTTCGGCAGCGGCCGCACGTACTGCCGCCCGGTTCCCGTCACGGAGTGAGCTCCGCGCGTCGTCGCTTCCCGCGACTCCGTGACTCCTCGTCGCGGAGTCGACTCGCGACGACGTTCCGACGACGTCGTCGTGGCTC
>CALJLK010000611.1 GCA_937982655.1 uncultured Sandaracinus sp.
GTCGTGAGCTGCGCGCACGACACGACTCGCTTTCTCTTTGAGTCGAGGTCGCGTCGTGAGCTGCGCGCACGACACGCCTCGCTCTCGGGGGCGGCGAGATCGCGTAGTGAGCTTCGCGCACGACACGACTCGCTTTCAGGGGGTGGCGTGGTCGCGTCGTGAGCCGCGCGCACGACACGACCCTCGCTCTACGGCGAGGGCGCGTCGGGATGCCAGCACGATTCGTTCGGTCGGCCGAAACGCCGAAGGCGGGTCCCCGAAGGAACCCGCCTCACGAACGAGAGCCGAAGCTCGGTCAGAAGAGAGCCGCGCGAATGGTCCGACCCTCGGACTCGTCGCAGAGAAGCCCCTCGTGCGGACCCTCGGCGTCGAACCGGCCCGCGAGGAGACGTCGGTTCGTGCCACCACAGAAGTCGAAGGCGCGGAAGATGGCGCCACCGTCGAAGACGCGACCCGAAGTCGCCGCGAAGTCGATGTGGAGGTCGCCGCTCGGCGCGTTCGTGCAGATGGCGTCGGAGCGTCCGTCGCCGTCGGCGTCCGCCATGGTGAGCTGAGCGCCGCCGTGGAAGCACCAGTTGTTCGGGACGCCGTCGAGGGTGCCGTAGACGGCCGGGGCGCGCGCCGCGAGGTCGACCGAGAGCACGCCCGTGGTCGGGTTGTGGCAGACGAGGTCGTCGCGGCGATCGGCGTTCACGTCCGCGACGTGCAGGTTCATCGTGCCGCGCGGGCAGACCGTGGCGCTCGAGAGATCCGAGGTCCCGCTGAAGCGACCCGAGCTCGCGAGGCTCACGGTCAGACGCGAGCCGTCGTGGCAGAGCAGATCGTCGTCGCCGTCCGCGTCGACGTCGCCGAGGTGCCACTGACCGGGGATGCAGAAGTTGGTCGTGGTGCGCGTGTTCGTGCCGAAGAACGAACCGTCCGTGCCGGCCCAGTCGATGAGCGCGAGGCCGGTCAGCGCGAGCTTGCACACGAGGTCGTCGCGGCCGTCGGCGTTGACGTCGCCTACGAGAAGCTCGCCGAACTCGCACCACGAGTTCGTGTGGTTGTGGTCGGTCGTGTCGTTGAGCCCGCCCGTCGCCGCGCGGTCGACCTGACGGGTGCCGCCCGGTCCGTGGCACAGGAGGTCCGCGCGACCGTCGCCGTCGAAGTCACCCGTGTGCACGGTGCCGCCCGAGCACCACGCGACGGACTGGTCGCAGCCGCTGCTCGAGACGCTGACGATGTCGACCTCCGCCTCCGCGCTGGCAGAGGCGGAGCCGATCGCACCCGCCCAGCTCTCCAGGACCACGCGTGCTTCGAGCCGGGTCGAGTCGAACGGATCACGGTCGCGATCGCACCCCAGCACCAGCGTCTCCCGACGGAGCTCACCGCCCGCCCAGCCGCCCGGGACCTCGTTCTCACGCAAACGGCGGCGATCGGTGCAGACCACCCGACCTCCGGAACGGACCTCGAGCGTGAGGTTGATTCCCGACGCCGCATGCCCGAAACCCAGGACAGCCCATGCGTTGTTGCGGCCTTCGACGATGTTGACGACGGCTCGAACCCGGTTGTGGGTCTCTTCCGCGATCACGTCGTGCGCGATGAACTGAATGTCCTTCTGGTCTCCCTCGAGCCCCGAAACGACGATGGAGGTGCGAATCATCCCGGACGTGCGGTTGATCCTGCTCGGATCAGTCGAGGACGCACGCGCGAAGCCCCCACTCACCGACGTGGCGGTGCTGCAGAGCAGCGCCGCGGGCACGGCGCCCTCGGGGAGGGTCACGAGGTCGTGGTCGCCCTCCGGCTCGACTTCTTCGGGGGCGGGAAGCTCGGAGGCGGGCGGAAGGTCGAGGTCGCTGAGGTCGAGGTCGCCGAGGTTCTCCTCCAGCCACGCTTGGCGCTCGGCGTCCGTCTCGAGCGCCGCAAGCAGCTCGCGCCCTTCTTCGAGGGTCAGATCACGCGCGGACAAGGCGTCGCGCATGCGCGTGTCGACGGTGGCGAACAGCGCGGAGAGGGCTTCGCGGTCGATGGCCTCTGCGACGACTTCGGTCGAGGTGGCTTCCGGGTCGGGCTCGGTGGGTGAGAGGCACCCGCTCAGGGCGAGCAGGCAGGTGAAGAGGGCGCTGAGGCGCCGCCAAGTGGAATGGGTCATGACGCGGTCCTTTTTCAGGACTCGTGCCGCGCCACTTTCCCCTGAAGTTCATGGGCTCGACGGTCGGGTTGCACTTCGAGTGTCAGGCCGTTGCGCGCGAAGCGAAGGCCGGTTGCGCATGGGCCGCGCGCGCTCGTACGTACGCTGCCGTACGGCGGTCGACGAGGCCGACCGTGCGTCCATGCACCGCGCATACATGGCGGATCGAAGCATGGCGGATCGAAGGAAGATGACGGAGGTTACGCGCGGGGCAAACGACGAGAGCGAGCTCCCTCGAGTGCACGCGTCCAAGCAGCACCATCCCAAACACGTCCCCGCACGACCCGTCCGCGTCCAATCGGGAACCTCCGCTTCCAGGTGGTTCGGTCGCCTGGCGGGTGGCGCCAAAACGTCATTTGGAGCCTGATCCAGGATCGGCGTCGGCGCTTCGCGGCCTGGGCACGCACCCTGAGGCATCCACTCGCGCTCGAAAATACCCGGCATTTCCTTCGGCGAGCGGATGCCCCAGGGCACGCACCAAGACCACGAATCACTCAACACCGATCCTGGATCAGGCTCTCGATCAGGCTCCAGGCCTTCGATCAGTTCGTCCCCACGCCGGATCGGCCTCGCGGCCGCCGACGAGCGCGGCCAACCAACTCGCGACGTCCGGATAGCTGTTCTCAGTGACTTCCCACCATCTCCCATTGACCAGCTGGGTGATCTGCCATTCCGCATGCGGGTCGGGTGGCAGCAGGAAGAGAATCAGATCTGCGCGATGCGACGCGGAACCGGCGAGTACGAGCGCTCGATCCTTCATCAGCTCGGCGAGCTCGGCATCCTCCGTGTCGTCCACGACCTCGTCGATGTTTCTCCGCAGCCACGCCGAGTCGGCCGCGTGTGTCCGCGAGATCGTGGCGATCGAGTGCAGATCGACGCCGAATAGATCGAAAGAAGCGACACCGTCCGCCGTGCGATAGAGCTCGGCGACCTGTGGTGGGATGGGACGGCCGACCGCTCCCGCGAGGTGTGCGAGCGTCGCGTCGTCCGCACCGGTCGCCACCGTCGGCGCGACTGCTTGCGGCGCGTAGTGCGGTGCGAGACCGGCGACGAGCTCGAGATAACGTCGAAGAAGCGATGCGATGGAGGTGCCCGGCGACAACACGCCGACGAGCTTGCCAGACTCGCACCCGCCGCGGTCGCGCCGCCGCGACTGCCACGACCCGACTCGCTCGGGTGAGCGTGATCCTCGTCGGCAGTGCGTGGCAGCGGAGCGGAAGGAAGACTCAACCTCGCCCGTGCACCAGGGTCCGGCGCTCGCCGCGAAACTCGATCTCCACCCGATCCCGCCCTGCCTCGACCACGCGTCCGACGCCGAACTTCGGATGCGCGACGAGCTCGTCTTTGGTGAATCGTTCGCGCGGCGAGTAGGTTCGTGCGCTCGTGGTCGGGAGCAGCACGGAGCGATCGACGGCGCCGTCGTCGAAGAAGGGGACGCGCACCTTCACCACGCGGCGGTCGGCTTGGCCGGTCGGGACGACGCGCGCGACGTACGCGACGTAGCCGCCGTCGCCCCAGCCGCTCCTCGAATGCGCGCCACGTTCCGCGAAGGGGCCCGTCTCGAAGTGGGTGTCGAGGTCCGGCATCGGACAGTCGGGGTCGTAGATGCCGACGATGCCGGCGTCGACGCCGATGAGTGCGCGAACCTCTTGGTCGGCCGAGCAGGCGAGCCCGTCCGCGTGCGTGGCCACGAGCTCCGCGATGCGCCCCGCCGTGGCACCGACGCCTTCGCGCACGAGCACGTGCCAGGTGCCTTTGGCGACCCCCGCGAGCTCGGCACGGAGCGCGGGCTTGTCGCGATGGCAGGGATCGCAGACCACGAGCTTGCCCGAGCACTCGAAGGTGCCGAGGTAGGTGAAGCCGGGGACCTCCAGCGCGTCCTCGAAGGCGACCCGCCCTGCGCGGATCGCGGCGATGAGCTGCAGGGGCGATCGACCGAGAGCCCACGCGAGCTCGGCGACCACGCGGTCGTAGGTGCGGGTAGCGAGCACCCGGATCGCGAAGCGCGGATCGAGGCGTGGATCGGCGTCGGTGCCAGCGTCGCCAGCGCTCGCGTCGACGCGGCTCGCGATGGGGTTCGTGTCGCTCGTCTCACGGCTCGCGTCGAAGTTCGAATCGACGTCGACGCTCGAGGTGCTCGCGGAGGTCGCGGCGCTTGCGTTCGCTGCGTCGCCCTCGAAGAGCCCACGCAGGAACAAGCCCACGTTGTCTTTCGGGTGACGGTTCACCACCGCGTCCCACGACGCGTGGCTCCACGGGTCGAGCTTCGCGAGCGTCTCGTCGAGGGGCGCGCGCTCGAAGTCGCGCCGCGCGAGCAGCTCCACCACGTGGCGCGCGGAAGCGGCGTCGATCACGGCACGGTACGGGGCGTCGCGTGGGACCCGCGCGCGTGTGCCGCCCGGCAGCTCGAGCGAGTACGCCACGAGGCCTTCGTCGACGCGACGGCCGAGCATTCCGTTGACGACGATCGTCTCGCCGATCGGAGGGCCCGCAGCGGCCGAGACGCGCGGCTCGCCGTGATCGACGCCCGGTCGGTGGATGCGCAAGACGTCGGCTTCGGTCGTCGCGAGCGCGTCGCCCAGCGACCGCACGCGCCACGGGCGGGCGTCGTGGGTGATCGTCGAGACACCGCGCGGGCTCCAGATCCGGAGCTCGGGGCTCTGGTCGTGCAAGGCGATCGAGTCGCCGAACGAGACCGCGCCGTCGAGGCGACCCACGAGCGGCACGTCGTCCAGGGCACGGAGCGGTCCGACCCGCGCGTCGTCGTCGATCGCCGCCACCACGAAGTCACCCCGGCCCGCGAGGACCTTCGGCGCCCAGGGCAGACGCTGCCGCTCGAGTACCGCGAAGCTCGGATCGAACGCGACGAGCTCGTCCTCACGCGCGCAGACGAAACGATCGCCGACCGCGCAGACGCGCGCGATCTCGCCTCGCAGCGTCGGCGGATCGACGCGGGTGTTCTTCGTCAGATCGAGCGCGACCCACCCGTCGAGGCTCGTCGCGAGCAGGAGGTCTCCGATGCGCGCCGTCGCGCCGAGGAAACGTTCGTCGCCCTTCAGCACGACGTCGCCGTTCCTCGTCACGAGAAACCAACCCTGAAAGCCCCACGTGAGCGCGCCGTGCGGGGTGACGATCGCGTGGTCGATCCAGTACTCGGTCGAAACGGCCTGACGCTGCCCGCCGCGCTCGAAGAGCAGCCCTCGTTTGGACCACGTGAAGAATCCGTCTTCGACTGCGACCACGCCGCCGAAGGACTCGTGCTCTCCGAGCTGCGTCATCCGCTCGAGGGTCGCCGCACCGCCAGGCTCCGCGCGCACCACCTGCAGCACACCCGCGCTCGGGCGCACGACGAGGCGACCGTCCGCGAGCGGCAAGAGCTCGCTCACGCCACCTCCGGTGCTCGCGATCGTCGCGACGTGTGCGATCGACGTCCCCTCGTCGTCGAGGCGCTCGATCGAGTCGTCGTCGAAGAGGACGACGAGCCCCGACGTGTCGCGGGCGACGTCGACGATCGTGCGGGCGAGCTGCCGAATCAGCGGACGTTCCTGCGCCATCGACGCGAGGATACGACGCTCCGCGCGCTTCCTTCCGCGAGCCGTCTTCCTCCCGCGAGCCGTCGAGCGCTCAAGGCCAATAGCGCGGCAGCGCGATCGCCAGCTTCGAGAAGCGCGCGCGCGGGAAGATCCGCGTGTCTTGCGCGAGGTCGCGGCACTGACCGCCGAAATGGTAGAGCCGCACCACGCGCCGCTCGCCGGGGGCGATCTCGCAGATCGCGAAGGTGTGGAAGTCGTCGAGCGGATCGGGCACCGCGTGCACGAACTCGCAGGTCGCGTCGTAGGCGAGACCGTCCGGACCTTCCGTGCACTCGTCGCCGAGCGGCACGCGGTTGTCTTCGGTCGGAGTCGTAGAGCGGATCGTGTAGACCTCGCTGATCTGTGGCGAGAGATCCGTGCGGCGACCCGTCCACACCGTGCGGTGTGTTCCGTTCGCGTAGAGCGCGCTGATCGTGCCGAGGAAGAATCCTTCGCGCGAGAGCGTGTGGTAGGGCGTGGAGATCAGCGTGCCGGTCCAGGGATCGATCTCGGCCGCTGCGAAGTCGCCGTTGGGCTTGAGCGCGCGGATGCGTCGGTCGGCGTGGGACGAGAGTGTGATCGAGGCCAGACCGCTCCCGCCCGGCAACGCGGTGCCGCCGGGGCCCCAGCGCATCCGCACGTCGCCCGCGGCGTCGTAGACCACGAGCTCGTCGACGCTCTCGATCCCGCGCCGCGTGGTCGCGACCGCCGCGTGCACGACGCCCGCCGGATCGGCGAGCGGGAAGACGTCCGCGACGAGCCGGTCGGTGCCGGTCGAAGGCGCCATCCACTGCACGCGGTCGGTGTCGCCGTCGATCGCGGTCACGGTCCCGTCTTGGTCGACCGCCACCACGCTGCGCGGCGGCACGAAGCCGACCGCGAAGGGCAGCGCGAGCACACCCGCGCCGAGGGAAGGGCAGAGACACTCCGTCTCGTCGCCGAGCGACCAGCGCATCACGCGGCCGCCGCACGCATCGCCCGGTTGGAGGTCTTCGACGCTCGCGAGGAGCCAAGGCAGCGGGCAACCGCCCGGACAGGTGGGGGCGGGATCGCAGCCGTCGCCGCTGCCCGAGTCGCCGC
Source organism: uncultured Sandaracinus sp. (assembly GCA_937982655.1). Classification (GTDB taxonomy): domain Bacteria; phylum Myxococcota_A; class Polyangia; order Polyangiales; family Houyiibacteriaceae; genus JACKEH01. Next base: position 6,823 of record CALJLK010000611.1, read on the forward strand.
TGCCCGCGTCGCCGCTCGCGCCGTCGGGGAGGTTCGCGTCGAGGCCCGCCGCGTCCACGAGGGGCACCGAGGCGTCCGTCTCGCCCTCGATCGCGAAGCGGGAGAGATCCGCGGGGCACGCGAAGCAGAAGGCGAGCAAGAGCGTCGTGCGCGCGCGCATCGGGCAGGAGCGTAGCAGCGTCGTCGGCTTCGGTCCTCGGTCGCATGGGCCCACCGGAATCGATTGACGGTGTCCTCGCGCTCCGCGAACGTTCCCGCCGATGAGCACCCTGACCCTCCGCCTCGAGGCGTACGCGAAAGAAGCGAAGACCGCGATCTCCACCGCGCAGTCGCTCGCGGACGAACGGAAGAACGCGGAGGTCGAGCCGCTGCACCTGCTCTTCGTCCTGCTCGAGTCGCAGGCGGAGGCGCGCGGCGGCATCGAGCGCGCGGGCGTCGATCCGACCGACGTGCTCGTCGAAGCCGAGCTGCTGTTGCGCAAGCTGCCCTCCTCGCGCGACGTGAAGTCGTACCTCTCGCCTCGCATGCTCGATCTGCTCGGGCGCGCCGAAGGAGAAGCCGCGCGCCAAGGCGGCGTGCCGGTCGGCGTCGCGCACCTGATGCTCGCGTGCGCGCAGGAGACCGATGGCGGCGTCAAAGACGTCTTCGCCGCGTGTGGGCTCTCCGCGCCGATCCTCCGCGCGACCCTCGGGGGCGCGAAGCTCGGCGAGGACAACAAGGACGCACGTCCGCCCGGCGCTCCGCCGGTGAAGCGCACGGGCAAGGAAGACCTCGGCGATCCGATCGAGGCCTTCGGTCGCGATCTGACGCGCCTCGCCGCGCAGGGGAAGTTCGATCCGACGGTGGGCCGCGACGCGGAGATCCGCCGGATGCTCCAGGTGCTCGCGCGTCGCCGCGAGAACAACCCGCTGCTCGTGGGCGAGCCGGGCATCGGCAAGTCGACCATCGTGCAGGCGCTCGCGCAGCGGATGGCGATCGGCGACGTACCGAACTTCCTCAAGGGGCGCCGCATCGTCGCGCTCGAGATGGGCACGCTGATCGCAGGCGCTTCGCTGCGCGGTCAGCTCGAAGAGCGCACGCGCGCGATCCTCGACGCGATCCGCGACAGCGCAGGCGAGATCCTGCTCTTCCTGCCGGACCTGGGCGCGCTCATCGGCCAGAAGGGGCAGGGAGCGGGCGATCTGATCAGCGCCGCGCTCGGTCGCGGCGAGCTGCGCGCGATCGCGGTCGCGACGCCAGACACCATCCGCAAGGCGCAAGACGAGGACGCCGCGCTCGTGCGGCGCTTCGTGACGATCGGCGTGGAGCCGCCGACGCTCGACGAGGCGATCGCCGTGTTGCGTGGCGTGGTGGGCCGCTTCGAGATGGACCACGGCGTACGCATCGGCGATCCCGCGATCGTGGCCGCGGCGACCTTCGCGCGGCGCTACATCCCGGGCGCGAATCTCCCGAAGAGCGCGGTGGATCTGATCGACGAAGCGGCGGCGCGCGTGCGCGTCACGATGGAGAGCGAGCCGACCGAGCTCGACCAGCTCAAGCGTCGCCTCGAAGCGATCGAGATCCAGCGGCGCTCGCTGGAGGACGATCACGACAGCGAGTCCGAGGCGTCGAAGGCGAAGCTCAAGCGCGAGGCGGACGACCTGCAGCCGCGCATCGACAGCTTGCAGAAGCGCTGGACCGCGGAGCTCAAGGGCGTCGGCGAGGTTCGACGTTTGAAGGAAGACCTCGCGGCCGCGAATCGCGAATTGGAGCAGGTGCGCGCCAGCGGCGATCACGCGCGGGCGGGCGAGCTTCGCTTCGGGACGATCCCGCTGCTCGAGAAGCAGCTCGAGGACGCACAGAAAGAGATGCCGGCCGACTTCGACGAGTCGAAGCTCCTCGTGCGCAACCACGTCTCGCCCCAGGACGTGGCGGACGTGGTCGCGCTCTGGACGGGCGTGCCGGTGGCCAAGATGCTCGAGGAGGAGACGACGAAGCTCCTCGCGATGGAGGACAAGCTCAAGGGGCGCGTCATCGGCCAGGACCACGCGGTGACCGCGATCGCCAAGGCGGTGCGGCGCGGGCGCGTGGGGCTCCGCGATCCGCGGCGACCGATCGGCAGCTTCCTCTTCCTCGGGCCGACCGGCGTCGGAAAGACCGAGCTCGCCAAGGCGCTCGCCGAGTTCCTCTTC
>CALJLK010000612.1 GCA_937982655.1 uncultured Sandaracinus sp.
CGGCTTCGTTCGTTCGGCTTCGTTCGTTCGGCTTCGTTCGTTCGGCTTCGTTCGTGAGCCTTCGTTCGTGAGCCTTCGTTCGTTCGGCTTCGCGGATGGCTCACGCCGCCGTCGGACGCGGCGTGCGGTAGACGCCACCTCGAATGAGCTCACGGGCCCAAGTCGGTTCCACCGCGAGGAGCTCGGAGAAGCGCGCGAGCAACCACGCCTGATCGATGCCCTGGGCGTGCAGCAGCGCGAGGGTCCCGCCCGGGCGCCCTTCCCTCGCGCACTGCGCGCGCACCTTCGGGCGCTCGAACACGAAACGCGGCAGGCGCGTCCCCACGAGTCGCTCGGCGAGGCGCTGCTTCGCGGCGCGGTCCTCCACGAACGCATCGGGCAACGCGGCATACGCCGCGGCCGCGAGCAAGTAGGGCTGCACGACCTCCGCGCCGTGGCGCGCGAAGGGGCCCACCTCGCGGTCTCCAGCGTCGAGCCCTCGCACGAGGAAACGTCGAAGCCGACCGCGCGGCAGCCGCGGCAGCTCGTAGTAGAGGCGCCCTTCGAGCTGCTCGGCCGCGTAGTCCGCGAAGAGCTCGTTCGCGCCATCGCCCGTGAGCACGACGGGCGGCGCTCCCCGAGGCTCCGTGTCGCTCTCCGCGCCGAGCGCCTGCGCGAGGGCTGCGTTCACGAGCGCGCAGTGCACGTTGAAGTCGCGCCAGTCCTGCCCGTGCGCGAGCGCCTCGTCCACGAGCGCGAGCACACGCTCCGGTGAGACCACCACCTCGAAGAGAGGGATCCCGAGGTGCGCCGCGACGCGACGTGCGGCCGCGAGATCCTCGTCGTCCGCGAGCGGCCCGTCGTCGAGTCGGAAGGTGATCGCGCGGAGGGACGGAAAGCGCTCCGCCGCGAGCGCGGCGACGGTGCTGGAGTCGAGCCCGCCCGAGAGCGTGACCCACACCGAGCGGCCCACGAGCACGCGCTGCAGGCGATCGAAGACGCGCGCGAGCTCTCCCTCGATGCGCGCGACGTTCGAAGTGATCGCCTCGTCGAGCGTGCCCTCGTGGTGCTGCCGAAAGTGGAGCACGCCCTCGCCGCGCGACGGGCCGCGATCCGAAGATCGAGGCTCGCCACCGATCGTGCCGCGCTCGTCGATCGCGATGCCGCCACGAGAGACGCGGAGCACGCCGCTGCTCGGCACCGCGAAGACACGCTCGGCGGGATGACGGCGAAGCAACCGCGCGAGCAGCCGATCGTCGTCGACCGATCCGTCTTCTGCGATCGCGACGAAGCGCTTGTGTACGCCGAGTGGATCGCGCGCGAGCGCGTGCTCGGCGCCCTCGTGCACGTGAAACGCGAAGTGACCGTCGAGCGTCGCGATCTCGTGGGCCGCCGGCTCGGTCACGCGCGTGTCGTCCCGCCAAGCGAGCGGCGCCGGCTCGCAGCGAGCCTCGAAGAGCGCCGTCGTCACACGACACCTCCCACGGTCGTGATGACGTGCTCGAGGCCGCGCTCGAGCATGTCCTCGCGCGCGCTCGCGGTCAGCCGGATCCACCCCCGGTGATGGAAGATCGCGGCGGGGAGCACGAGCACGCCGCGCTGGGCGAGCGCTTCCGTCGCCGCCCAATCGTCGTCGACCTTCACGTAGAGGAACATCGTCGCGTCGCCGCGCACGTCGAGACCCGCCGCTTCGAGTCGCTCTCGGGTCTGCTCCTTCCGTGCCAGCACCGAAGAGACGTCGGGCGCGAGCGCCTCGAGCTCCGGGAGCGCCTGCTGCATCAGCGCGGTCGGCGTGCCGTACCCGAGCGCGCGCGCGAGCCGGCGAAGCTCCGCGACGAGCGAAGCGGCCTCGGGATGGCGAGGCGAGATCGCGGCGTAGCCGAGCCGCTGCCCCTGCACGAGGAAACGTTTTCCGTACGAGTACACGACGGCGGTGCGCGCGTACGAGGTCACGGGCGAGACGAACGATTCGCGCACGAAGTCGCGGTGGCACTCGTCGGAGATCAGCAGCGGCGCGCTCGGAGCGCGATCCAAGAGCGCCGCGAGCGCGCTCAGCTCCTCTGCGCCGAAGAGCTTGCCGGTGGGGTTGCCCGGACAAGTGAGGATCACCGCGCGCGTGTCGTCATCGATCGCCCGCGCGAGCGCGTCGAGGTCGAGCCCGAAGTCGGCGGCTGACCCCGCCGACCCGGTCGAG
>CALJLK010000613.1 GCA_937982655.1 uncultured Sandaracinus sp.
GGACTCCGACTCCGTCACGAACTCCGACTCCGTCACGGACTCCGACTCCGTCACGGACTCCGGCTCCGTCACGGACTCCGACCCCGTCACGGACTCCGACTCCGTCACGACGTCACGTCTGGGCTCCGTCTCCGTCACGGACGACTCGACGGACGCTGCGGATCGCTCGAGCGCGCTGCTCGCAACGAGCAGCACGCTCACTGCATCGGCAGGTCTTCGATCCGCGTGACCGTCTCGCCCGCGACGACGTTCACGCTGATCGTGTGCCGAACGTTGAAGTCCGGGTTGACCAACGTGACCTGATGGCGGCCCGCGGAGAGCGAGATGTTCATCTGGGGCGTGTTGCCGATCAGGCGACCGTCGACGAACACCTGCGACCAGGGCCGCGAGTTGATGCGAAGGGTTCCCGAGCCGCCCGCCTCGGTCATCGTCGGCGGCGTGACGGGCTCGTCGACCATCGTCGACGTCGTGGGCTCCATCGTCGCGATCTGGATCGGGCGCTCGCGCATCGTGACCACCGCGACGCGCTCTTCGGCGAGCGTGGCCTCCACCTCGTGGGTGGTGGAGCCCGACCGAATTCGGAGCTCGCGGCTCCAAGTGCGGTAGCCGGATGACTGCATCTCGACCGTCCAGTCGAGGCTCGGATCGACCGTGGTCTCGCACGGCGTGGTGCCCACGCGCTCACGGGTGCTGCCACGAACCAGCGTGACCTCGGCGCCGCTCGGATCGCTCGTGAAGCTCACCGTGACCGCGGGCGCGAGCGCGACCGGCGCGAGGGGCAAGATGCTCCCCGCGACGACGTTGATGGTGCTCTCCCAAGGGAGGCGGCCAGCCGCGACGACCCGAACCTGACGCGGGCCCGCCGCGAGGTCGCTGAGGGTCACCGGCGTGCTGCCGCGCTCCTGACCGTCCACGAAGACCGTCGCGCCGGATGGATCGCTGGTGAGGCTGAAGCCAGCCGCGGCAGTCGTCGGGGGCGTGGGGATCGAAGGCTCGGTGCCGGTGGTCGCGCCGTTCGCGGCGACGGTCGCCTCCTCGGGGACCAAGGTGACGGGCGGCAAGGTGAGGGTCTGGCCCGGCTCCACCTCGAGCGTGGTCGACCACACGCGGAAGCCGCGCTTGCGCACCTCGAGCAAGTGCGGAACCCCCGGCTCCACGTTCGGGATCACGAACGGGCTCGACGTCGCTTGGACCGGTTGCTCGTCGAAGAGCACGACCGGGTCCACGGGCGAAGTCGTGAGGTGGATCGTCGCCGGCGCTCCCGGCCGGAGGACGAACCAGCCGATCAACCCGAGCACGCCGAGGAGCGTCAGCCCGATGCCGACGAGGACCCCGACGTTGCTGCCGCTGCTCGGCTTCTCCGGCCGTGCCGTGACCGCGGTCGGAGGCGCGCTTCGCGGGGGCGGCGGAGGGGACGAGGGCGCGAGGTCGTCGAACGGCGACGGCGCGCCTGGCGCACGAGGTGACGCGGGCGGCTGCGAAATGGCCGGCGGACGCGGGTTCTGAGACGGCGTGCCCAGGCTGGGCGCCGGTGCGTCGAAGGGCGAAGGCGCACCCCGCGGCGAAGGCGCGGGCGCCGCCGTGGGGGCGCTCAAGAGGGGCCCGTGGTCGGGGGCCGCGACCGCGCCGGGCGAGCTCTTGCCCATGCCCGGGGTGTCGTAGATCTGGGTCGCCAGCTCGTCGTCGTCCCAGTCCATGTCGAGGTCGGGACCGGCGGACGGCTTCGGCGGAAGCGGCGGGGGCGCGGGGGCGGCCGCACCGAGCCCGAGCAACGTCGCTTTCGGGGGCTGCGGGCGCGGGGGCGGAGGTGGCGGTGCCTTCGAGACGTTGCCGGCCGCCATCGACGGCGGCGCCGGCGGACGCGAGACGTCCTTCTTCGGCGGGAGGTCGTCGAACGCGTCGAGCCCCGAGGGGCTCGGAGCCTTGATCTGCTGGTACTGTTCGTCGCGCGCTTCTTCCTTCGCGATCTCGTCCGAGAATGCCTTCTTCTGATAGGCGGCGAGGTCCTTGCGCGCGAAGAAGTTGCCGCTCGTGTACATGAACGACTGCAGATCGTCGTGCAGGTCCATCGCGGTCTGGTAGCGATCCTCGACGTCCTTCGCGAGCGCCTTGAGGACGATCTGCTCGAGCTCCTCCGGGATCTTCCGGTTGTAGGTGCTCGGGGGCATGATCTCGACGTTGCGGACCTTCTCGAGGGTCGAGAAGTCGCTCTCACCGACGAAGAGCCGCTCACCCGTCAGCAACTCGTAGAGGACGATGCCGACGCTGAAGATGTCGCTGCGACGGTCGAGCGGGAGGCCGCGGACCTGCTCGGGCGACATGTAGCCGAACTTGCCCTTGAGGATGCCGGCCTGCGTCTTGCCGGCCTTGTTCGCCGCCTTCGCGATGCCGAAGTCGATGAGCTTGACCTCACCGTCGTAGCTCAAAAGGATGTTCTGCGGCGAAACGTCGCGGTGCACCAAATGAAGATCCCGCCCCGCGGAATCCTTCTTGTTGTGCGCGTAGTCGAGACCTTCACAAACCTTCATGATGACGTAACACGCCATCGGGACGGGCACGGTCTCTCCGCGTTTCCGGACGCGATCGAAGATGGCGCGAAGGTCCTTTCCGCGCACGAACTCCATCGCGATGAAGTAGCTGTCGGCGACGCGTCCGAGGTCGAAGATCGAAGCGACGTTCGCGTGCGTGAGCTGCACGGCGATCTTCGCTTCGTCGATGAACATCGTGATGAACTCTTGGTCCTCCGCGATGCTCGGCAGGATGCGCTTGACCGCCACGAGGCGCTCGAAGCCCTCGACTCCGAAGGCCTTCGCCTTGAAGACCTCGGCCATGCCGCCGACGTTGACTCGCTCGAGCAGCAGGTATTTTCCGAATGGAATGGGCTTCTTCACCGCGTTCCTCGGACCCTTTCGGGCGTGAGAATCGCGGCACTGTACCCACCCTGCACAGACCGGGTCAAGGTCCGCGCGAGGCGAGAAAGCGCCGCGTTTCTAGTGAGTTCGGTCACCAACGGGCATGCGACCCCACGTCGGTCGCGGAGCTTGGCAGCGCTCGACCGCACCGCCCTCACGGAGTGGTGTCTTCCGGAGCCTGGAAGCGGCTCGGACGGTCGGACTCGCGCAGGTACCGGACGCGGGTGTCCTGCATCGGGCCCCAGTACATGTACGGGCGGGGCTCGACGTCGGGGAAGAGGACCTCGGCCGCCGGGCGCTCCTCGGCGACGAAGGGCAACGCGGTCGCGGGGTCGACCTCGAGAACATAGGCGTCGACGCCCGCGAAGGTGCCGTCCGGGAGCACGAACGCGAGGCGAGTGCCCTCCGGGAGCGCGAGCGCCTCCGTCACGCCGGCCGCGGCGAGCCGCTCCGCGAGCGAGACGGAGTCGCCGGCCCGCTCGGCGTAGACGAGGAAGCCGTCGCGATCGACGCCGACCGCCACGCTCGCGGACGGACGCGAGGACAAGGGCTCCCCCCGCAGGACCGCGCCTTCGGGCGCGCCGATCGACCAGCGTCGACCCACGGTGCGTGATTCGGAGCGAAGGCCGCGCGAGCCCTCGGTGGTCCGTGCGCCGGTCAGGTACGCGAGGACGCGCCCCTCCCCCTGCACCCCTTCCAGGCTCCCGAGGCGCGCGCGAGAGAGGTCGGCCCGCACGAGCCAGGTGCGGCCGCCGTCGTCGTTCGGAGGTGCGCCGAGGTAGGTGCGCGCGAAGGCGTGTGGCCACCCCGCGTTCGGGAGACCACGCGGGTCGAACATGCCCTCCCCTTCCGTCGCCCCTTCGGGTCGGGATGCGACCGCGAGGTGCGGGCCGGGCAGGACCGGCCGCTGGGTGAGGTAGAAGAAGTCGCGCGCGTCGCGGCGGATGTAGCGCGGGAATCGCATCGGGGTCATCGAGCTCGCGAGCAGACGACCGCGGACGCGCCAGTCGCGCACGTGCGGGACGTCGATCTCGAACTCGAACTCGTCGCGGAGTCGGCGCCCGATCTCGGGCAGCGGCGCGTCGGTGCGGTAGGTGTTGTAGAGCTCGAAGCCCGTGTGCCGCTGGTTCATGTCGAGGTGCAGGCCCCGCACGCAGCGGGCGGCCAGCATCGCCTTGCCGAGCTCCTCGGCGCCCATCGACTTGCCCCAGAAGTAGACGAGGAAGCCTTCGCGCGTGAGGCAGAGCCCCGAACGATCGATGTAGACCTGCTCGTCGTCGGCGGACGGCGCCGCGCCCCAATACCAGCGGCGCCACGGGTTCCAGGTGTCGCCCTCCACGACGCTCGTGAGGTTCTGGCGGAGCTCCACCATGCCCTCCGGGATCTGACGCACCGCCCACTCTTCGGCGTAGTAGCGGATGCCCTCCGGCGGTCCCGACCAGCTCCCCATCGCGACACGGCCGTCTTCGTAGACGCCGACCGTGGCGGCCCAGGGCTTGGGCGGGAGGTAGACGCGGCCCTCGCTCATCATGCCGAACTCGCCGTGCAGCGATTGGAAGCCGCCGTTGAAGCCAGCCACCACGCGATCGAGGGTCTCGTCGTCGCGCGGCACCATGCCGGGCGCCGTCTCGCCGGTCGCGCTCTCGGGCTCCTGGGTGCCGCTCATGATGCGGAGCTGGATCTGCCGGGGATCCCACGCGATCACGTAGACGCGGGTGAAGGGACGCTCGGGGTCGACCTGAAGGAAGGTGCTTACGAAGCCCGGGGGTGCGTTCGGGTAGGACTTCACGAAGGGGTCGTCGACGATCGCGAGCCACTCGCCTTCGCCGCGCGCGGGCGAGTCGATGATTGGCTCGAGGGCGGCGGGCGGCCAACCGAGCTCCGGGTCGGTCGCGCTGAGCTCGGCCCGCTGGCGGTCACGCCCATCTCGGCCGCGACCTCGGCTTCGGTGTCCGGACCTCCCGCCGCCGCGTAGTACGCCCGATCGAAGTAGTCCTTGATGGCGAACACACGTGATTCGAGCCACGCGATCGGCTCCGGCCCGACGAACGAGAGGTTGCGGACCGAGTCCACGACCCAGGTGATCGTGCCGGGCATGCCCTTCTCGAGCTCGTGGGCTTCGACGCGCTCCGCGCCTTCGATCGGCGCGAGGCGTTCGGGGTCGAGCACGAGGCGTGCGTCGTCGAGCGTGACCACCACGCGGCCGGAGTCGATCGTGAGCTCGAGCGACTCACTCGCCGGACGCAGCGCGTAGCGCCGTCGTCCGAAGCCGACGCGACGGCCGGTCTCCTGGAGGTTCGTGATGGCGTTCTGCACACGCGCGCGCGCGGGCCAGCCGCGCGTGACCGCGTCGGGCTCGCCGCGGAGATCGAGCAGCGTCACCGCGTCGTAGCGACCGGAGACCTTCGTCGCGAACGCGACGTGGTGGTCGCCGATGCGAAGCGGGGCGAGCTCGTCGGCGCTGCTCGTGCGCGTGAGGTTCGAGAGATGCCGGGTCGCGAGGACCGTGCCCTCCTCCGCGCGAGCTTCGACGTAGAAGAGGTCCGCGGGCGCGCCGTCCTCGACGGTGCCGCGAAAGAGCACGGGCTCGAAGCGCAACGCGCCCCCTTCGCCGAAACGCACGAGGCTGCCAGGCGCGACGTCGACGCGCTCGCCGAGCGCCACAGTGAGCGAGGCCTCGAAGCTCCCTTCGTCCGCGAGTCCGTCCCAGCGGATCGCGAGCGCGACGCCCAGCGCGACGAGGCTGGCGAGCAGGAGCGGGCGGCGTTCTTGCCAATGAGAGCGAGGGATTCGAGGCACGGCGGCGGGGGTCTACGACGGTTCGTGTGCGTTCGCTACGTGCTCGGTTTCGTTGGCGTGACGAAGGGGCGCGTCGACCGCTGCGGGAAGCGACGAGCGCACGGCCCCTCCGAACCGAAAGCGGGGGTAGCGTTCGGACATGACGGTACGAAGCGAACGACGCGGGACGGTGACCACGATCTTCCTTAGCCGGCCCGAACGCCGCAACGCGATCGACCGCGCGACGGCGGAGGCGCTCGCGGAGGCGGTCCGCGCGTTCGAGCGCGATGACGAAGCGCGGGTCGCGGTGATCGCGGGCGAGCATGGGACGTTCTGCGCGGGAGCGGACTTGAAGGCGATCGCGGAGGGCGTCCCGAACCGCTTCGAGCCCGACGGAGACGCGCCGCTCGGGCCGACGCGCATGCGGCCGAGCAAACCGACGATCGCCGCGATCGAGGGGCACGCGGTGGCGGGCGGGCTGGAGCTCGCGCTCTTCTGCGACCTGCGCGTGGCCGCGGAGGACGCGGTGCTGGGGGTGTTCTGCCGGCGTTGGGGGGTGCCGCTCATCGACGGCGGCACGGTGCGTCTGCCGCGGATCGTCGGGCTCGGGCGCGCGCTCGATCTGGTGCTCACGGGGCGCCCGGTGTCCGCGGAGGAGGCGCGCGCGATGGGACTGGTCGATCGCGTGGTGCCGAAGGGCGATGCGCTCCGCGCTGCGGAGGCGCTCGCGGCGCAGATCGCGGCGTTCCCGTGGACGTGTGTGTTGACGGATCGCGCGAGCGTGTACGAGGGGCTCGACCTGCCGTTCGAGGAGGCGCTCGCGAACGAGCATCGTCACGGGGCTCGCGCGCTCGCGGATGGAGCCGTCGCGGGCGCGTCGCGGTTCGCGAGCGGCGCGGGTCGTTCGGGGCGCTTCGACGATTGAGGGATCACGCACGATCCACCAGTCGTCACCGGCGATACCTGCAACGTCGGCGGCCGACGTCATGCAGACGTTCGAGCGAACGTCAGATCAGCTCGTGCTCCTTGCAGAACGCGAGCGGTGCGTCGGGCTCGTGGTCCAAGGCCTCGCGGTGGCGCGCGCTCGGCAGTCCGTGGGCGCAGCCGTCGCCTTCGAAGTGCGCGCAATCCTCGCAGTGCCAGCGCAAGCGATACGTCTCGACCTGCGCGCGGAAGAGCGCATCACGTGGGATCACCTTGCCCGCTTCCGACGCGGCTTCGTGCGCACGCACGGCGCTGGCCGAGTCGGTGGCGCTCTTCTTCATGCGTCGAGCTTGGCCACGCGGCCCGCGTGACGACCGCCCTCGAACGTGCCCGCCACGAACGCCGCGAGGATGTCCTCCGCCAAACCCACGCCGACGACCCGCGAGCCGAGGCAGAGCACGTTCGCGTCGTTGTGGGCGCGGGTCATGCGCGCGGTGAACGAGTCGGTGCAGAGCGCGGCCCGGATGCCGGGGCGACGGTTGGCGGCGATCGACATGCCGATCCCCGTGCCACACACGAGCAGTCCGAACGTGCCGGGCTCGGCGAGCACACGCTCGGTCACGCGCGCCGCCCAGTCGGGGTAGTCGGTGCTCGCGCCGTCGTGAGTGCCGAGGTCGTCCACCTCGTGGCCATGCTCGCGGAGCCACGTGACGAGGTGCAGCTTCAACGCGAGACCCGCGTGATCGCTCCCCGCGAAGAAACGCATCAGGGCGCCCTCAGGACGAGCGTCACGTTGGTGCCGCCGAACCCGAACGAATTGCTCATCGCCACCCGCGTCGCGCGACGTCGCGCGGTGTGCGGGACGAGCTCGAGGCCCTCGCACGCCGGATCCGGCGAGTCGAGGTTGATGGTCGGAGCCACCACGCCGTCGCGGATGGTGAGCGTCGCGATCACGGCTTCGAGCCCGCCGGCCGCGCCGAGCAGGTGGCCGTGCGCGCTCTTGGTGGAGCTGATCCAGAGGTGGTCCTGCGCGTGCGCGCCGAACACGGAGCGGATCGCCTGCAGCTCCTGCACGTCGCCGGTCGGGGTCGAGGTGCCGTGCGCGTTGACGTAGTCGACGTCGCTCGGCGCGAGCTGCGCGTCGAGGAGCGCGGCCCGCATGGCGCGCTGTGCGCCCTCGCCCTCGGGGGCCGGCTGCGTCAGGTGGTAGGCGTCCGCCGTCGCGCCGTAGCCGATGACCTCCGCGAGGATCGGCGCGCCGCGCTTCATCGCCGCCTCGCGCTCTTCGAGCATCACGATGCCCGCGCCCTCCGCGATCACGAAGCCGTCGCGATCGCGATCGAACGGGCGCGACGCGCGCTGCGGCTCGTCGTTGCGCTTCGAGAGCGCGCGCATCGCCGCGAAGCCCGCCACACCGAGCGGGGTGACGCTCGCCTCGGCCCCACCCGCGATCGCGGCGTCGATGCCGCCGCGCTGGATCCAACGGAACGCCTCGCCGATCGCGTGCGCGCCGCTCGAGCAGGCGCTCGTGGTGGTGTAGCTCGGGCCGCGAAGCCCCCAGCGCATCGAGACCTGGCCGGGCGCGAGGTTCGAGATCGCGGACGGGATGAAGTACGGCGACACGCGACGTGCGCCCTTCGTCATCAGGATCTCGTGCTGCTGCTCGACCGCTTCGAGGCCGCAGAAGCCGACCCCGATGAAGGTGCCGGTGCGGTCCTTGAGCGCGTCGTCGGGCTCGAAGCCCGCGCTCTCGATCGCCTGCTGGCTCGCGCCCATCGCGAGGTGGATGAAACGCGCCATCTCACGGACGCGCTTTTTCTCGATGTACTGCTCGGGATCGAAGTCCCGGCATTCACCCGCGATCTGCGACGCCATATCCGTCGGATCCCAACGCTGGATCCGCTCGATGCCGCTCTTGCCTTCGACCACGTTCTCCCACGTCGTCCGAAGGTCTTTGCCACAGGGGCTGACTGCCCCCACGCCCGTGATCACGACTCGTCGCATGCTCGACGTCTCCGCTGCGCCGGACCGGTCGGTCTCGGCGACTCTCCTCGTTCACCTGGATGGTGTCGCGCGGGCGGCGTCCGCGTGACGACGGCCGGACACCTTCCGGTACCGGCCGTCCGCGTCGCTCGCTCGCGTGTCGCGGAGGGGCTCGGCTCACTCGAGCTTCGCCCCGGCCTCCGCGCTCGTTTCGCTGCTGCTCTCGGCGCGCGGCGATGCACCGTCCACCTCGTCGACGAAGGCGTCGACGCCGCGCGGCGCGATCTCAGCTCGCGCGCTCGCTGATGTAAGAGACCGCGTCACCGACGGTGCGGATCTTCTCGGTGTCCTCGTCCGGGATGTCGATCTCGAACTGCTCTTCGAACGCGAGCACGAGCTCGACGATGGCCAGAGAGTCCGCCCCGAGGTCGTCGATGAACGCCGACTCCGGCTTGATGTTGGCCATGTCGACGTCGAGCTGCTGCGAGATGATCTCTTTGACCTTGTCCGCGATGTCCATTCTATCCTCCGAGAAAGACGGCGATCTTGCCGTCCGTGTGCCGTCGTGCGGCGAAATCTTCACTCAAAGAAGCACGCGCGATCAGAGGTACATGCCCCCATTGACCCGCAAGACCTGTCCCGTGACGTAAGATGCCTCGTCGCTGACGAGGAAGAGCACTGCCGCGGCGACCTCTTCCGGCCGCCCGACGCGTCCGAGCGGGGTACCCGACACGATCGCGGCCTTCGCTTCCTCGGGCAACCCCGAGGTCATGTCGGTCTCGATGTAGCCGGGCGCGACCGCGTTGACGGTGACGCCGCGGGAGGCGTACTCGCGCGCGAGGGTCTTCGTCAACCCGAGCAACGCGGCCTTCGTCGCGGCGTAGACCGCCTGACCCGGGTTGCCCGCTTCGCCCACCACGGACGAGAGATTCACGATACGACCCGTACGGGCCTTCATCATGGGGCGGATGGCGGCCTTGGCGCACCAGAGCGCGCCGTTGACGTTGATCGCGAAGCTCTCCGCGACCTCGTCCGGCTTCACGCGGAGCAGGAGCTGGTCGCGCGCGATGCCCGCGTTGTTGACGAGGATGTCGAGGCGACCGTGCCGCTTGGCCAGCGCGCCGATCGCTTCGTCCACCGCGTTCGGATCGGCGACGTCGAAGGCCATCGCCTCCGCCTTGCCGCCCGCCGCCTCGATCGCGGTCACGACCTCGCGGGCCGCCGCCTCGCCGCTCCGGTAGTTCACGACGACGAACGCGCCTGCGCGCGCGAGGTGCTCGCAGATCGCGCGCCCGATGCCGCGGCTTCCGCCCGTGACGAGCGCGACCTTGCCGCTCAAGTCGAACATGCCTGCCCTCCCCGTTCCCTCGGTCGTCGGCCGATCCGTCATGATCAGCTCTTCAGCTTGTCCTTGAGTGACGCCAGGCCGGCGAGCGGCCCCTGCGCGCTGCGGCGCTCGGACTCGGCGAGGATCGCCTCGACCTCCGGATCGCAGCCGCCTTCCGGGTGCAGCGGTCGCATCGGCAGCTCGAGCAAGATCGCCTCGCGGACGAGGGCGTCGAGCGCGATCTCGTCCCCAGCGTAGTGCTCGAGCTCGAGATCCTCGGGCGTCAGCTCGAGCTCCTCGGGGAGCTCACCCGCCGCCGGTCGTGGCGTGAGGTGCTGGACGAAGGGAGCCGCGACGTCGAGCCGCATGGGTCCGTTGCAACGCGCGCACGGCGTCCGCAACGCCGCGGAGAGCGAGCCCTGCAGCACCACGTCGTCGCCCGCCTTCTGCGCGTCGAGCACGAGCCGACCGGGCGGCTCCGGCGCGTCCTCCGGGACCGAGAGGTCGGTGCCCTCGAATGCGCTCGTGAGCCACGCGCGCGAGAGCGCCAGGTCGTAGGACTTGCGACCTTGGGCTTCGATCTCGGGGAGATGTAGGACGAGCTCGGGCATCGTGGACGGCTTCGAAAGGGGCATCGCGACGGGTTCGACGAAACGAGCTCGACGGTGGTGAGGCTCTGGCCCCTCGAAGGCGCCGCACCTTACCTACCTCGGGCGCGCGCGCAAACCGGTCGAGATGGCGCAGCGCGTCATGAAACGCCGCAGAAACGCGCAGGTTCGCGTGAGCGACACCCACGCTTCGCAGACCCGCCACCGGCTCGGAGGGCACGCGAATCGATCGAGGCACGGCGCGCGGCGCTCTTCGACCGTCCTCGAGGGAGGGGTCGACCGCAGAGCTCGACTGCAAAGCTCGACTTCGCCGTCGAGCTCACCGCGTCGCTTGGAGCGTCTCGGAGACCACGCGCAGACCGCGCTCGCCGAGCTCGATCACGAGGTGGCTCTGCGCGAGCATGCCCTCGTCGAAGCGCTCGGTCGGCGCACCGAGCCGCGGGACCGTCACCGCGAGCTCCGGGCTCCACGCGTCGTTCGCGATCGGCGTGTCGCCGGTCAGAGTCGTCGGGAGAGCCGCGGTGGTGTTCGGGAACGCGAAGATTCCCCCGCGCGCGCCGACCGATCCGGCGAGCTCGCGCACGAGCGGGGCACCGACGTGGACGCCTCCGAGGCCTCGGTCGACGCCGTGGGGACCGGTCGTGCTCGGAGCGGCCCATGCGAGGAGCCACGTCGCGCCCTCGCGCTCGTTCGCTCGCGCTTCGACGTCGGGAGCGCCGAAGCCGCAGCTCCCCTCGCCGCGCGCGTAGCGACCTTCGGGAGCGCCGGGAAGCACCACGAAGCGGCCCTGCGGGGTGACGAGCTCGTGCACGCCCGCGAGGTCGATCACGCGATCGCGCACGTCACCGTCGAGCTCGGAGAGCAGGTCGTCGTAGGCCTCCGCGTCGTCGTCGCCGCCCGGAAGCAGGAAGACGACGCGTGATTCGAGCGCGGCCAACAAACCAGGAGTGGTGGTCCCGCCGAGCACGAGCACCGGAAGATCCGCCGGCAGCTCCGTCGCGCCTTCGACGCCGACCGCGGTGAGCGCGACGAAGCGCTCGAGCCCTTCGACGCGCAGCACGCGATCCTCACCCTCGAAACGCAGCGCGCCCACGCTCCAGCTTCCTTCGCGTGGCTCTCGCTCCCCGCAACGCACGTAGGGATGGGGGCCGTCGACCGTCGTGCCCTGACCACAATCGCAAGCGACCGCGAGCAGGAGAGCGAGTTGGAGGAGGGGTCGGAACATCGGCGAGCGTTCGGTGGCGCGGAGCGGGCGGGATGGTACCGTTGAATGGCGATTCAGCAACGCTCGGGTCCGTGCCGCGTCGAACGTCGCGAGCCGAGCCTGAACCCCAACGCCCCAACCCGACGCAACGAGGCCGCGCCATGACCTTCACCATCGTGCTTCTCGTGATCGGCGCCCTCTTCGGAGGCAGCGTCGGCTTCAAGCTCGGGCGCACCTACGAGCGCGTTCGCCCGCGCACGAAGCTTCCGCCGAAGAAGAAGAGCTGATCACCACCGAAACGCTCACCGCGCCGCGCAACGATCACCGATCACCTCGATCCGCTCGACGCCGCGCCTCGCGATCTCGGCGACGCATGTCCGAGCACGCGCGCCGCCACCGACCACGCCACGAAGTTCAGGAGCCCGATGTCCGAGTTCGCACGTTTCTCCGGCACCACGACGTACCTCACGAGCCCCTCGCTCGAAGCCGCGGTCAACTGCGCGCTCGCGCTGGAGCGGCCGCTGCTCGTGCGCGGCGAGCCCGGCACCGGCAAGACGCTGCTCGCCGAGGCGGTCGCGGCCTCCCTCGATCACCCGCTCATCCGCTGGAACGTGAAGAGCACCACGCGCGCGCAAGACGGGCTCTACGTCTACGACACGGTGCAGCGCCTCTACGACTCGCGCTTCCAGGACAAGAACGTCGGCGACATCCGCCAGTACATCAAGCTCGGGCCGATGGGCGAGGCGTTCGCATCCAAGGAGCGCGCGGTGCTGCTGATCGACGAGATCGACAAGGCGGACGTCGAGTTCCCGAACGACCTGCTCAACGAGCTCGATCGCATGCGCTTCCGGATCGACGAGCTCCAAGAAGAGGTCGTCGCGACGAAGCGGCCGGTGGTGATCATCACGAGCAACGCGGAGAAGGAGCTGCCGGACGCGTTCCTCCGCCGCTGCGTGTTCCACTTCATCGACTTCCCGACGCCCGAGCTGATGGCGGACATCGTGCGGGTGCACCATCCGGATCTCGACGAGCGCCTCGCCGATCAGGCGATCGAAGCGTTCTTCGAGCTGCGCGCGATGAAGCGGCTGCGGAAGCGCCCGAGCACCAGCGAGCTGGTCGACTGGATCGCGGTGCTTCGCGCGGCGGGCGTGGGCGAGGTGAAGCTCGAGGCGTCGCTGCCCTTCCTCGGGACGCTGCTCAAGAAGGAGCAGGACCTCGTCGCGTTCGCGGACCAGCTCGCGGGCGGCAAGCGCTGGCGGAGCTGAGCGGAGAGCGGCAACGGATCTCACGGAGGCGCCATGTTCCTGCCCTTCCTCTACGAGCTGCGCGCGCGCGGGGTGCCGGTCGGGACCACCGAGGCGGTGCAGCTCGCCAAGGCGCTCTCGGCGGGCCTGCACGAGCAGAGCCTCGACGGTTTCTATCACGTCGCGCGCGCGCTCCTGATCCACCGTGAAGGGCACCTCGACGACTTCGATCAAGCGTTCTTGAAGGTCTTCAAGGGCGTCGACGTCGCGTCGAAGAAGATCCAAGACGAGCTCCTGGAATGGCTGAAGAACGCGGCCCCGATCGCGGACAGTTTGTCGGAAGAAGAACGTGCGCTCCTGGAGAACCTCGACCCTGCGGAGCTGGAGAAGCTCTTCGAAGAGCGCCTGCGCGAACAGAAAGAGCGGCACGACGGCGGTAACAAGTGGATCGGCACCGCGGGGACCTCGCCCTTCGGACACTCCGGCAAGGCCGCGCGGCAGGGCATCCGGGTGGGTGGACCGGGCGGCGGGCGGAGCGCGATCAAGACCGCGGACGCTCGGCTCTACCAGGGCTACCGGCAGGACCTGACGCTCGACGTGCGCCAGATGCAGCTCGCGCTCCGGAAGCTGCGCACCTACGCGCGCGCGGGCGGCGACGTCGAGCTCGACCTCGAAGGCACGATCGCTTCGACGGCGAAGAACGCGGGGGAGCTGGAGGTGGTGGTGCGTCCGCCGCGGCGCCCGAACACCCGCGTGATCCTGATGATGGACGTCGGCGGTTCGATGGACCCGTTCGCGCTCCTCTGCTCGCGGCTCTTCAGCGCGGCCAAGAAGTCGACGCACTTCAAGGAGCTGCGCACGTACTACTTCCACAACTGCGTGTACGGGCGGGTCTACGAGACCGAGCGCTTCACCGATCCGGTGCGCATCGAGGATCTGCTCCACGAGTGCGGGCCGCACTACAAGCTCATCGTGGTGGGCGACGCGCTCATGGCTCCTTACGAGCTGATGAGCCCGGGGGGCGCCATCACCTACGAAGGCGAGGAGCGCATGGAGGGCATCTCCTGGCTCATGCGCTTGCGGAACCACTTCCGTAAAGCGGCCTGGCTCAACCCGGAACCTCCCCGCTATTGGGAGGGAAACACCATCGAGACCATCCGCTCGGTGTTCGACATGTTCCCGCTGACCCTCGACGGCCTCGGCGAATCGATGGCACACCTGTTGCGCACGCGATGATCGAGCTTCGACGCGAAACGTCCGCGGCCCTCCACCGTAAGAACCCCATGCGCCTCATCCCCGGTACCCCGGCCCCCGACTTCCGCGTGCGCGACTGGCGCGGAGACGAACATCACCTCGGCTCGTTGCGTGGTCGCCGCGTGTGGCTCGCGTTCTTTCGCTACGCGTCGTGTCCGCTCTGCAACCTCCGGGTGCGCGACATGATCCGACGCTGGGACGGCTGGCGCGACCGCGTGGAGCTGCTCGCGGTCTTCCAGTCTCCGAACGCGTCGATCGCGGAGTACGTCGGACGTCAGACCCCGCCCTTCCCGCTCATCGGCGATCCCGAGGAAGACCTCTACCGCGCGTACCACGCCGAGAGCTCCCTCGGCGGGTTCCTCCATCCGCGTGCTGCGGCGCTCGGGGCCAAGGCGGCCGCGGCAGGCTTCCTTCCGGGCCGCATGGAAGGGACCAAGACCCGGCTGCCCGCGGACTTCTTCATCGACGAAGAGGGGATCCTCGAGCGTGCCTTCTATGCGGGGGACATCTCCGAGCACGTGCCCTTCGAGGACGTCGACGCCTGGCTCGCCCAGCCGCGCCGCAGCAGCCGCCCCTGACGCGGACGCTCGAGGGCGACGCCCCACCCTCCACGCCGGGCGCTCCGTGGGCCGGGACTCGCCGGAAATGAGGCGGTAATCCGAGCTTTGCTGGTACCGTCCGCGCGTGGATTTGGCCCCGAGCCCCGTCGCGCGCCGACTCCTCGATGCGTGGAGCCGTCGCGCCGATGGCAGCCTCGACATCGGAGGTCGAGTCGTGCACGTGCGCGCAGGGCGCGTGGTCGCGGTCGATCGCGCCCACGACGACGCGAGCGTCGGCGCGTTCTTGGTGCGTGCAGGGCACGTGGCGTCGTGTCCGGACACCGACGACCTCGACGTGCTCGTCGCGGCGGGGGTGGCCCGCGATCGCGCGATCCGCGCGCGTCGCGCGACCTGGATCGACCGGCTCGTGGCCGGGCTCGCAGCGCTCGATCGGGGCGCACCGCTCGTCGAGGCCCGCGCGACGGTGGAGGCCGGCGACGAAGGCGAAGAGCTCGTCACGCTGGTGCTCGACGCGCTCGCACGCCGCGCGGCGGAGAGCGACGCCGGCGTGGTCGGCGGGCGCGCCAACGAACGGGTGCACGTGCACGTCGAGCTGCCCGAGGCCGACGTGGCGCGGGCATGGGCGGGGCTCGAGGCGCTCGACCTCCAGCAGCCGCTCGCGCGACTGCTCGTGCGCGCGCCGGGGGCCGCGACTCGGATCGCGGCCCTGGTGCGCGCCGGGCTCGCCGCGCTCGTCGCGCCGGGCGAGCCGCCTCCGCCGGTGCGACGCGGCAGCTACCTGCCGCCCGCGCGTACCTCGCTCGTTCCTTCGCCCGCGCCCTCGTGGATGCCGGCGCGCGGACCGCTCGTCGAACTGACTCCCGGCACGGGGCGCCTCGAGGACCAGCCGCTCGCCGCGGCGCTTCGCACGTGGCCCGAGGAGCGCGGCGCGTGGGACGATCCCCTCGCGCGCGCGGAGGCGCGGCTTCATCGGCTGGAGCAGGTCGGCGCACCGGGACCGGAGCGCGCGGAGGCTTGGCGCGAGGTCGCGCGACTCTGGCAGGAGAACCACGGCTCCCTCGAGGAAGCCTGTCGCGCCCAACGCGAAGCGGCGGCCGCGGATCCGACCGACACCGCGGCCCTCCGCGAAGCGGCGGCGCTGTGTGCCGCGACGCACCGGCTCGAGCTCGCGGCGGCGTATGCAGCGGCAGCCAGCGCGGCGGCGTCGCGACGCGAACGTGCGAGCGCGAAGGCCGAAGAGGCACAGCTCGCGCGTCGGCGCGGCGACGTCGAAGCCGCGCGCCGCCTGACCCGCGAGGCGCTCGCGTCGGATCCCTCGCCCGGTCTGCGCGTGCGGCTGGTGCGCGATCTCGAGCCTTACACGCCGACCTATCGCGACGCGGTGATCGCGCTCCGCAGCGTCGACGCCGCGCGTGCACGACATCTGCTGGCGCGGCTCGCGGAGACCGGCGACCTCGGCGATCTCCGCGCGCACGCGGGCGCGCTGGCGGAGGATGGGCTCGCGGAGTCCGCCGTCTCTCGGCTCGCGCGACGCGCCCAAGAGTCGTCGGGAGACGAAGCTCGGCTGGTGCGCTTGCTGGCGGCGGAGGTCGCGGAGGACGCGCAGCGTCCGGACCTCGCGTTCGAGCAGCTCGTGGCGGCTCACGTCGCCGAACCACAGCTCGACGCGTTGCTCGAGCCGCTCGTCGGCGATGCCGAAGCCGCCGGTTGGCCCGAGACGGTCGCCGTGTGGCTCGAGCGGTTCGCGTCGTTGCGGGACGACGAGCGCGCGTGGTGGCTACGCCGAGCCGCGCGCGCGTTCCGCGATCTGCCGGGTGCGCGTGCTTGGTCGGCCGAGCTCCAGGTGCGCGCGCTGCGGCTCGCACACGACGACGACGCGCTCGCGGATCTGCGTGCGTACGCGGAAGAGCTCCGCGACGTCGCCTTCCTCGCCGACGCGCTCGAACGCATCACGCGTCGTGACGATCCCACCACCTTGCCCTTGCTCGAAGAGCTCGCGGCGCTGTCCGAGGAGCGCCTCGGCTCCGCCCAGCGCGCAGCGCACGCGTGGGGCGAGATCCTCGCGCGCTCACCCGAGCATCCACGCGCCGCGAACGAGGTCGCGCGTCTGCACGAGCGCACCCGCATCAAGGCGGCGCTCGTCGAGCTCGCGCACGACGATCTCGCGCGCGATCCGAGCGCGGCGAACGCCCGCAAGCTCGCCTCGATGTTGCGCGATCATCCGCGCGACCGGCCGCGCGCGATCGAGCTCTACGAGCGCGCGATCGCCGACGATCCGGACGCGGGCGCCTTCACGTCGCTCGAGCGGCTCCTGCGGCTCGCGGAGGACGATGCCGGCCTCGCGCGTCTGCTGGAGCGCCGTACGCGCATGGACGGCGTGCCACGCGAACACGCAGTGCGCGCGCTCTCGACGCTCGCGGGCCTGTACGCGCTCTCGGGGGAGCTCGCCGCCAGCGCCGACGCGGCCCTCCGTTGGCTCGAGCTCGCTCCGCAGAGCGCCGATGCGGTCGCGCGCCTCGAGCTCGCCGCGCGCTTCGAGCCGAGCTACCGCGACGCCGCGGATCGTGCTCGCCTCCTGTTGCCCGCCGGTCGACGGCACGCGCGTGTCCATGCGCGGCGGCTCACGGACCCTCGCCTTCCCGCCGCCGAGGCCCTCCGCGCCTTCACCGCCGCGCTCGACGCGGATCCACGTGCCTCCGACGCCTGCTACGCGCTCGTCGCCCGTCACGACCCTCCGTCGACCGAGCTCCTCGCCGTGCTCGAGCGCTGCCGCGAAGTGCTCGGCGACGACGCCTGGCTCTTGCGAAGGCTCGTCGAGGTGTGTGGGCACGTCGCGCCGGAGCGGCGTCATGCGTGGCTCGCGACCTGGACCGGCCTCGACCCCGAAGACCGACTTCTGGCCGCGTCTCGTCTTCGAGCCGCGCTCGTCGACGGCGATCACGCGACCCTCCGCGCGGCGGCCGAGCACGTGCTGCGTCTCGGCGACGCGTCGCTCCTCGACGACCTGCGGGACGCGGCAGAGCGCCTCGCCGAAAACGCCGAGTCCGACGGAGCACACGACGCGGCCGCTTCGTTGCTCCTGCACACGCTCGACCGCCTCGGCGGCGGCAAGGAGATCGTCGACGCGGCGGCCCGGCACGCGCGCTCGACCGACACTCGAATCGCCGTCGCGGAGCGGCGTGTCGCGTGGAGCGACGAGGGCAGCGACGTGCGCGTCGAGGCGTTGCGCGAGCTCGCGCACCTGCACTCGGAGCGGAGCGCTCGAGGCGCCGAAGCGCGCGCGTGGGTGCGCCTGCTCGGCGAAGACCCACACGACCCGGAGGCGCTCGCACGGCTCGCATGTCTCTATGCCGAAGCACGCGACGTCGAGCGTTGGCTCGCGGTGTTGGCGCTCGCACGCGAGGCCGCGGAAGACGATGCGCCGACGCGGCGTGCGCACACCCGCGAGCTCGTCGCGGTCGCGTGGCGACACGGCGAGCGCGAGCGCGCGCACGCCTACCTGCGTGAGCTGATCGCGGAGCACGAGTCGGAGGTCGCGGGACACCTCGACGCGGCGAGCGTGCTGGTCGCGCTCGGCTCGGCACGCGAAGCCGTCGATTCGCTCGTGGCGAAAGCCGAGGAGACGCCGCCGATCGCGAGCGTGCTCTTCGCGCGTGCGGTCGCGATCCTCGAGCGCGAGCTCGACGATGCCGACGGTGCGCTCGAGCTCGCGTCGCGCGCGCTCTCGGCAGGTCGCCGAAGTCCCGAGCTCCTGCTCGCGTTCGAGCGGCTCGCCCTCGAGCGAAACGCAGTCGACCTGGCGCGACAGACCTACGACGCGCTGACCCAACGCGCGATGGGCGCGCACGGGCGCCGAGGCACGCGGTACCGCGAAGCCCGTTGGCTCGAGCGCGCAGGCCAGGACGAGCTCGCGCTCGACGCGTTCCTCGAAGCGTTTCGCGCGAACCCGGCGGAAGGCGCGGTCTTCCTCGCGCTCGAGCGGCTCTCGCGACGCACCTACCGCTACGAGCCGCTCGCCGAGGCGCTCGGCGCGCTCGCGGAGCGGCAGACCGTGGTGGAGCGACGGCTCTTGTTGGAAGAGATGCTCGTCGATCTGCTCGAGAACGAGCTCGGACGACCCACCGACGCCTTCGAGCGCCTCGCGCGGGCCTGGGGCGAGACGGGACGGATCGCGCTCGTACCGGAGCTGCGCCGGCTCGCGAAGCGCGTTGCGGTGATCGACGCTTCGGGAGGGATCGCGGCGCTCGATCGAATCGAGCAGGGTCTCCGCGATCGCATCGAAGGCACGTGGGACGTGGAGGACCAGGTCCGCACGCTCACGCTGCTCGCTTCGTTCCTCGCGGACGATCGCGGCGACGTGACGGCCGCGGAACGTCTCGTCGCCACGGAGGTGGTGCGGCGCGGCGACGATCCCGAGGTCCCGCGCGAGCTGCTCGCGGAGGCCTACGTCACCATCGCCGAACGATTGCTCGACGCGATGCGCCGCCCCGAAGCGCGCACGTGGCTGGAGCGCGCGCGTGAGCTGACCCCCAACGCCCCGCGCATCACGCGCATCGACGAGCGCCTCCGCCGCACGCCGAGCCTCGCGCCTCCGACCGATGCGATGGCGAACGTCGAAGGCGTCGAATCGATGGACGCGCCCGCGCCGGCCGGGACCGGGCTTCATGCGGTGCTCCTCGAAGAGCGCGCGACGAGACCGTCGGTTCGCCCCCCCGGCGCGGAGCTCACGGATGCGACGAGCGAGGCGAGCCTCGACACACGAGAAGCGACCGTCAGCGATGCGACCGTCAGCGATGCGACCGTCAGCGATGCGACCGTCAGCGATGCGACCGCGAGCGAAACGACCGTCAGCGATGCGACCGCGAGCGAGACGGCCGCGAGCGACACGACCGCGAGCGACGCAACCGTCAGCGACGCGACCGTCAGCGATGCGACCGTCAGCGATGCGACCGTCAGCGATGCGACCGCGA
>CALJLK010000614.1 GCA_937982655.1 uncultured Sandaracinus sp.
GGGGGCCCCATCGGGGCTTCACGCCCCGTGGGGGAGGGGCTGGCGACAGCCCCTCAGGGAAGCTGAGATGGGATCGAGGCGAAAAGGCCGCGAAGCGGCTTTGCAGATGCTCTACCAGATGGACGTCGGTGGCTCCGGCGCCGAGGACGCGATTCGCGCGTACTGGGCGCACCTCGGTGAGAACGAGGGCGGAGACACCAGCGCAGACGCGAGTGACGCGGGGATGGTGGAGTTCGCGAACATGTTGGTGCGCGGCTTCGCGGCCCATCACGCGCGCATCGACGAGACCATCCGCAACGTGAGCCACCACTGGCGGCTCGAACGCATGACGCGCGTCGACCGGAACATCCTGCGCCTCGCGACCTTCGAGCTCCTGGAGCTCACCGACGTCCCGCGGCGCGTCACGCTGAACGAGGCGATCGAGCTCGCGAAGCGCTTCGGCAGCGAAGGCAGCGCCGGGTTCGTCAACGGGGTGCTCGATCGCATCGCGGGTGACCTCGGCAAGAGCTGAGCACGAGGAGCTCGGTGGACCTTCGTTTCGTGGCGCCCGATCTGCGCAAGCTCGACGCGGTGCGCGGCGAAGCACTCGCGGTCGGGATCTTCGCGGATCTGCGGCCGCTTCGAGGCGCGAGCGGGCTCATCGACTGGCGGCTCGGCGGCTTCCTGTCGCGGCAGCTCCAGGCAGGGCGTGTGACCGGGGCAGACCGCGAGCTGACCCTCGTGCCCACGAACGGGCGTCTCTCGATCGAGAAGATCGTGATCGTCGGGCTCGGCTCGACGGGTCGGTTCGACGGCGACGTGTTCGAGGCGAGCTGTCGCACGCTCCTCGACGCGCTCCACGAGGCTCGCGTGCGGAGCTCGTTCGTGGCCCTGCCTGGGCGCGCCGAGAAGAAGATTGGCGCCGTGGAGGCGATCGAACGCTTCGTGCGCGCGCTGGCGACCGGCCCGGAGCCGGACGAGATCACGCTCGTCGAAGGTCCGGACGGTCAACGCGAGATGGAGCCCGTCCTCGCACGCGAGCAGCGACGCGCACGCGCATTCGCTCCCTGACGCGCGAGCTCAACGCTTCTTTTTCGCCGCGGCCTTCTTGGCGGGCTTGGGCGCGGCCTTCTTGGTCGGCTTGGGCGCGGCCTTCTTGGCAGGCTTGGGCGCGACCTTCTTGGTCGGCTTGGGCGCGGCCTTCTCGGCCTTCGCGGGCTTGTCGGCCTTCGCGGGCTTGTCGGCCTTCGCGGGCTTCTCGGCCTTCGCGGGCTTCTCGACCTTCGCGGCCTTCTCGGCCTTCGCGGGCTTCTCGGCCTTCGCGGGCTTCTCGACCTTCGCGGGCTTCTCGACCTTCACGGGCTTCTCGACCTTCACGTCGCCGGCGTCCGCCTCGCGTTGTGCGCGTGCTTCGGCTTTCTTCAGCGAGAGCTTCGTCTCACGCAGCGCACCCGACGCACGCGCGGACTCTCGTGCCGCGCGCTTCGCTTCGCGACGCGCTTTGCGCTCCGCCCGTTCGCCGGCCTTCTCTTCTTCCTTCGTCCGGCTCTCCGCGAGCGCGGCCGCCGCCACCCCTCCCGTCGACGTGATGTTGGGTCGAGGCCCCACGATCGGTCGGCGGCCACGACGAATGCCGGGGGTGGGCAGGATGCCCTTGCGTGCGGCCTCGCGGATCGCCTTGAGCGCCGCCTCCGCGCTCGTGAAGAAGCGTTTCATCCCGTCGAGGTAGTGCGAGCGCCAGAGCTTCTTGTAGCCGTCGGCCTGACCGCTCGGGATGCCCGTCTGGTGGATCGTGACGCGCGTTCCGCCGGGCTCCGGCTCCAACGTCACCTCGACCTGCGAGTCGGGTGAGTCCATCGGGAAGTCGGCGGTACGCCACGTCATGACGATCCGCCGACTGGTGTCGAGCAGGATGTGCGTGGCGTCGACGAAGCTGTCGACCGCAGTGACTCGGCCACCCACCCATTGATCCACCGTCGCGCGCGCGGCGGTGAACGCCGAATGCCGTCGCTCGTCCATCCAAGCCGCGTAGATCGCGTTGGGGCTCGCGGGAATCAGGGCAGAAAGCTTGAGCTCCTCGGTGGCGTTCTCGGTGGGCGCCATCCTCTCCCCCTCGGGCACACGACCCTTCGGTCGCGACTGTGTCTGCAGGGCGACCCATCCTCGGCGCCGACCCTGCGTGATCCGATCCCCACCGCGGCAACCCCGTCGGCGGCACCCCGCTCGCGGTGACGGCTTCGTCTCCCGCGGTCGAGCTTGGGTGCCATCCTGCCATCGTCCGCGCAGAGTCGACGAAAATTCGCTGGAGTACGAAGCCTGCGCAGTTCCCTCGCGCGGCCTCGACGGACCCCGGACGCCGTGCTTCCATCCCCGCCGTGGCGGCGGACCTGGACGTTTGGATCGACCGCGGTGGCACCTTCACCGACGGGGTCGCGGTCGTCGCGAAGTCCGGCGAAGTGCGCGTCATCAAAGTGCTTTCCGGCGATGATGCGCCGGCGCGCGCGATTCGGGGCTTGGCGGGTGTCGGGGCCTCGGACCCCCTCCCGCGGTGCCGGATCCGAATGGGGACCACCCTGGCCACCAACGCTCTGCTGGAGCGCAAGGGCAGCACCGTCGGGATGCTCCTCCCGGCCGGCCTCGGCGATCTCTTGCAGATCGGCGACCAGTCGCGGGGCGACCTCTTCGACCTTCGAGCGGGGCGTCCTGCCCCCCTGACGGACCTCGTGGAGGTGGTGTCGGCGCGGGTCGATGTCGCGGGTCGGGAGCTCGCGCCCGTCGATCCTTCGGAAGTGCGCGAGGCCCTCGCGCGGCTGCGCGCTCGGGGGGCGGAGGCGGTGGTCGTCGCGCTCCTGCACGCCCACCGCTTTCCCGAGCACGAGCGCTCCATCGGGACCCTCGCGGCCGAAGCTGGGTTCTTCGTGGTGTGCAGCCACGAGGTCTCGGCAGAGGCCGGGCTGCTCGCGCGCGCCCAGACCGCGCTGGTCGACGCCTACCTCACGCCCGGCCTGCGCCGACACATGCAGGCCCTCGCGCGCGAAGCCTCGCCGAGCTCGCTCGAGCTGCTCACGAGCGCTGGGCAGCTCGTTCCCCACGAAGCGCTGCGCGGGCGCGATGCGGTGCTCTCGGGGCCGGCGGGTGGCGCGGTCGCGTGTCGGCGTGTCGCCGAGCAAGCGGGAGAGCCGGAGGCGCTCGGCTTCGACATGGGCGGCACCTCGACGGATGTCTGCCGGGTCTCGGAGCGCGGTTTCGAGCGACGACGCGAGGCGATGCTCGCCGGCGTGCGTGTGCGGGCGCCGATGGTCGCGGTGCACACCGTGGCGGCGGGTGGGGGATCGCTCTGTCGGTTCGACGGACAGCGGCTCACCGTCGGTCCCGAGAGCGCGTGCGCATCGCCGGGACCGCTCGCGTACGGTCGCCCCGAAGCGTGCGAGCCCACGTTGACCGACGTGGCGGTCTTCCTCGGTCGGGTGCGCGGCGATCGTTTCCCGATCCCGCTCGACGAAGCGCGCGCTCGCGCGGGGATCGCCGAGCTGGCGGTGCGCGCGGGGCTCGCTCCGGAGGCGTGCGCGCGGGGCCTGTTCGCGATCGCGGTCGAGCACATGGCGGGCGCGATCGCGACCGTCTCCACCGCGCGTGGTCACGATCCACGCACCCACGCGCTGGTGCTCTTCGGAGGCGCGGCGGGCCAATGGGGATGCGCGGTCGCACGACGGCTCGGGGTGCGACGGCTGCTCGCGCACCCGCTCGCCGGCGTGCTGAGCGCGTTCGGGATCGGGCTCGCCCCGCGCGGTCGCTTCGCGGAAGCGCCATGCCTCGGACCGCTCGACGCCGAGCACGTCGCGGCGGCCGAAGCCACGCTCCGAGCGCTCGAAGCCGCGGCGCGCGCGGAGCTCGCAGGAAGAGCGCAAGACGCGGAGGACGCGGCGGTCGAACGCGGAAGAGCGCAAGACGCGGAGGACGTCGAGGACGCGGCGGTCGAACGCTGGCTCGGCCTCCGGTACGTCGGCAGCGAAGCGGGCCTCGACGTGCGTTTCGTGGCGGACGGCGACGCGCTCGCGGCGCGCTTCGAGGAGGCTCACCTCCGACGCTTCGGGTACGTGCGGAGGGAGCACGCGATCGAGCTCGTGCGTGTGCGGGTGCAGGTCGAGAGCCCGTCCGACGCGGTGGTGTTGCCGACCTCGCCCACCCCGAGCGGACGGCCGCGCGGCCGCGCGACGCTCGAAGGGACCGAGGTGGATCTCTGGTGGCGCGAAGATCTGCCCTACGAGACGCCGCTGCGCGGCCCGCTCCTCGTGCTCGAAGCCACGGGGACCCTCGCGGTCGACGCGGGCTTCGAGCTCGTGCGTCGACGTGACGATCTGATCGTGCTCGACGACCTCGGAGCCGTGACGTCGGCTGCCCACGATCGTGAGTCCGGCCGTGCTCGCGAGGGTGCGCACGACCGTGAGCCGGGCCGCGAGCCCGACGGTGAGCCCGACCCCGTGCGGCTCGAGGTCTTCGCGCACGCGTTCACCGCGATCGCGGAGCGCATGGGCGTGGTGCTGCAGCGGACCGCGCTGAGCACGAACGTGCGCGATCGCCTCGACTTCAGTTGCGCGGTCTTCGACGCCACGGGCGCGCTCGTCGCGAACGCGCCCCACATCCCCGTGCACCTCGGCGCGATGGGGGCTTCGGTCCGCGCGGTGGCGCGTGCGTGGCCGAACCTCGCTCCAGGCGACGTCTTCGCGACCAACGATCCGAGCGAGGGTGGATCGCACCTGCCGGACGTCACGGTCGTCGCGCCCGTGCACGACACGAACGGCACGCTCTGGGCGTTCGTCGCCGCGCGCGGTCACCACGCGGACGTGGGCGGCATCACGCCGGGCTCGATGCCGCCGACCTCGACCTCGCTCGCCGACGAGGGCGTGGTGCTGCGGGCGCTCCGCGTGGTCCACGCGGGCCGCTTCGAACAGCAGACGGTGCGTGAAGCGTTCGGAGCCGGGCCTTGGCCCGCGCGCCGCGTCGACGACAACGTCGCAGATCTCGAAGCTCAGATCGCGGCGTGTCGCACGGGGGCGCTCGCGCTGGACGAGCTCGCGGCTCGACACGGGCGCGCGCAGGTCAGCGCGTACATGCAACACCTCCAAGACGCGGCCGCGCGCGCGGTGGCGGAGGCCGTCGCGCGGCTCCCGTCGAGCGAGGCGAGCTTCGAAGACGCCCTGGACGACGGCACCCCGATCCGCGTCCGACTCACACGCCGCGACGGGCGGCTCCACGTCGACTTTTCGGGAACCGCGAGCGCCCACCCCGGCAACCTCAACGCGCCCCGGGCCGTCACGGCGGCGTGCGTGCTCTACGTGCTGCGCTGCCTGCTCGGCCGAGATCTTCCTTTGAACGAGGGATGTCTTCGCGCGGTGTCGATCGAGATCCCGGAGGGGAGCTTGCTCGATCCTCCGCCCGGTCGGGCGGTCGCGGGCGGCAACGTGGAGACGAGCCAGCGCGTGGTGGACGTGCTGCTCGGCGGGTTCGCGCGGCTCGGGCTCCCGGTGCCGGCGGCGAGCCAAGGGACGATGAACAACCTGACGCTCGGGCACGAAGGCTTCGGCTACTACGAGACCCTCGGCGGCGGTGCAGGCGCAGGGCCCGACTTCGACGGTACGAGCGGGGTGCACACCCACATGACGAACTCGCGCATCACCGATCCCGAAGTGCTCGAGATGCGCGCTCCCGTGCTCGTACGGCGCTTCGAGCTTCGGCGCGGGAGCGGCGGCCCGGGTCGTTTCACGGGCGGGGAGGGCCTCGTCCGCGAGCTGGTCGCCACCCGGCCGCTCGAGGTCGCGCTCCTCGCCGAGCGCCGGAGGCGCGCTCCTTACGGCTTGGCCGGCGGAGGCCCTGGCGGCGTCGGTCGCGACGTGGTCGTGCGCGCGAACGGGCGCGAGGAGCCGTTCGAGCGCGTCGCGCGCTTGGACACCGGCGACGCGGTTCGGGTGGAGACCCCGGGCGGCGGAGGCTACGGAGCGCCGTGAGCCGAGTCGGCCTGATCCAGCGCGCGCGCAGCGCGGTCATCCACGGCATCCTCGGGGTGTCCGACACGCCGTGGCGCATCGCGTGGGGCGTGTTCCTCGGCACCGTCGTCGCGTGGACGCCGACGTTGGGCTTTCAAATCGTGATCTACGTGATGATCGCGACGCTTTTGAGGGCCAACAAACTCTCGGGAATCCCGATTCTCTTCATCACGAACCCGCTCACGGCCGTGCCTCTCTATTGGCTTTGTTGGCGCGTCGGCGCGTGGGTCCTCGGGACGGACGGCGGCGACGAGTCGGCGCTCGCCGAGCAGCTCGCCGCCGCGGAGTCGGAGGTCGGTCAGCAGAGCCTCTGGAGCGCGATCTGGACCTCGGAATTCTGGTCCGCCCTCGGGAGCACGCTGCTCGGGCTCGGCAAGGAGCTCTGGCTCGGCTCCGCCATCGTCGGCGTCGCGATGGGCGTTCCGCTCGGGGTGCTGACGTGGTGGGCGGTGAAGGCCTACCGGCGCGCGCGGGGAGGGTGAGTCCTCTTCGGTGCGGGGGCCGCAGCTCGAGTGACCACGCCGATCGCTCGACCGCACGCGATCGCTCGGCCCGCCCTAGACGTCGCGTCGGCTCACGTCGGCGGTCGTGGGATCCCCGACGCGTCGGCTCACGCGAACGCGTGTAGGCTCTCCGTCGTGGGACGACGCAACGCGTTCTTGAGTGTGATGGCGTGCGTGCTCGCGGTCGGATGCGACGACCCGCCGCCTCCGACGCCCGAGCCGCCGCCTCCACCGCCGCCACCTCGGCGTGAGGTCGCCGCGCCGCGCGCCGTGACCACCGGAGCGGCCTTCGATCTGGTCGTCGGTCCGCGGGGGCCGGTCCTGATCTACGCGGAGCCGGCGCCCGTGGGAGGCGCGATCCAGTTGCTCACCCTCGATCGGCAGGGAGCCGCGGTCGGAGCTCCGCGCGCGGTCTACCGGCCGATCCCGGACGACGACGCGGTGTTCCCGCCGGACGCCCTCGAGCTCTCGGCGGCGAGCGGCGGAGGCCAGCTCGCGGTCGCATGGGTCGAACGTCACGGCACGAGCTTTCGTGCGCTCGCGACACGCGGCGCGGCGGATGGCGCGTTCGCTCCCCCCACCGAGCTCGGCCCGACCCGACGCGAGCTCGCGAGCACCCGGGGTCACGTGGCGGCGGCGGTGTCCGCAGCGGGACACGTGGAGGTCATGGCGCGTCTCGCGCCCGCACCCTGCGTCGGCACTGGGGAGGCCAGCGCGACGGGCGCGGCGCCGGCGGCGACGTGCGTGCCCGTAGGAATCACGCGGCTCGCTCCCGGTCCGAGCGAACGACGCGGGGTCGGCCTGATGTTGCCGCGCCCCTGCGCCTCCACGGTGCTCGGCTTCGTGCACGCGACCGACGTCTGGCACTACGCGGTCTGCGACGAGTCCGAGGGGCTGGCGACCACGTTCTACGCGGTACAGTTCGACCCGCAGTACGCGCACGCGGAGCGCGCGCTCGAAGGCTGCGAGCCGCGGGGCATGGTGGCGGTCGGGGAGGGGGTCGCGGCCGTGGGCGACTGCGATGGAACGCGACGCGCGCTGTGGCTCGGTGCCGCCGGGCGCGAGCGTCGGGTCCTCGAAGGCACCGCGAGCGTCTCGTGCGAAGGCGACGAAGCCCGCCTCGTGCTCCCGGATGGCACGAGCGAGGCCCTCACCGGACCGCGCGGCGGTTTCGCGGCGTTGCTGCCCGACGACGTGGCCCCACGGGGCAGTCGCGCCGTGTGGACCGGCGAGGTGCTGCTCGTGGCGGCGTCCATCGACCGAGAGGTCGGCGTTCGACGCTACGAGTGTTGGAGCGGCAGGCTCCAGCGCACCGACCACGAATGAACGGCGGCAGCCGTCGACGCAGCGCGTCGCGACGTGCGCTGCGACGGTGTCCGTGGCGAGAGACGGTGTCTCCGAGAGGCTCGTGACGCCGGGCCGCTGCGACCGACTCGCGGGTGTCGCCGCACGTTTCATGACGCAGCGCGCGAGGCGCGCTCTTGACGCAGCGCGTCGCTCCGAGCTATGCCAGGAGCCCACGCAACGAGGGAGCCCAGGGTGGAACCGAGAGCCGACGGAAGCGCACGAGAGCCGCGCATCATCAAGCGGTACGCGAACCGTAAGCTCTACGACACCCGCGACAGCCGCTACGTGACGCTCCAGCAGATCGCGGAGTACGTCCGCGACGGCGAGGACGTCCGCATCGTCGACAACAAGACGAAAGAGGATCTGACCAACGTCACCCTCGCGCAGATCATCTACGAAGAAGAGAAGAAGGGCGAAGGCGACGTGCGTCGCTCGACCCTGAAGTCCCTCATCGAAGAAGGCCGCGATCGCTTGGTCGGCTCGCTGCCGGGCCCGCTCTCCAAGCTGCTCCACCGCGACGAGCCCACCGACGAAGCCAAGGCGGACGACGAGGGCGAGCCCAAGAAGAAGTCGAGCACGCCGAAAGAAGCGCTCGAAGAGCTCCGCGCCACGGCCGACGATCGCGTCAAGGCCGTCATCGGCGCGGCGATGGGCCACGTGCAGCAGCTCCAGGGCGAAGTGAAGCGTCTGCAGGGCCGCATCGAAGAGCTCGAGGCGCGGCTCGCGGGATTGATTCGGCGCGAGCCGAAGGAAGATTCCGCGAAGAGCGACGCGCCGAAGAGCGACGACTCGGCGGAGTGAGCGATGAGCGGTGAGCGGTCGCGAAAGCGGCCGGTCGATTCGCGAGAAGTGGCCGACGCCACGAACGGCGGACACGCACCCGAACACATGTCGCCGTCAACGACCACGTCAACGTGGTCGTGAACGGCGACGTGCTCGGCAACGACCAACGCGCGAGCCTTCGGGGTGACCGACGCCCGTCGACGCGGTCGCGGTCGTGAACGCCGACGGCACGCGATCGGCCTATGCCGAACGGAGGCGGCGTGAAGTGTGCGAACCTCCCGGTCCGCCTCACTCCGCTGGCGTGGGCTTCGTCCGCGCCTCGTTCGCACGCACGGCCCGGCGGCTCATGCCCGCGACTTGCAGCAGCGCAGGCTGCACGATCAGGGTCGCGAAGAGCGTGACGAACACCGTGACCGCGATGAGCTCTCCGAAGAGCCGCACGGGAATGAAGTTGCTGAGCAGCAGGACCGCGAAGCCCGCCGCGAGCGTGACGCTGCTGACCACGATCGCGCGTCCCGTGCCGCGCGCCGCGCGAATCAACGCCGGGTGCGCCATGAACCCCTTCTCACGGGTCTCTTCGCGGAAGCGCGCGAGCACGTGGATGCTGCCGTCGACCCCGAGGCCGAGCGCGATCGAGAACACGATGCCCGTGGCGGCGTTGAGCGGGATGTCCCGCACGACCATGTAGGCCATCGTGCCGACGAGCGGCAGCAGGTTCGGCGGGATGCTCAAGAGACCGAGCCGGAGGCTGCGGAAGAGCAGCGAGAGCAGCACGAAGATGATCAGGACGGCGGTCAGCAGGCTGCCGAGGAGATCCTTCACCACCGCGTCCATGCCCACCGAGCCGTCGTAGGCCTCGCCGGTGTAGGCGACGCGGATGCCCGTGCCTTCGAGGCTCTCGCTCAGGCGTCCGTCGAGCTCCTCGATGAAGCGCATGGTGGCCTGGGCCCCGATGTCGCGGACCTTGATCTGGAAACGCATGTGACGCGCGTCGGGCGTGACCCATGCGTTCAATGGGCTCTTGTCGGCGTCGCGGGCGCTCATCAATCGATGAAGCGCGCGCACCTGCTCGACGTTCACGAAAGGCGCGGTCAACGATGCGCGGTCGTTGGAGAGCAGGAAGAGCGATTGGCGCAGGATGGCGGTCTGGCTGGTGGAGGAGAGGATCTCGTCCCGCTCCACGGCCCAGGCGCCGATGGCGTCGATCTTCGCGAGCACCTCGGGATCGAGGAAGCGTCCGTCGTCGTCGCTCGTGAGGCTGACCTCGAGCGGGCGCACGCCGTCGAGCTTCTCTTCGAGGAGCAGCGTCGTGACGTGGACCGGATCCTCCTCGTCGAACTGATCGAGCAGCGCGTGATCGACCTCGATCCGCGAGGCGCCGTAGATCGACCCGCCGAGGACGATCGCCGTCACGGCGAGGATCGTGAAGGGACGCTTGAGCACCCACGCGGTGAGCCGCATCAGCGCCACGTCCAGCCACGTTCCGGTCTCCTTGGTGCGCGGCTTGGGAGCTTTCACCCAGCTCACGACGACGGGCACGAACGTGATCGTGACGACGTACGCGACCATCACGCCGCACGCGCTCGTCACGCCGAAGTGGCGCAGCATCACGGTCTTGGAGATCGCGAGGGACGCGAGACCGACCGCCGTGGTGAGCGAGGTCAGGAAACAGGCCGCCGCCATGGTGCGGACCATGCGTTGAACCGCGGGGAGCTTGTCTCCGTCACCGCGTTGCAGCTCCTCCCGGTAGCGCGCGACGAGGTGGATCGAGTCGCTGATCCCGATGATGATCAACAACGTCGGGATGATGTTGTTGAGCACGTTCATGGGCTCGCCGACGAGCCCCATCGTGCCGACCACCATCACCGCGGTGAGCGCGACCGCGCCGATCGGCAGGACCACGCCCCAGCTCCAGCGCAGGGTCAGGCCGAGGAAGATCATGCTGACCAGGAGGGTCAGCGGGACGAGCATGAGCTGGTCGGAGCGGATGTTCTCGACGATCGCGGAGCGGAGATACGGGAGACCACCGAGATGAACCGCGATGCCCTCGGGCGGCGGATTCGCCGCGAGCCATTCGCGCAAATCGGAGACCCGCTTACGCATCTCCTTGGGCGGGATCTCCTTCAAGAAGAGCGCGGAGACCGCGAGCGTTCGGTCGGCGCTGATGAGCCGCCCGTTGACCAGCTCCGATTGCTCGAGCGCCGCGCGGAGCTCCGTGACGTCCTCGTCGGTGACGGTGTCGCCGTCGACCACCGGCGCCGTCACGAGCTCGCGCTGGAGCGTCAGGCCGAGCTCGCGAAATCCTCCCGGGAACCGGGCCGGATCCGCCTCGACGAGGCTCACGAGCGCGTCCACCACGCCGGGCTCGAAGCCGTCCTCGTCTGGCTGATCGAGCTCGTCTTCGAGCGCGTCGAAGCCGCCGCCACCCTCACCCTCGGGCGCTTCCGGATCGCCACCGAGCTCCTCTTCGAGATCGTCGAAGCCGCCCGTCTCTTCGACCGGCGCCACGCGACGCGGCATCGGTGTCTCGGTGAGGCTGACGACGCGCTCGACCCAGTCTTCTTCGGTGACGTGCCGGGTGACGTCGTGCAGGTACTGCAGAGGCGCGCGCGCGAGCACGTCCTCCGCTTCGACGAGCACCATCATCACGCGGTCGGTGCCACCGAAATCCTCGCGGAATCGCTCGGCGACCCGCTCGCCCATCGCCTCACCCTCGTACGAGGAGATGAGGTTCTCGACCGAGGGGTCGACCTGGATCTTCGGGATCTGCGTCCCGGCGGTGCCAGCCAGGATCACGAGCGTCCCCAGGACGAGGATGCGGTGACGAGTCACCAGGGTGGCGAGCCAATCGAGCAAGGCAGATCCCAGCGGCGGGGGCATCCCGCGACGCGGGCGCTGGTCTAGCCGCGAACGCCCGTCGAGAGCAAGCGGACCATCGCAAAGTCGCACGGATCGTGGGGTGGACGCCGGACTCGTGTCGTAGTAACTCTGTCGTGAGTCACTCGTGAGCGGAGGTGCCCGCGGGTGTGCGACGGGTGCGACGAGCGTTTCGCGCCCACCACGAAGGAGAACAGCCATGAACCGACCGCTTCACGCCGACGCCGCACGTCTTCGTGCGCAACTGCTGGAGCTCGCCGGAAACCTCTGGTGGAGCTGGGGAATCGACGGCGCGGCGATCTTCCACGCGCTCGATCCGGAACGTTTCGAGGCGAGCGGGCACGATCCGCACGCCGTCGTCGCGGGGCTCGACGATGCGCGGTTGGTCGCCCGCGTGGACGCCCACGGGCTCGCGCCCGTCCTCGACGAGGCGGTCTCGAAGCTCCGCGCGTACGTCGCGGGGGACGGAACCTGGGGCCGCAGGCACGCCGGTCGGCTTCATCACGCGCCGATCGCCTACTTCAGCGCGGAGTTCGGTCTGCACGAGTCGTTGCCGATCTACTCGGGCGGACTCGGCGTGCTCGCCGGCGATCATCTCAAGAGCGCGTCCGACCGTGGCCTGCCGCTGATCGGGATCGGGCTCCTCTACCGCGAGGGCTACTTCCGGCAGACCCTCGATCGCGAGGGCTGGCAGGAGCAGAGCTACCCGACGATCGATCCCAGCGCGAAGGGGCTGCGCCGCGTGCTCGATCGGTCGGGCGAGCCGTTGCTCGTGACGGTCGAGACGCAGACGGGCGTGATCCACGCCGCGGTCTGGGAGCAGGCGGTGGGACGCGTGCGGCTGCTCTTGCTCGACTCGCACGTGGAGCAGAACGCGGAGGCTGATCGCGGGCTGACGCATCGGCTCTACGGCGGCGACGAGCGGATGCGCATCCGGCAGGAGCTCCTGCTCGGGGTGGGCGGGCTTCGCGCGCTCGGCGCGATGGGGATTCGCCCGGGCGTGCTGCACCTCAACGAGGGCCACAGCGCGTTCGCGGCGCTCGAAGCGGTGGCCACGCACGTGGAGCGCGAGGGGCTCCGGCTGGACGACGCGGTGCAGGAGGTCGCGAGCCGGACGCTCTTCACGACGCACACGCCGGTCCCGGCGGGACACGATCGCTTCCACGAAGATCTGCTCGTGGAGCACCTGCTCCCGATCGCGACTCGGCTCGGGCTCGACGCGCGTGGTCTGATGGCGTTCGGCCGCGTCCACCCCGACAGCGACGACGAGACGTTCTGCATGACCGTCCTCGCGCTCAAGCTCGCGCACCGCGTCAACGGCGTGTCGTACCTGCACGGGCGTGTGAGCCGCGAGATGTGGAAGCGCCTCTGGCCCGAGCGGCCGGTGCATCAGGTGCCGATCGGCCACGTGACCAACGGCGTGCATCTGCCGACCTTCTGCGCCCCGCGCATGGAGCATCTGCTCGACGCGACGCTGGAGCCCGGTTGGCGGTCGGCGCAGTCGGAGCCGGACACCTGGGCGCCGATGCTCGACGTGAGCGACGCCGCGCTCTGGGAGGTGCGACGGGGGCTCAAGCGCGATCTCGTCCACCACGTGCGCACGCTCGCGATCTCGCAGGCGCGTCGACGGGGCGAGGACGTGGCCGTGCAGCGCGCGCTGGAAGAGGCGCTCGACGAGGACGCGCTGTTGATCGGCTTCGCGCGCCGCTTCGCGACCTACAAGCGCGCGAGCCTGGTGCTCGAGGATCTCGACGTGCTCGACGCGCTCGTGAACGACCCGAAGCACCCGATGCGCTTCGTGTTCGCGGGCAAGGCGCATCCGAAGGACGAGGGCGGCAAGCGGCTGCTGCAGACGGTCTTCCGCGCGAGCCGCGATCCGCGTTTCCTCGGCAAGGTCGTGTTGCTCGAGGGGTACGATCTGAGCCTCGGTCGCGCGCTGACCCGAGGGGTGGACGTGTGGTTGAACAACCCGCGCCGACCGCTGGAGGCTTCGGGGACGAGCGGGCAAAAGGCGGTCCTCAACGGGGCGCTCAACTGCTCGATCCTGGACGGCTGGTGGGAGGAAGGCTTCGACGGTGCGAACGGGTTCGCGATCGGGGCGGGCGAGGTGCACCGTGACGTCGCGATCCAGGACCAGCGGGATCAGGAAGATCTCGTGCGGGTGCTCCGGGAAGAGGTCGCGCCTCTTTATTACCTGCGGGATGCGTCCGGGACACCGACCGCCTGGCTGCATCGGGTCAAGCGCGCGATGGCGACGTTGGCCTGGCGTTTCGTGGCGGATCGTATGGTGCGGGACTACGCGATCTCCGGGTATCTGCCGGCGGGCGGGGTTCAGCTCTCCGACGCCCGGTGAGCCGGTCAGCCGCCGGACGCCGACGCAGCAGCAC
>CALJLK010000615.1 GCA_937982655.1 uncultured Sandaracinus sp.
AGACCCGGGCCGACGAAGAAGCCCAGGGTCGTCAGACCCGGGCCGACGAAGAAGCCCAGGGTCGTCAGACCCGGGCCGACGAAGAAGCTCAGGGTCGTCAGACCCGGGCCGACGAAGAAGCTCAGGGTCGCTCCGACCCTGGGCCCTGACGAAGAAGCCCAGGGTCGTTCCCGCACCCTGACGAAGACCGCGTTTCTCCCGAGCGAACCGCCCGAGCCACCATGAGCCTCCCCCCCGACAAGCTGCACCGCTACTTCGACGGCGACCTCTCCGAGGGCGAAGCGAAGGTCGTCGCGCGCGAGGTCGAGGGTACGGAGGACGAGGCGCGCCTCGCGGCCCTCGGGCGGATCGGCGAGCTCGTCCGGCTCGAAGCGGAAGCCGCGGCGGACTTCGACGCCGACGCGCTCTTCGGCCGCATCCAGGGTGGCCTCGCGGCTCAGCCGAACCCGCGCCTCCGCGTGATCGAAGGTCAGCGCAAGACGCGCACCCGCGTCGCGGTCGGTGCGGTGATCGCGCTCGCGGCGGCGGTCACCCTCTTCTTCGTGACCCGCCCGCCGTCCACCGACGAGACGGCAGCCCACCCGTTCGACACCCGTCGCGAGGTCCTCGTCGACAACACCCAGGCTCCCGTCCTCGTCCACCCGCCCGGCGGGAGCGAGGTCGAGAGCGTCGAGTGGGGCGCCAGCACCGGCACCGTCTTCCACGTCGAAGGCAGCGAAGGCCAGCCGCTCGCGGTCGTGTGGATCGACGAAGGGAGCTTCTGATGCGCACCGTCCGCACCGTTCTCGCGTCGTTCGGCCTCGCGTCGTCCGGCACCGGGTCGTTCGGCACCGCGTCGTTCGGCCTCGTGGCCGCGCTCTTCGTCGGCGTCCTGGCCTCCGTGGCGACCTTCGCGCCTTCGGCGGCACACGCCCAGCCCCGCGGCGAAGTCACGCGCGGCGAGGTCCTCGTGGTCCTCGCCAAGGAAGCCCCGGGCACCATCGCGCCCGAGCTCGCCCAGATCACCGCGCTGCGTCGCCCGCCCTTCGACTCCTTCCGGTCGATGGAGGTCCTCGAGCGCAGCGACCTCCAGCTCCGCACCGGAACCCCGCACGAGATCGCGCTGCCGAACGGCCGCAAGCTCCGCGTCGAGCTCCAGCGCATCGGCCCCGACGGCCGCTTCCGCGTGAAGGTCTCGATCCAGCGCGAGGGCGAGCAGGACTACCTGCCGCTCCTTCAGGTGGTGGCGAGCCCGGGCGACCCGTTCTTCGTGGCCGGCCAGAGCCACCTCGGCGGCACGCTGGTGATCGGGATCCGGCTCGGCGAGAGCTGAGCGGTGCGACAGCGCCGGACCTTCCGGTGTCTCTACGCCGATTCGGATCCGAAGCCGTCGTCGTAGAGCCTCCGACCGATCGCACGTCTGGTCGAGCGTGGGTTGAAGGTGCTCGAGCCCGTCGAGGTAAACGTCCGGCACCGACCTTTCGAGGCTCGTCGAATGCACGATCGGGTCTTCGCGCTCGAGGATCGCGAGGCCGCGCGTGCAGCTTGTAGCCCTCCCGCCACCCAAGTACCTTGGTCGCCGGTCTGCGATGAGCCAGGAACGCTTCGTTCGGTGTCCGCACTGCAACCTGCC
This sequence comes from uncultured Sandaracinus sp., assembly GCA_937982655.1. GTDB lineage: Bacteria > Myxococcota_A > Polyangia > Polyangiales > Houyiibacteriaceae > JACKEH01. The sequence goes on from CALJLK010000615.1 coordinate 1,613, forward strand.
TCACGAGGCGGGCACCACGCAGTGTCCAGTGACGGGGCGCTCGATCGAGATGAAGCCGCGAAAGCGTGGCTCCGTGTTTCCACCCGCGTCGCTGGAGCCGGTGTGGAAGACGCCCGTGCCGGACGAGGTCGACATCGAAGTCGACGACTCGCCGAGCGTGACGCGGCTCTTCGGGCTCACCCTCGACGGGAAGTACCGGCTCGACGAGCTGATCGGCCGCGGTGGGATGGGCGTGGTCTACCGCGCCGAGCACACCGGGCTGCGGCGCAAGGTCGCGGTGAAGGTGCTGCTGCGCGGGCACGAAGCGGGCACGGAGTCGAAGCGGCGCTTCGAGCGCGAGGCCCGCACCGCGGGCAACATCGGGCACCCGAACATCGTGCAGGTCTTCGATCTCGGGAGCCTGCCGGACGGCAGCCCGTACCTCGTGATGGAGCTGCTCGAGGGGACGTCGCTCGCGGACAAGCTGAAGATCGAGGGCGCGCTGCCGATCGCACAGGCATGCGACGTGGTCGCGCAGGTGCTCTCGGCGCTCGACGCCGCGCACGAGAAGGGCATCGTCCACCGCGACCTGAAGCCCGACAACGTGTTCCTGACCACCGACGGTCAGGTGAAGCTGCTCGACTTCGGCATCTCGAAGAACGTGCTCGACGAGACGCTCTCGCTCACGCGCACCGGCATCGTGGTGGGCACGCCCTACTACCTCGCGCCCGAACAAGCGCGGGGTGAGCGCAACATCGATCACCGCGTGGATCTCTGGGCGGCCGGCGTGCTGCTCTACGAGGCGCTGACGGGCATGCTCCCGTTCTCGGCCGACAACTACAACGCGCTGATCGCGAAGATCCTCACCCAGCGTCCGGCCCCGGTCGGCGCGGTGCGACCGACGATCTCACCGCTGCTGGAGGCGGTGGTGATGAAGGCGCTCTCGTTCGACGCCGCGGGGCGCTTCCGCGACGCGCGCGAGATGCGGGCGTCGCTCCTGGCCGCGAAGGACGTGCCGAGCCGTGAGGTGAAGCTCGGGCTCGACGCGGTGGTGGAGCGCGGGAAGAGCCAGCTCGCGGAGCTCGGCATGACCGACGAGCACACGACCGTGATGGCGGGCCCGGTGCGCTTCGGCGGCGAGGACGCGACGGAGATCAGCGACGCGTTCACGCTCGCGGATCACCCGCTCGACGAAGACGGCAGCGGTTGACTTCACGTTGATTGCGCGCCGCGCCATCCGATGCGCGCCACGCAATCCAATGCGCCACAGCACCCGAGCAGGGGTTCGAAGGGGGCGGCAGCCCCCTCGCCCGCGGAGCGTCCGAGCGCCCGCCCGTAGCGCAGCCGCAGGCGAAGCGCAGGGCGGGCGAGAGGAGGGGGTCGCGGGGATCTCCCCGCGCTCCGTGAGCGAAGGCCGTAGGCCGCAGCGAACAAAAGCGCGAAGCGGACGGCGGGCGAGAGGAGGGGGTCGCGGGGGTTCGAAGTGGAAACGTGCGAAGCGGAACGGACGCCAGTCCGTGAAGCCGCACGTTTCCACGAGACGGTCGGCCCGCGCGAGAGCGCGGAACGACAATCTCCCCGCGCTCCGTGAGCGAAGGCCGAAGGCCGCAGCGAACACAAAACGCCGCGAACACTAACCGCCGCCCCAGGGGTCGCGGTTGTCCGTGCGGACGCTCGGCTCTCGCATCACCGGCGCGGGTTCGACAGGCGGGGGCGTGACGACGGGTGCGACCACAGTCGGGGGCTCGGTCGTGACGGGGCGTGACCTTCGACCGCCGCTGCGCTCACGCTCGAGCGAGATGCGCACCTCGCCTTGGCCTGCGAGCACCGTGACTTCGCGAGGCTCGTAGCCGTCGGCTGCGACGCGCAGGGTCCAACTCTCACCGCTCGGAATCGGCAGCGTGATCGGCGCGTCGCCCAGGTCGACGTCCGCACGTCGCACACGCGCGCCGACGGGCTCGACGAGGAGACGAACCGGTTCGATCGAGGTCGTCGTCGGCGTGGTCGTCGGCGTGGTCGTGGGCGCCGTGGGGGTCGCCGGAGGTTCGACGGGGGTCGGCACGGGCGTGCTCACGATCGGGGTCGCGCGCATCTCCGGCGTCGCGGGTCCGCGGAGCAACCACCAGCCGCCGATCACCGCGAGCGCGCCGAGCAAGACCGCCACGAGCGCGACGGGCACCGCGCGTTTCGGATCGTCGGCAAGCGACGGCGTGCTCGGAGCGGCCATCGTCGGCGCCTGTGCGAGCGAGACGCCTGGGCGCTGGACGCTCGTCGCGAGCACGTCCGGGCTCGAGCGCTGGACGCCGGAGCGCTCGAGCACCGAGGGTGGCTTCGACGTCCCGGGCCGCGAGATGCCCGGGCTCGAGATGCCGCTCGAAATGCCGGGGCTCGACGAGGTCGGCAAGCTCGAGCGCCCCGCGCTGCTCGGCTCGGGCGTCGACAGCAAGGCATCGACGAGCTCGCCCATCGATCGGAAACGCATCGCCGGATCCTTGCGGAGACAGCGCATGATCACCGCCGCGAGCTCCGGGCTCGTGGGGCTCTCCGGATAGACCTCGTGGATCGCAGGCGGCTCCACGTTCATGTGCGAGGCGAGGAGCACGAACTTCGACTCGCTCTCGAAGGGCGGACGTCCCGTCAGGCAGTGGTAGAGGCACGCGCCGAGCGAGTAGACGTCGCTCTCCGGCCCGACGTCGGAGCTGCCGATCTGCTCGGGCGCGATGTACCGCGGGGTGCCGAGCAGCGCGCCGCTCTGCGTGAGCCCGACGTCGTCCGCCTGCTTCACGAGGCCGAAGTCGAGCACCTTCACGAAGTCCGGATCCGCGCCGCGCACGTTCAGCATCACGTTCGACGGCTTGAGATCGCGGTGGATCATGCCGCGCTCGTGCGCCTCCGCGATCGACCCGCAGATCTGCAGCGCGATGTGCTTCACCCGCACCGGATCGAGCGGCGCCTCGACCTGGAGCACGTGGTCGAGCGTGCGTCCGTCGAGGAGCTCCATCGCGATGTAGAAGACGTCCTCGCTGGCCTGGCCGTAGTCGTAGACGACGACGGTGTTCGGGTGGTGGAGCTTCGCGCAGGCCGCCGCTTCGAGGAAGAAACGGCGCGCGAAGTCGGAGCCCTTGGCCTTCGCGTCGAGCTGATCGAGGTCGAGGACCTTGAGCGCCACCTCGCGCCCGAGCGGGCGTTGTACCGCGCGGTACACGCGCCCCATGCCGCCGCGCGCGATCGCGGCGACGACCTCGTACTTGCCGTCGAGGACCGCGCCGAGAAAGGGATCGCGCCGACCGACCGAAGCGCTCATGCGACCCGCAGGGTAGCAGCGGTCGCGAGTGAGGGCGCGGGTTCTTGCGAAGCGACGAGCTCGCCCCCACCCGCTCGCTTGCCGGGCTCGCCCCCGCGTGACAGGGCGCGCGCGATGTCGAGTCGTTGGCGTGTTCGCTCGTGGAACGTGAACGGGCTCCGGTCGGTCGCGGACAAAGGATTCGCGGACTGGTTGAAGAGCTCCCGCGCGCACGTGGTCGGGCTGCAGGAGACGCGGGCGACGCCCGAGCAGGTGCCCGAAGCGCTGCGGGCGCCGCGTGGCTGGAAGACCCACTTCGTGGCCGCCGAGCGCAAGGGCTACAGCGGCGTCGGGCTCTACGCGAAGCGACCCTTCGACGAGCTCGTGACCTCGCTGGGCGACGCGGAGATGGACGCGGAAGGTCGCGTTCAGATCGCGCGCTTCGGGCGGCTGTGGATCGCGAACGTCTACTTCCCGAACGGCAGCGGGAAGGATCGCAGCAACGATCGGGTGCCCTTCAAGCTCGCGTTCTACCGCAAGCTCTTCGACGCGCTCGAGCCGCTGCGCGCGAATGGCGGGCGGGTGCTCGTGATGGGCGACTTCAACACCGCGCCGGAGACGATCGATCTCGCGCGCCCCAAGGCGAACGAGAAGACGTCGGGGTTCTTGCCGGAAGAGCGCGACGAAGTGCGCCGCTGGTGCGCGGCCGGCTGGACCGACACCTTCCGGAGCTTTCACCCGACCCGCGAAGGCGCGTACTCGTGGTGGAGCCAACGCTTCGGCGTGCGCGAGAAGAACGTCGGTTGGCGCATCGACCTCGTGCTCGCGTCGGAAGGCGCGATGTCCTTCGTGCGCGGGGCGACGATCCACCCCGACGTGACGGGCTCGGACCATTGCCCGGTCGGGGTGGAGCTCGACGCGAGCGTTCTCGACTGACCCGAGAGCGACCCGAACCACTCGCACCGTACAAGCCGCGCAACGGAGCGAGCTCGACGCCCCAGCCAACCGTCGTCGAGCGCCACGGGTTTTCCCTTCACCATCAACGGAAAACACCGATCCCGCTTGAGCTTCGGCCGCGCCTCTCCGACACTGAGCACTCTTCACTTCGGGAGCGGCACATGCAGCATCGGTTGGGTCTCCTCGCGACGCGTTCGTCCACGCGTCGGCACTCTCGGCGCGTCCTCGCCGCGCTCCTCCTCGCGTTCGCGACGGCGTGCGGCGCGTCCGGATCGCCCGCGCGCGAGTGTGAGGTCGCGACCGACTGTCCGACTGGCGCCTGCATCGAGTTCCGGTGCGTGGAGCTCGACGACGGCGGCACACGTCCCGACGCGAACGATCCGCGCGACGCGCAGCTCCCCGACGGCAGCGCGCCCGACGACACCGACGGCGACGGCGTCCCGAACCCGACCGACAACTGCCCGATGCTCGCGAACCCGGACCAAGCGGACGGCGACGGCGATCGTGTGGGCGACGCGTGCGACAACTGCTTCGAGGTCGCGAACAACGATCAAGCCGACGCCGACGGCGACGGCATCGGCGACGCGTGCGAGACCTTCGTCGATCCGATGGGCGACGTGGACGGCGACGGCGTCGACAACTCGGTCGACAACTGCTGGCGCGTCGCGAACCCCGACCAAGCGGACGACGATCGCGACGGGCTCGGCGACGCGTGCGACAACTGCCCGAGCGTGGCGAACGCCGACCAGCTCGACACCGACGGCGACGGAACCGGCGACGCGTGCGGCGGCGGCTTCAGCAGCGACGACGACGGAGACGGCGTGGTCGACGTCTTCGACAATTGTCCGGAAGTCGCGAACCCCGATCAAGCGGACGCCGACGGCGATCGCGTCGGCGACCTGTGTGACAACTGTGTTGGCGTCGCCAACCGCGATCAGCTCGACACCGACGGCGACGGACTCGGCGACGCATGCCCGTTCGATCCGTACGATCCCTTCCTCGACACCGACGGCGACGGGGTCTTCGACCGGCTCGACAACTGCCGCACGGTCTCGAACGCGGACCAGGCCGATCCTGACGCCGACACGATCGGGAGCGCCTGCGACAATTGCCCGAGCGTCGCGAACTTCTTCCAAGAAGATCTCGACGGCAACGGCGTGGGCGACGCGTGCGAGCCCCCGCCCGCGAGCACCCCGACCTGCTCGAACGACACCACGATGTCGTCGCGGATCCGCCCGAACCTCTACTTCGTGCTCGACTCGTCGGGCTCGATGAGCGGGTCGCGCTGGAACTCGCTCGTGTCCGCGCTGAACACGATGAGCGACGAGCTCGCGGCCGACTTCAACCTCGGTGTGATGGAGTTCCCTTCGTCGGGCGCGTGCAACGTGAACGCGGCCGCCGAGCTGCTCGACCTGCGCGTGGGTTGGACCGCCGCGCAGTTCCGCGCGAGCTACGGCGGCGCCGCACCCGACGGAGACGGAACGCCCGCCACCACCGCGCTGAACTACGCGCGCACGAACATGCTCTACGAGCTGGCGGCCGATCCGATCCCGAGCCGTCCGAAGGCGATCGTCTTCATCACGGACGGCGCGCCGAACTGCTCCGGCAACAGCGAGGCCACGCTCGCCACCGCCGCCGGCAACCTCTTCGCCGCTGGCGCGCCGGTGTACGCGCTCGGCTACAGCGGTGTGAACGCGACGACGATGGACCTCGTGGCCGAGGCGGGCCGCGGGCTTCCGCGCACCTCGGGCACCGCGGACTGGTTCGTGGTGAGCAGCACGGCGTCGATCGTGTCCGCGCTGCGCGCGATCGCGTCCGACATCATCTCGTGCTCGGTCACGGTCGCGCTCGACGGCGACGAGGACGTCTCGCGCATGATCGTGGAGAGCACGATCGACGGCGCGACCGGGCGGGTGCCGTCGACCGAGTTCACGTACGACGCGGGCGCGGGCACCGTCACGCTGCTGGGCGCAGCGTGCGACGCGCTCACGAGCGCGGTCGCCGCCGGAGGCACCGCGACCGTGCAGGTGCGCTTCGCCTGCCGCAGCACCTGCACGCCGAGCACCGAGGTCTGCGATCACGTCGACAACGACTGCGACGGCGAGGTCGACGAGGGCTGCGACTTCTGCGCGGACGAGATTTGCGACGGGACCGAAGACGAAGACTGCGACGGCAGGATCGACGAGGGCTGTCCGGGTTGTTCGGTGCGCCCCGAGATCTGCGACGGCGACGACGACGACTGCGACACCCGGGTCGACGAGGGGTGCTCGACCGACTGCCGCCCGGTCGGCGAGGTGTGCAACGGCGTGGACGACGACTGCGACGACCTCGTCGACGAAGGCTGCGCGGACGGTTGCATCCCCAACCCGGAGGTCTGCGACGGCGACGACGACGACTGCGACGGACGCACCGACGAAGGCTGCATACGGCTCGAGTGAGTCAGCTCCCTCGAGGGTCTGTCGCCAGGTCGCCAGACCCTCCCCACCCACGAGCCTTCGCTCCGCCGTCCGGTAGGGCGGATTGCGAAAACGGCTGAGCTTCTTTCCGGAATCCGTCGTCGGCGTGAACGACCACGAGCGACGAGGCCACTCGAGGCCGCGGCGTGCCTCGACGGTGCACGCCGGGGTGAGCTGCGGACGAGGACGACCGGAAAGCGCTGACGACGCATCGCGTCGTGGGCGTTGATCCCCCCCGCGACGCCATCTACCCTCGCGCCCCGTGAGCGACATCGCGTCGGTTCCGCCAATCGGCGGGCCTCTTTCTCCCGGGTCTCTGGTCGGTGGCCGCTTCTTGGTCGAGGGCGGTGTCCGCGAGGACGCGCTCGGCATGGTGCTTCGCGCACAAGATCAAAAGACGCAGAAGCCCATTTTGCTCCGCGTGCTGCGGGAGGGGCTGCTCGACGAGGCGGGCCTCAAGCGCCTGCGCGAGGAGTGTCGCGTCGCCGCGCGGCTCGCGCACCGCAACATCGCGGCGACCTACGGCGTCGGCTCGGGCTTCGTCGCGAGCGAGTGGGTGGACGGGCATCACCTCGCGGAGGTGCTCGCGAAGCGCATCGCGGAGGGCCGACCGATGTCGCTGCGCGGCGCGTACAACGTGGTCGCGCACGTCTGCCGCGCCCTCACGGCCGCGCACTCGCGCACCTGTCACGGCGCGCTTCGCCCCGAGGTGGTCTGGGTCACGAGCGCCGGCCGCGTGAAGGTCTCCGACTTCGGCCTCGGCAAGGCGCTCGTCGAGTCGCAGGGACCGAACGCCCTCCCCTACGCGGAGCAGGCTTCGCTCGCACCCGAGGTGAAGGCCGGCGAGCCGCCCACGGCGCGCAGCGACATCTTCGGCGTCGGCGCGATCCTCTACCAGCTCCTCACGGGCAAGTCGCCCGCGGAGGGCTTCGTGCCGCCCTCGCAGGCGCACCCGGAGGCGACGCCCGCGATCGACGAGATCTTGTTGCGCTGCCTCGCGCTCGACCCGGCGGCGCGCTTCGGCTCGCCCGACGAGGTCCGCTCCGCGCTGCAACCGCTCGCCGCCGCCGCGCCGGAGGCCGACGCGCACGACTTCGACGTGGACGTCGACGTGGACGGCGACGGCGTGGCCGACGAGCCCGCGCCGAAGGTCGCTGCTGCCGCGACGCCGGCGACCGCGAAGCCCACGACGCCTGCCGTCGCGACGCCCGCGAAGCCTGCCGCGCCTCGCCCGCCCGCGCCGCCGCCTGCGGGTGCGAAGCCTCGACCGCCGGGACCACCACCCAAGCCGGCGGCGGCCGGCGCCAGTGCGGCGACGCCGCAGGTCGGTCGTCGCGTCGGCATCGACGAAGAGTTCCGCACGTCGTTGCCCGGCCCCGCACCTGGCGCTGCGGCGGAGGTCGACCTCGGCGGTCTGCTCGCGAAGATCACCGAGAACGACGCGCCGCGCTGGATGGTCGTGAAGGACGGGCTCGATCACGGGCCGTTCTCCGGGCGCGAGCTCGTCGAGCTGATCGTCAAGAGCGAGGTCCTCGCCGACCACGTACTGCTCAACATGGACGACGGCGATCGCCGCCCCGTGAAGGAGCACCCGGAGCTGCGCGAGTTCGTCGACCAAGCGCGCATCCGTCGCGAAGAGGACGCGCGCAAGGCGGCGCTCAAGCGCGCAGAGAGCGCGGAGAAACGCACGGGCGTCGCGAAGGCGGCCATCGCGGCGGGCGTGCTGCTCGTGCTCGGCGGTGGCGTCGCGGTGTTCCTGATGACGCGCGAAGCGGGGGGCAACGAGCAAGTCGCGCAGGCGGACATGGGCGATCTCTTCCAGCGCGGTCAGATCGAGGTCGAAGGCACCGCCGGCATCTTGCCGGATCCGCCTCGCGGTGGCGGCGGGATGCGACGCGCGGGCGGCGGAGGCGGCGGGCGACCGGGTGGCTTCCACGGCTCGTACGAGGACGCGATGAACGTGCCGATCGACCTCGGCGACGCGACGGGCAGCGGCAGCCAAGCGCGCCTCTCGCCGGGCGACGTCGCGTCGACGATGAACCGCAGCCTGAACTCCATCTACAACGCGTGTGTCGTCCCCGAGCTCCGTCGCGGCGGCGCGCTCGGTAACGTCACGATCGACATCGCGATCGCGGGCAGCGGCAGCGTGATGGGCGTGAGCGCGCGCGCGGGCTCGGGCGAGTTCAAGACGTGTATCCGAAACCAAGTCAGCCGCGTTCGGTTCCCGTCGTTCGCGGCGCCGCGCATGGGCGCGCGCTACAGCTTCTCGGCCGGCTGATGCGTTTCGCGCTTCGAACCCTCTGCGCGCTCGCGCTGCTCGTCGGCTGCGAGGCGACGCTCGAGTCGGATCTGTCGGAGACCGACGCGAACCAGCTCGTAGTCGCGCTCCACGCGCACGGCATCGGCGCCGCGAAGGAAGCGGTCGGGACCGGCGAAGACGCGCGCTTCTCGGTCACGGTCGCGCCCGAAGAGGTCGCGCCCGCGCTCGAGGTGTTGCGTGCGGAGGGACTGCCGCGCGAGCGCGCGCCGGGGCTGGCGGAGGTGTTCGGGCAGCCGGGCCTCGTGCCGACCGCGACCGAAGAGCGCGCGCGCTACGTGAGCGCGCTGGCGGGTGAGCTCTCGCGCTCGGTGGAGACGATGGAGCGGGTGCTCGAAGCGCGCGTGCACGTCGCGCTGCCGGACACGCGGCGCATCGCGCTCGACGAGACGCGCCCGCGCCCACGCGCGTCGGTGCTGGTGCGGCATCGCGGTGATCCGGTGGACGACGCCGCGGTGCGCGCGCTCGTGGCGGGCGCGGTGCAGGACATGACGCTCGAGGACGTCGCGGTCGTGCAAGTGCAGGCGAACGTCGAGGTTCCGCAGCGCGAAGCGAACCTCGTGCGTTTCGGCCCGATCGCGGTCACGCGCGGGAGCTCCACCGCGCTCAAGGCCGTGCTCGGCGGAGCGCTCGCGCTGCACGTCGTGCTCGCGGTGCTCTTGGTGATCGGCTGGCGTCGCAAGCGCGTCGTCCCGGTCGCGGAGCCGCCGGCGGGCTGACGAACGCGGAGGTGCAGCGCCTGGAGCGCGAGGCGTTGGTGCATGC
>CALJLK010000616.1 GCA_937982655.1 uncultured Sandaracinus sp.
AGCTCTGGGATCCCGAGAAGAACCGCATGGTCGGCTACCCGAGCTGACCGATCGAGGTTTCATGCAGACGCGTCGAACGAGAGGCCATACGCACGCGGCGCGGCTCCGAACGGCGTCCTTCGTGCTCTTGGTCGCGTGCGGGAGCACCTCCTCCGTCGGCGTGCAGCCCTCGGTGATGCCGGTGGCGGCCGAGCCGACGCCTGCGCCGCCGACGCCTGCACCCGAGACGCCGCCTGGATGCCGCTACACGTGGAGCGGCGCGACGGAACGATACTTCGCGATCGGTCGCCACGCTGATGGACGCGAGATGGATGGGTTTGCGTTCCAGATCACGGTCGACGTGTTCGCCGACGAAGTCCGCGTCGCCGCCGAACGACCCGAGTGGCGGCTCGAGGACACGACGGACGCGGACGAAGTACTCGCTCCCGCGCGACCGTTCTTGGTCGCCGAAGCGTTCGTGCCACACGCTGTGCACCGCCTCTCGGCAGAGAGCGGCCGACTGCGCGTGGAGGTGGATCCGCCGGAGGGGGTTCGCCTCGTTCACACGCCGACGGTCGAGCTCCCGTGCGACGCGGTCGACCTCGATCCCTTCGAGCCATCGACCCTCGTGACTTGGCTCGGGGGCGGGTGGGAACGAGCTTCGGTGAGCTCTCCGGCGGGTGCGCCCATCGTCCTTCGCGACGCGCGAGGCGACGTCTCAGCCACCCTCGATGGCTCGCGGACGTGGCACGTCCACGAGGTGGAACGGCGTGACGATCGGGTGCGAGGCGCGGTCGACGTGGCAACTGGGTGGGTCATCGGGTGGGTGGACGCGCCGCTGGTGACCGAATCGACTGCGGACGCGTCCTTCGGCTACGGAGGCCTCGGGCTGCGAGGAGTGAGATGGCCGCGGCACGTCTGCGCGGCAGAGCTGGAGCTGCACTTGGGCGAGGAGCCCCAACCAGTGGGTCGACTCCGCGCAGGCGTGCCGTTCGACCTCGACCTCGACGACTCGGATCCCGAACGTGGACCCTGGCGCAGCGTCCGGATAGACCACGTCGACCCTCGAGCAGGTTCCTTGCGCGTTCGCCGAGCCGATCTCGCATCGTGTCACGAGGATCGTCCACGGCCCGACTGAGCGCGGTCGGCGAGCGCGTCGGATGGGGCGCTCAGCGCGGGAACGCGTAGACGCGACCCGGAGACGCCGCGAAGGCCTGACGCGCGGTCCCGATCACGAGCCCGTCGACCAAGCGCACCTCGCGCCCGAGCCCGAGGCTCGAGATCGCGCGGTTCGCTCGCAGCACGTTCTCTTCGACGAAGGTGTCGTCGAGCTCGCGACGCAGCAGCCGCAGCTCACCCGCGTCCGCGAGAACCTCGTAGTCGAACGCGGGCAGCCCGAGCGCGAGCACGTCGTCGTTCAGATCGAGCATGCGTCGATCGGAAGAGTCGATCTGGTTGGCGAGCGCGAGGCTCCACACGAGCCCGAAGGTGCCCGCGGTGCGCCGGTACACGAACACGGTGTCGGTCGCCTCCGCACGCGCCACCGCGAGCAAGTCTCCGTCGAGCGCGATCGACGACGCGAAGTAGTCGCCGTCCGCCGAGGTCGGCGACGTGATCACCTGCTGCGACACGAAGGTCCCGCCCACGTCCACGAGCACGTGCGCGCGGCCGTATCGCGTCCCCGGAATGCCCGCCGAAGGCACCTCCGAGATCACGAGCGTGCTCCCGTCGAGCACCACGTCGCGTCCGAAGTTCGTGTCGAACGTCGACGCCGCGGTCGGCGCGTCGATCGTCTGCGCGAGGCTCCAGGTCCCCGACGCGCGGCGGTACACGAACACCCGCCCGTCGCCGCCGTTCCAGCGCGGACACCCGAGCACGAGCACGTCGCCTCGCAGCGCGAGCGTCGCGCCGTTCGCGGACTCCTCCGGGAACGCCGCCGACACGAGATCCGGCAGGATCGTCTGCGCCAGCGCCCACGTCGTCCCGTTCCACGTGCGGATCTCGAGCCGACCCACCGTCGGCAACGGCTGCCGCGAGAAGAGCGCGAGCGTGTCGTCCTCGACCGCCGCCGCGAAGAACGACGCACCCGCGACCGGCACCAGCCGCTCCGTGATCGACCACGCCTCCACCTCGCGGTGTGCGACGTCGACGCCGCTCGTGTTGCCCGAGACCAACGTGTCGTCCGAGACCGCGAGCACGCGCCCATACGAACCGTTCGTCGGCGACTCCGCCGCGTGCGCGACGTGGACCCGCGACCAGCTCCCGCTCGCCCCACGAAACACGTGCGCGGAGCCCGTGTCCGTGAGCCCCTGCCCGAGATCCTCGTTCTGCGCGCCCACGATCGCGAGGTCCTCCACGATCGCGACCGCGCTCCCGAGGATCGCGTGCGAATCGGGGCTCTCGTCGACCAGGATCGCCTCTTCGCTCCCCCCGCCGCCCGCGAGCCGAAACACGTGCGCTGCCCCCGCCGAGAGCACCGCGCCGTCGGTCCCCGCCGCACCGACGACGAGGGTCCGAGTCGAGATCGCGACACGACCTCCGAAGCCTGCGTTCGCGCTCGGCTTCGTCGCTCCGAGCTTCGTGGGCGCCCCGAACGACGACTTCACCGCGCTCTCGTACAGGTACGCCGCGCCCGCGTTCGTGAGGCTCGAGAGCGCGTACGACACGTCGACCCCCGCCGCGCCGACGAGCAGACGCCGCGTGCCCGCGTCCTCGATCCCCGCGAGGCTCTGCCCGAAGCCGTCGCCCGTTCGACCGTCGGACGCCGCGAGCGATTGCGTGCGCACGAAGCCGAACGAACCCGGCTCGTACACGTAGACCGCGCCACGGTTCGTGCCGCCGCGGACACTGAAGTCGCGCAGCGGCGCGCCGACCGCGATCGAGTCCCCGAACACCGCGACCGCTGCGCCGTGCTTGTCGGAGCTCGCCGGCAAGGGCGCCGAGAGCCCCGCCACGTAGGTCCAGCTCGAGCCGCTCCGCTCGAACACGTACGCCATGCCCGCGTCGGTCGCGCCGAGCACGTCGCGATCGGGCGCACCGACCACGATGCGGTCTCCGTCGACCGCGACCGCGGTCCCGAACGCCTCCCACGCCTGCTGCGGCGCGGGTGACGAGAGCGTCGCGGTCAGCGTGTACGCGTTCGCGCTGAGCTCGAAGACGTAGACCGCGCCCGCCCGCACCGCGCCCGGGCGGTTCGTGCGCGGCGCGCCGACCACCAGCGTCGAGCCGTCGATCGCGACCGCGTCGCCGAAGTGACCGTAGTCGGGCGTCGGCGGCGCGATGCGCCCGGCGGGCGAGAAGACGTCGCCGCCCTGCGCCAGTACGTAGACCGCGCCGTGACCGCTGTCCTCTTCGGGCGCCCCCACCGCCGCGATGCCGAGGCTCATCGCGACCGAGCGCCCGTAGCGCCCGTAGCTCCGCAGCCGACTCTCTTCGAGGCGTTGCTCCGGATTGCACGCGATTCCCGTCCCGAGAACCGCGCAAACCACGAGCCACGACCCAACCCCGCGCCATCCGCGCGACGTGCTCCCCTGCATGTCGGGGTCCATCGCACGAATCGACGTTTTCAGCGAGCGACCAAAGGGAGCAAGCCCGACGTCACGTGAGCGTCGCCGTCAGCCGACCCAAACCGTTCGCTGCGCCGTCTGGCCAAACCGCCGGTGCGATTTGGCGGGTCGACCGCTCCGTCGAGACCTCCAGCGCCCGCCAGGGCCCGCAGACGCTCTCGACCGCTCCGTGCCCGTCCTCGGACCTCACACGGCCCCACAGCGCCGCACACGGTCAGGAATGGCCCATCCGAGGTCGATGCCTGGCGCGAAGCGCAAAGCGTCCAACCGTCCGGGGAGGCCCCCTGCGGCCAGGGGGCGAAGCCCCCGTGGAGCAGCCCGCCGGGAGGCCCGGAGCGTAGCGGAGGGCCTCACGTGCGAGAGGGGGTTCGGGGGACCCATCCCCCGCCGTGAGCGAAGCGCGGAGCGCGCAGCGAACACTAAATGCGCATGGGCATGATTACGCCCACGAAGTCCGCCGGGCCTTCGCCGACCGGCCGGATCACGCCCGGGTCGAGCTCTCCCGAGAGCTCCAGCGCGACCTCGTCGTGGGCGAGCGCCGCGAGCGCGTCGAGGAGGTACTTCGCGTTGAAGCCGATCCCGAGCTTGTCGCCCGCGTAGTCGACGTCGACCTCCTCCATGCCCTCGCCGACGTCCGGGTTCTGGCTGACGATGCGCAGCGAGCCGTCCGAGAGGTGGAGCTGCACGCCGCCGCTCTTGTCGTTGGCCACGAGGCTGATGCGCTTGAGCGCCTCGATCAGCTTCGGCCGCGAGCACACCACGCGCTTGGTCTGGCTCTGCGGGATCACCTTCGAGTAGGGCGGGAACTGCTCGTCCGCGAGCTTCACGCTCAACATCACGTCCGCGCGTCGGAAGAACGCGTTGCCCGACGCCATCGCGACATCGATGCCCGCGTGCACCGCGCCGCCGTCCTTGGTCGCGTGCTTCGCGTCCGCCTTGGCGTCCTCGATGAGCCGCTTGAGCTCCGCGACGCCCTTGTGCGGCACCAGCATCCCGAAGCTCAGCATGCCCGCGCCGTCACCGAGCTTCGCCTCCGCCTTGCTCAGCCGATGCCCGTCGGTCGTGACCATGCGGACGTTCTTGCCGTCGCCCTCGAAGAGCGTGCCCGCGAGGTGCGGCCGCGTGTCGTCGCTCGACATCGAGTAGCTCGTCAGCGCCACCAGCTCGCCGAGCAACCACGCGTCGAGGGTCGCCCAGCTCGCCTCGCCCGGGTTCGGCAGCGGCGGGAAGTCCTCGCCCGGCAGCCCGGGAATCCGATACTTGATCTTGCCGACCTCGAGCACGACCTGCTGGTTCTGCGCGACGCTCACGCGCACCTCGCCGTCGGGCAGGTTGCGCACGATGTCGAAGAGCGTGCGCGCCGCGATGGCGATGGTGCCGCCCTTGCGGATGGCGGCTGGGCACGACGCGCTCACCCCGAGGTACAGGTCGGTCGCAGCGAAGCGCACGCGGTCCGGTCCCTCCGCCGAGAGCAGCACGTTGCTCAGGATCGGCATCGAGCTCTTGCGGTCGGCGACGCTCTGCGTGCGCTGCAGAGCCTTGAGGAAGTCGCGCTGCTGGATGGAGAGCTCCATGGGGTTCCTCGGTTCGCTGGGAGGCCGCGCGTGGATCCAATTCAAGGGAATTTAGATCTACGTCGTCTTCATAAGGGGTGTGGATTGTGGGGGATCCGCGGGAAGTCGTCGGGATCAGAGGTGATTCGGGCGCTCTCGGGGTGTCGGTGAAATCGCCTGGAGCTGGGGAAGGAATCGTCCCCGATCCATCCACAGGACGATCCCAGGAGTTATCCACGGTCTCGTCCCCACCTTCGGAAGCGGTCGTCGGACCCGTCGGAGAGGGCCCTGCAAGCCTCCCTCGACGGGTGCGAAGGCCGACCCGAAGGCGCACGTCGCCCGTCGCGCCGGCGCGAGGGTTGTAGCCCCGCCGGCCCCTCGCGGGCAAGAAAGGCACGTAGCGTCACGTCAGGTCACTCACCGGCCGGCTCGCGACTCGGCCGATCGTCGTCGACGTCGCGGACGTGGTCGGCGCGACGTCGGCTGCATCGCGCGGCCGTGCCTCGTCGTGGTGGTGACGAGGTCGTCGCGTGGGTCGCCGCGCCTCACCCGTGCCCCGAGAGCGGCGCTTCCGCACAAAAGCCATCTCGCGTCCATCGCGTCCGCGATAGGCTCCCGCCATGGCCTTCCCTCCCCAGCACGTCGTCGTGGCCTCCGACCTCTCCGAGTCCAGCCACACCGCGCTCGACACCGCCGCGTTCTTCGCGCGCAACGGCGCCCGCATCGAGCTGCTCCACGTCTTCGACCCCTCGCCCTACGTGCCCCTCGCGATGCCGGCCACGGGCTCGAAGCTCATGAGCCAGGTCGCCAAGGAGATGCGCGAGTCGATCGAGAAGGGCCTCGCCGAGCAGGCCGCGGCCGCCTTCCCGGGCGTCGACGTGAAGATCGTCTGCCTGCGCCGCGAGGACGCGGGCGAAGCCATCGCCGAGCACGCCAAGAGCGCGGGCGCCGACCTCGTGATCGTGGGCTCGCACGGCCGCACCGGCTTCAAGCGCGTGCTCCTCGGCTCGGTCGCCGAGCGGGTGGTCCGGCTCTCGCCGTGCCCCGTCCTCGTGGTGCGCCCCGAGCCTCCGAAGGAGTGATCCACACGGAGCCGCGTCGTTTCGGCGGATGTCGCACGATGTCGCGTGCGTTCGTCGAGGCTGCGTCGACTCCCACGATGTGCTCGCCAACTTCACCGACGTTCGAGTCGACGACCGCGTTGGCACGACCCCTGCGATGTGTGGGTCTCGAGCCCGCGAGGCTGCGGGCAGGAGGCGAACATGGGACTCTTCGGACTCTTCGGTGGATCGAGCCGGCTCACGCGCGACGAGATTCGCGCTCGCGTCGCGGCCGGTGCGGTGTTGGTCGACGTGCGCACCCCGGCGGAGTTCGCGTCCGGCCACGCGGCGGGCGCGCGCAACCTGCCCTTGCAGGACCTCCCGCGGCGCATGGACGAGCTGCCGCGCGACCGCGAGGTGATCGTCTACTGCCGCTCCGGTGCCCGAAGCTCGAGCGCGCTCTCGATGCTCCGCGCGCGCGGCTTCGAGAAGATCCACGACGCGGGCGCGCTCGGAAACGTGATGTGAGTCGCGCGCATGATCGTGTGATTCAACCGTGATCGCGTGATCACGATTGAATCACCGTCGATCCCCATGGGGGATCGTGGTGGACGATCTCGAAGTCATCACGAAATCCCCCGTAAATCACGGGAAATTGCGCGACTCGAGATATCCACCGCGCCGTGTCTTCCACCCCGCTCCTTCTCGGTGAGCGTGGAAGGTGGGACCGAGCGCCCACGCTTCGTGAGCGCGACTCGCGGAGTCACACCACGACGTCGCCGTGCGCGAGCGGCACGCGCACCCCACATCGCCTGGTTCGGGCAAACGCAAGCTCTCGGCGCTCAGCGCGCGGCTTCTTCGCGCAGTCGCTTCACGATCCAGTCGCCGGTCGCGCGGGTGCCGAGGTCGCCGCCGACCTCGCGCGTGCAGTGGCCCGTCTCGATCGCCTCGCGCACCAGCCGCGTCAGCAGCGCCTCCTCGCCCTCGTAGCCGAGGTGCGTGAGCAGCATGCCGACCGTGAGCACGGTGGCGAGCGGGTTCGCGACGTCCTTGCCCGCGAGCGGAGGCGCGCTGCCGTGCACGGGCTCGAACATGCTCACCTTGCCCGGGTTCACGTTGCCGCTCGCGGCCATCCCGAGCCCGCCCTGCAGCGCGGCGCCGAGGTCGGTGACGATGTCGCCGAAGAGGTTGCAGGCGACGATCACCTCGAAGGGCCGCGGGTCCTGCACGAGGTAGAGGCAGAGCGCGTCGACGAAGACGTGATGCGCCGCGATCTCCGGGTACTCCTTGGCGACCTCTTGGAAGGTCCGCAGCCAGAGCCCGTGGGCGTGCGGCATCGCGTTGTGCTTGTCGCACATGTGTACGCTCTTGCGGCCCGTCTTCTTCGCGAGCTCGAACGCGTGGCGCACGATGCGCTCGACGCCCTTGCGCGTGTTCAGATCGACCTGCGTCGCGACCTCGTCCGGCGTGCCCTTCTTGAAGGTCCCGCCCATGCCGACGTAGATGCCCTCGGTGTTCTCGCGCAGCACGAGGATGTCGACCTCCTCCGCGCGCACGTTCTTGAGCGGCATCAGGCGCTCGTGCAGGCACGTGATCGGGCGGAGGTTCACGTAGAGATCGAGCCCGAAGCGCAGCCCGAAGAGGATGTCGCGCGCGTGCTCGAGGTTCGGCACCCGCGGGTCCCCGAGCGCTCCGAGGAGCACCGCGTCGCACTCCTTGGCCACGAAGTCCGCCACCTCGTTCGGGTAGGTCGTGCCGTCCTTCAGGTAACGATCGGCGCCGAGGTCGAACGAGGTCAGCTCGAGCTTCCACCCGCGCAGCTCGCGCAGCGCTTCGAGCACCTTCACGCCCTGCGCGACCACCTCCGGTCCGATGCCGTCGCCGCCGAGGACCGCCACCTTCTTCGTCATGGGGCGCGACGCTAGCAGCGGCCCTCCGGAGCCCGAAGGGCGCTTCTCACAGCGCGGCAGCGCGAGACGACGTCCCGGTCGTGAACCTCGACGTGGTCGTGGACGTGGTCGTGGTCGGCGACGCGATCGGCGACGTTGCCGATCACGCGGGCGAATCGAAAGCGTTCACGTTCACGTTCACGTCCACGAAAAACGGCGCCCCTCTCGGAGCGCCGTCTTTCTCGAGCGAGCTCGATGCTTCGAGTCGGCGTGAGCCGCCGACGGATCGAGCTCAGCCCTTGGCCTTCTTCACGGCCGCGGTCAGCGCGGGCACCGCGTCGAAGAGATCCGCGACGAGGAAGTAGTCCGCGACCTGCGCGATCGGGGCTTCCTTGTCCTTGTTGATCGCGACGATGACCTTGCTGCCCTTCATGCCGGCGAGGTGCTGGATCGCGCCGCTGATGCCGACCGCGATGTAGAGCTTCGGCGCCACGACCTTGCCGGTCTGACCGACCTGCAGCTCGTTGGGCACGTAGCCCGCGTCGACGGCGGCGCGCGAGGCACCCATCGCCGCGCCGAGCGCGTCGACGAGCGGCTCGAGCACCTTCTCGAAGTTCTCCGCGCTCTTGAGCGAGCGGCCGCCCGAGACGACCACGTCGGCCTCCGAGAGGTCCGGGCGCTCGCTCTGCACGACCTCGATGCCGAGGCTCTCCACGCGGCTGGCCACGTCGGCCTCCACCACGTCGACCTCCTCGGTGTCGCTCGAGCCGCCGCTCTCCGCCGCGGGCTCGAACTCCGACTGGCGGACGGTGACGACCTGGACGTCGGTCGTGACCTTCAGCGAGCCGATCACGTTGCCCGCGTACATCGGGCGCGTGTAGACGAGCTCACCGCCGTCGATGTCGACCTTCGAGATGTCCGAGGCCACGCCGGCGCCGAGCTTGGCGGCGACGCGCGGCATCAGGTCCTTGCCGTACGTGCTCGCGCACGCGACGAGCACGCCATACTCCTTGCCCACCGCGGCCACGGTCGGCGCGTACGCCTCGCAGCGGTAGTCGCCTTCGATGGCGGCCGTGAGCACCTTGCGCGCGCCGAAGCCCGTGACCTCGTCGGCCGCGTCTTCCGCGCCGTCGCCGATCACGAGGATGTCGAACTCGCCGCTCGTGCCTTCCGCCACCGTCTTGGCGAACGCGATCGCGGAGAGCGTCGTCTTGCGAATCTTCCCGAGCGAGAGCTCGGCTACGACCAGAACGTCAGTCATCGTTCTCTCTCCGTTTTCAGAGGACCTTCGCCTCGGTCTGAAGCTTCGCGACCAGATCGTCGACGCTCTCGAGGTACGTCGTGTTGCCGCTCCGACCCGCGGGGAGCTTGAAGCCCACGTAGGTGTCGACGCGCGCGGGTTCCACGCCGAGCGCCGCGATCGTCGTCTCGTCGAGCGGCTTCTTGCGGGCCGCCATGATGTTCTTGAGGTTCGAGAGGCGGCTGTTGAGGTCGCCGAGGTCCGCGTACTCGAAGCTCGCCGGCGTCACGCCGTTCTTCACGGTGCCCGGCTTGAGGATGCGGTCCGACACGGTGAGGACCGCGGGGCCGGTGACCTTCAGCGTTTGAACGCCGACGTCGAGCTCGCGCTTGAGGGTCAGAGTCTTGCCGCCGTCTGCGGTCTCGACGTGACTGACGTAGTTGAGGATCGGCCAGTCGAGCGTCTCGGCGAGCTTGGTGCCCGCGACGTTCGAGTCGCCGTCGGCCGACTGCTTGCCCATGAGGACGAGGTCGGGCTGTTCCTTCTCGACGATCTTCGCGAGGACCTGGGCGACGACGTGCGAGTCGAGCTCCGCGTCGCTGCCCTCCACGAGGATCCCGCGCTCCGCGCCCTTGCCGAGCGCCTCGCGGATCGTGTCGGCGGCCTCCTTCGGGCCGATGGACACGACGACGATCTCACCGACGCGCGTCTTGTCCGCCGCGTTCTCCGTGAGGCGGAGCGCCGTCTCCAGCGCCCACTCGTCGAAGGGGTTCATCACCCACTCGAGGCCGTCGTGCGTGACGGTCGCTCCACTGACCTTGACCTTGTTGGCGTTCGCCGGGTCGGCCACCCGCTTGATCGGTACGAGGATCTTCACCCATGCCTCCGTGGTCTTTGCCCGTCTCCGGGCTTCGCCCGCGCGCTCCGTGAAGCGCCCCGACGACTCGGTTCGGTCGGAAGCGACGACACCCGCGCGCCGCTTCGTGGACAATCGTCGGCACCTCGCCGGTCGCGGAGGTTGCCGCGAAACCGCGAACGGAGCCGCGGAATGCGGGGCGATCTAGAGGGTGTGACGCGGTGAGTCAAGCCGATGAAGCGCGGTTCAGAAACGCGTTGGACACGAAAACGGCTGCCCGCTGGTTGGAGCGAACGCGGTGGCTCGGTCGGTGGCTCCCGCCGTCGGTGGGGCACCTGCGCGTAGAGGTCGTCTTCGGCCATGCGCGTCGAAGCGGTCTCGGCTCGTCTCGGAAAAAATCAGTCGACGCTCGGAGATTCACAGTTCATCATTCGTTCAACTGATGGACGACGAGACGCCCGACTGCGGTCACGACCACGATCACCCTCGCGTCGCGCACGAAGCGCTCGCGCCCCACCTGCTCGAGCGCGCGGCGGCGATCTTTCGTGCGGCTGGCGATCCCGGACGCCTGCGCATCCTCCACTGCTTGCTCTGCGGCGAGCACTGCGTCTCGGACCTCGCGGACGAGTCGGGTGACGGGCTGTCCACCGTCTCGCAGCGGCTGAAGATCCTGCGCGCGGAGCGGCTCGTGACCCGTCGTCGCGACGGGAAACACATCTTCTACGGCCTCGCCGACGAGCACGTCGCGGAGCTGGTGCGCAGCGCGCTGGATCACGCGCGACACGATCACTGAACGATCCCTCGAACGAGCATCGAAAAAGTCCGACCCCGAAGGAGGAGCGCCATGAGCCACACGCACGACGATCACGACCACGTTCACGGCCCCGGCTGCGGTCACACCGCGGTGAAGCACGGGGATCACGTCGACTACGTGCACGACGGTCACCTGCACCACCCGAGTGACTCCGGCGTGGAAGAGCACGCGCTCGAGGTCGACGCCGCGCACCCGGCGGGCTGTGCGCCACACGCCTGCAGCGCCCACGCGACCGACCACGTGCACGGCCCCGGCTGCGGTCACGAGGCCATCCCGCACGGGGATCACGTCGACTACCTCGTCGACGGTCACCTCCACCACCCGCACGGCGATCACTGCGACGATCACGGCGCGGTGAAGACGGTCTGAGACCGTCGCGTCGGTTGGGCGACGCGAAGCGGACACCGCGTCGGTTGGGCGACGCGAAGAGGACACCGCGTTGCAGGAACGCGAAGCTGGCGCTGCGTCGCATGGAACGCGAAGAGCACCGCGTCACGTTGAGCGCCGGGCGCTGGCGCGGTATCGCGCGGCCATGCGTCACGTGTCGATCTTCGCGCTCGTGCTCTCGGTGCTCGCGGCGAGCGTGCTCGGCGTCGCTCAGGACACGCCAGCACCGGAGGGCACTCGCGTCCCGGAGGGCAACCGGGCCGACCTGCGCGATGCCCCGCCGCGGCCGGGACCAGGCGACGTGGAGGAGCGTGCGCGGGTGTTGCTCGCCGCGATCGTGGCCGACGATCCGGCCCGTGCGATGGACTTCTTCCTCCCGCGCGAGGCGTTCCGCGCGATCAAGGGCATCGCAGATCCGGACGGCCTCTACGACCGCATCGTCCGGCTCTACGAGCGCGACATCCACGCGTTGCATGCGCAGGTGCCGGCGGATGCGGAGCTCGTGCGCTTCGAGTTCTCGCGCCGCCGCGGCTGGGTGGGGCTGCGCGAAGAGTCCAACCGCCTGCCGTACTGGGCCCAGCGCCACAACACGATCGTCTACCGCACCGGCGGCGAGGAGCGGAGCTTCGAGGTCCGCACGATGATCGCGTGGGACGGCCGCTGGTACATCACGCACCTCTCCGAGTTCCGCTGATCCGCACTCGCTTTTGCGCGCGTTTCACGGACGTCTCACCGCCGATCCCCATGGGGGCTCGCGGTGGACGATCTCGAGCGTGCGTAGGAATCGCTCGTTCTCCGCGGGTGATTTGCGCGACGAGGTTATCCACCCATCACGCTTCGCCACGTCCGACGCATCGCGAGGCGGCTCAGAACGCGAGCTGCGCTTGCAGTCGAAGGCGGAACGCGTCGTCGCGGCCGGCGCTGGTGCGGTCGCGGAGCCAGGTCGCGTCGGTCTGCCACTTGAGCGAGTGGCCGAAGGCGTAGATCGCGAGGCCGACCGTGCTCTCGTGCAGCGCTTCGACGTGACCGACGTCGGCGTAGCGCGTGGAGAGGCGCGACTGTTCTTCGGCGGCGGCGCTCGCGATGCGGGCGTCGGCGGTCGCGCGTGCGTCCTCCCGGAGCGCGTCGGAGAAGAGCACCGTCGACCAGCGTGCCGCGAGCTCCACGCGAGGGTGCACTCGGAACGACGCGTCGAGGAGGACGCCGCCGAGCCCGAGTGCGGTGTGGTGATCGAGCTCCTCGTGGAGCGCGAGGTAACCGATCGCCCAGACGTCGACGTGCTCGGTGTCGAGGTGGGCTTCGAGCGCGACGCGCGCCGCGGGGTCGATCGCGTGCACCGGGCGGAGATCCCACGCGACGCTCAGCGCGGTCTGAACGGGACCGAGCGCGAGCCCGCTGCGACCCATGAGCTCCGGGTGCGGGACGTCGTAGGCGGTCGCGTCGCGGAAGCCGCTGCGAGTCGGGGCCTTCTCGCCGTACGCGGTGGAGAAGCGGTGGTTCTGCGGGCGCGCGGGGTCGCCGTTGTAGACGCCGAAGGCGTAGCTCGCGCCCGTGCGGGAGGCGCCCGTTGCGCCTTCGAGCGTGAGGCCGAGCTGACGCTCGCCGCCGAACCAACGGCTCACGATCGGCCAATCGACGAGCACGTGATCGTTGATCGACTGTTGGCGGTACGCCGTGAACGGGGTCTTGGCGAGACCGACGCGGAGGTGTGCGGCCTCGGAGAGCTCGGCGTCGACGTGGAGATCCAAGAGCTCGGCGCCCCGCGGCATCGCGGAGACGTGACCGCGGAGCGCGACGCGACCGTCGAGGAAGAGCGCGCGCACGTCGACCCGGAGGCGGCGGAAGTCGACGAAGCCGTCGGTGTCTCCGTCGCGGGTCTCGATCTCGGAGGTGAGCTGCGCGAGGCCGCCGACGCGGAGCTGGGAAGGGCCGACGTCGACGCGCAGGGGGGCGAGCCGGTCGGGGACGGCGGCGACGGAGGGGGATTCGGAAACCGAGACCGCGTCGGTGTCCGCGACGGGAACGGTGTCAGAGACGGAGTCGGAGTCGGAGTCCGAGCCCGAGACGGAGTCGGAGACGGAGTTC
Organism: uncultured Sandaracinus sp.; assembly: GCA_937982655.1. Taxonomy (GTDB): domain Bacteria; phylum Myxococcota_A; class Polyangia; order Polyangiales; family Houyiibacteriaceae; genus JACKEH01. The sequence goes on from CALJLK010000616.1 coordinate 13,410, forward strand.
GAGCCCGAGACGGATTCCGAGCCCGAGTCGGACGCGGCAGGTTCGGATTCTGGATGGACCGCGGCGTCGGGCTCCGAGATCGAATCCGAATCGGGGCCGGGATTCGAGCTCGGATCTGCGCCGGAGCGGGTGCTCGAGTCGGGGGACTCGTCGGATTGAGCGTGTGCCGGAGTGGCGAGGAGGACGGCCGCGAAAGCGAGGGAGAGCGCGGGTCGCATGGGAACCTCTCGAAGGTGAGATCTCGATGGGATCAGCGGGCCGGGCGGACTTCGGTGACGCGTGGGGTGTCGCCTTCGAAGCGGACCTCGAAGATCGGCAAGCGCGCAGCGAGGTGGCCGAGGGTCTGCGTGAGCTGGCGTTCCGCGAGGGTCGCGATCGCCTCGTCGAAACGTTCGATCGGCACGTCGCGCAGCGAAGCGAGCTGACCGCGAAGGAACTCGGCGTGCTGGCGGCGCACGAAGGCCGAGACCTGCGGGTGATTCACGAACACCGAGTGCCCCGCGATGCGCGGCGGGATCGCGGGGACGTTGGTGAAGGGATGCACACGATCGGGCATCACGACGTTCACCACCGCTTCTTCGTGGTGGTCGCCGTGCAGGACCACGAAGTCGAAGAGCTCGGGCTCACTCCAGAGCAGCCGGAACACCACGCGACCGAGCGCACGCGCGAGCTCCGGGCGCACGCCGTAGTCCTCCGAGTGCGTCATCAAGAGGCGCAGGTGTCCGCAGCCGACGTTCGCGGGATCGAGCAGGTGCTCCAGCAAGGGCTCGCGCAGCTCGGTCGGCGGATGCAGGAGCAGCTCGCCGAGCGCTTCGCCTTCGAGGTCGCGGTCCGAAAAGCGAGGATCGCGGCGCAGCTCCGCGCCGAGGTGGCGGAGCGCGTGGTCGTCGGTGTGGAAGTAGAAGCGCCCGAAGCTCTCCACGTAGGCGTCGAAGAGCGCGACGATGTCGCCTTCGCTGAGCCGCTCACCGGTGACCTCTTCGGTGGCCGCGAGCGCGAGGAGCAGCTCGCCCGCGTCGCCGCCCGGCGTGCCGAGCACCGCGTCTTCGCCGCGACCGTCCACGCACGCCTCGGTGCCGTGCAGGAGCAGCGCGGCGGCGCGAACTTGGCGCGGCGGCGACTCGCGCAGCGCGGCTTCGAGCGTCTCGGCGTGCAAGCGCTGCGAGAACACCGAAGGCGGCGCGCGATCGACGCGGCGCGGCGCGGCGAGGGTCTCCGGCGCGGACACCGTCGGATGTCCGGCCAGGTTCCACGCGAGCATGCCGCCCGTCAGCGAGGCCACGCGCGAGAAGCCGAGGCCTTCGAGGGTGCGGATGCCACGCGTCGAGCGACGACCGGAGCGACACACGAGCACGATGGGCTCGCGCGGATCCCACTCGGAGGAAGCTTCGGCGAGGTCCGCGAGCGGGATGGTCTCCGCGCCCGCGATCATCCCGGACGCGAGCTCGTGGGGCTCCCGCACGTCGACCACGCGGACCTGACAGCCGTGGTCGAGCAGCCAATCGCCGTCGACCTCCGGCACGCCGCCGGGGGAGGCTTCGAAGGAGACGTCGGCCACGTGGTCCTCGCAGCGGCGAGGGCGGCGGGCGGAGACGTCGGTACGGGCGGCGCTCGAGGGAGCGCTCGCGGTGCAGCCGAGGACGGCGGCAACGACGGAGGCGAGGGCTCGTTGGTTCATGCCTCGTGGCGTTCTCAAGAAGCGGACCACGCCTGGAGCGCCCACGAATCGCGCAGTTTTCGGCGGAGGCCTCGCCCGAGAGTGGCGGTTCCACGACGCGCTCCGACCGCGGGTGATGCGACGGAGTGCGACGTGAGCGACGCGACGTGCGACGCCCGTGCGACGCCGAGCTCGCGTGACGCGTTGCGCAATCGACGGGACCTCCTGCGCCACGCTCCGTCGCCCGCGACGTCGGATCCGTGAATGACGCAGGGCGGTGGGAGTCGTCGTGATCGCCCGTGGCCCGTCGCTTGCGAAAGGCTCGGAACGAAGGCTCGGAACGAAAAGCTCGGAGCGAAAGGTCACGCGGATGACGACCACGAACCCAGTCACGCCGACCGCGCGCCCGTCGGCGCCGGATCTCGCCGCGACGCTCGCCCGCATCGACGCGCGGCTCGAGCGCCTGGAGCACAGCTTGGCGCCGTTGAGCGCGCTCGCGGAGCACGCGCCTGCGCTGGCCGCGACGGTGGGCGACATCGTCGACGAGCGCGCCGCTCAGCTCGGAGACGTCGAGGATCGGGTGAAAGGCCTCGGCGATCTGCTCGAGCGGCTGACGCGCCCGCAGACGCTCGCGTCGTTGCGGCGGGTGGTCGACGTCGCGGAGAGCGCGCCGGATCTGGTCGCGACCGCGGCTGACGTCTTCGACGAGCTGATGCTCGAAGCGTCGCGCGAGGGGCTCGACCTCACGCACCTGGTCGACGACACGAAGCGGCTCGCGATGGGGCTGCTGCGCTTGACGACCTCTCCGCGCGTTGATGAGCTCGGGGATGCTCGACCCGCGCGCGCTGACCACGCTCGGATCCGTCGCGCGCACCGTGGTGGAAGCGAACGAGACCGAGCCGCCGCGGGTCGGCATGTTCGGTGCGGTGCGCGCCCTCGGTTCGGAAGACGTGCAGCGCGCGCTCGGCTTCTTGCTGCGCGTCGCGGGCGGCTTCGGGCGTTCACTACGCCGCGAGGACAAGCGGCTCGGCGCGTGAGCCGACCTCGTTGCGCCGGGCCAGTTCGTCCCGCCGCGCCCGTTCGCACCGACCCAGACCCATCGCTCCACCACACAC
>CALJLK010000617.1 GCA_937982655.1 uncultured Sandaracinus sp.
CCGCGCCCGCGCCGCGAGCCGACGCCCGCTCGCGCGCGACCAGGTGAGGCGAACCGTCTGCGCGAGCGCGACCGCGGCGACCACGAGCAGCGCGACGTGCTCCGGCTTCACGTTCGATTCCGTGCCCGTGACGCCGACGCGAGGTCAAGTTTCTGCACGCCGCGGTGCGTCGGCGAGCACGTCGAAGGTGGCCGGCCGATGCGGGAGGAGCACGTCGACGAGCGCGTTCGCGCACGGATCGCCGTGGTACCCTCGCGCCTCGATGAGCGGGGAGGTCGAGACGCGCAAGCTCGTGAGCTTCGAGGTCGCCGCTCGCGCGTTGGCGGCGCCGATCGAGCTCGTGCGCGAGACCGTGGATCCGCGGCCGATCACGCCGCTCTTCGGAGTGCCCGCCGCGATCGTCGGGCTCGTGAGCCTGCGCGGCGAGCTGCTCGCGGTGCTCGACGTCGGTCGCCTGCTCGGGATCGGCGTCGCGCGTCGCGACGAAGGCTCGCGCCTCGTGGTGGTCGACGTCGAAGGTCGCCAGGCCGCGCTGCTGGTCGATCGGCTGGGCCCCCTCCGCACGATCGCGCGCGACGCGCTGCGCCCTCCCCCCGACACCCTCCCCGCGACCGAGAGCGCGCTGCTGCTCGGCGTGGTCTCGCTGCCCGAGCGCCCGCTCGCGGTGCTCGATCTGCGCCGCGTGCTGGACGCACCGCCGATCCGACCGTTTCGCGAGCGCCGCGATCCCCTCGAACCGAAAGAGAGCCCGACTCGATGAGCAAAGAGCGCACTCGACGCGCCCGCTTCGGCCTGCGCGCGCAGATCATGGTGACGATCTTGTTGGTCGGTGCGGTGGAGGCCGGCATCGGGATCTGGCGCGTCTATCAGACCCACCGCGACGCGAGCCGCAGCTCCTTCTTGAACACGCACCGGCAACGCTTCGAGTCGCAGCGCGAACAGCTCGGCGAGTCGATGGCCGCCAACGCCGCGCTCGCGGTGGGTGGATTCGATCTCGGCGGCGCGATCACGCGGGGGGAAGGCGCGGCCGTCGCGGAGCGCATCGTCGCCGCGCTGAGCGACACGTCACCGCCGGACTTGGCGTTGGTGCTCGATCGCGAGGGCCGCGCGGTGCAGGCGCCCGGGCTCACCCCCGTTCCTGCCTCGGAGCTCGCGCGCGCTCGGTTGGTGCGCGACGTCCTGAGCGGCCTCGTGCTGACCGACAGCCTCGCGCTCCTGGACGGACGGCTGTACCAAGTGTCCTCGGCGCCCGCTCGCGACTCGTCCGGCGAGATCGTCGGCGCGCTCGTGCTCGGTCGCCGCTTCGACGCGCTCGCCGCCCGCTTCTCGCGCGACTCCCATCGCGAAGCGGCGCGCCGCGTCCAGCCGACGCTGATCGCGGGGGACGCGAGCTTCACCACGATGACGCTCGAGGATCCGAGCACGCTCTACGACGTGACCTCGCCCGATCGTTGGATCCAAGTCGAGGACGGCCCCGAGATCGTCGACGCGATCGACTTCGGCGGAAAGGTCTGGCACTTCGCGCGGCAAGAGGACTTCCTCGCCTACTCGGGCGCGGAGCTGCGGGACGTGGGCGATCTCTTCTACGTCCGCGAAGCGCGCGAGGAGCGAGGCGCGAAAGAGAAGTTCCACGATTCGCTCTGGACCCTCGGCGCGGTCGGCGTGCTCACGCTCGCGGTCGGCTGGTTCCTCGCGTGGCTCATCACGCGCCGCATCAACCGCTACGTGCGCGCCACCGAAGATCTCGCGCGCGGCGAAGGTGACCTCACGAAGCGGCTCGAGGTCGGGCGCGCGGACGAGCTCGGACGCCTCGCGACCAACCTCAACGCGGTGTTCGGGCACATCCACGACCTCGCGGCGAAGGTGCAGCGCGCGGCGTTCCAAGTCGGCGCGTCGAGCGCGGAGATCGGCGCCGCGTCGCGGCAGATGCTGGACGGTGCGCAGGAACAAGCGCGGCGCACCGAGAGCTCGACCGCGGCCGTCACGGAGCTGTCCGCGTCGATCCAGCAGGTCGCGGAGAACGCCACGGAGGCGACGCGCGTGGCGCGCAAGAGCGGCGCCTCGGTGCAGGACGCCATCTCGCGCATGCAGGGCATCCGCACCACGGTCGACGAAGCGGCGGCGCGCATCCACGAGCTCGGCGAGAGCGGCAAGCGCATCGGGAACATCGTCGAGGTGATCCGACAGATCAGCGATCAGACGACCTTGCTCGCGCTCAACGCCGCGATCGAAGCCGCGCACGCGGGCGAGCACGGCAAGGGCTTCGCGGTGGTCGCCGACGAGGTCAGCGGCTTGGCGAAACGGGTCGGCCAGAGCGCGCGCGACATCGAGGAGCTCATCGCGACCATCCGCGAGCAGACCGTCGACGCGGTGCGCGCGATGGAGGCGGGCACGCGCGAGGTGGAGGAAGGCACGAAGCTCGTCACCTTCACGCTCGCGGATCTGCAGAGCCTGATGCAGGTGGTCGAGGACACCGCGCAGGCGGTGCAGGAGCAGGCGGTCGCGAGCGACGAGATCGCGCGCAACATGGACACCGTGCAGCGCATCGCGTCCGACGTGCTGTCGTCGAGCGAGGAGGCGGTGGAACAAGGCGACCATCTGCACCGCCTCGCGCACGGGCTCGAAGAGAGCGTGAAGGGCTTCAAGATCGATCCTTCGCGCGTGCCGGACGATCCGGCGCCCGCGCTGCCCACGTCGACCAAGGCGCTCGCGTCCGGCGACAAGACCCGCCGCTGAGGCAACCTTGGTCGACGACGACGAACGCCGACGAGGCACCGCGCCGCGCTCCGTTGTGCGCGGGGTCGCGCGTCCCGACGCGGGGCACGACGACGCCGAGCTCGACGCGCTCGCCGAGCGAGTCGCGAAGATCGCCGGCCTGCACCTCGCGGATCGTCAGCGCTGGCTCTTCGCGGCCCGTGTGGACGCGCGTCGCGCTCGCACCGCCGAGTCGCGCGCCCGCTACGCGGCGAGGGTCCTCGCGGGAGACACCGAAGAGCTCGCCGCGCTGGTGGAGGCGCTGCGCGTCGGCGAGACCCGCTTCTTCCGGCACCCACGTCAGCTGCGCGCGTTGCGCCGCGTCGCGTTGCCCGAGCTGGTCGCGCGCTGCGAGGCGGAGGGCCGCGCGCTGCGTGTGTGGAGCGCGGGCTGCGCGTCGGGCGAGGAGGCGTACACGCTCTCGCTGATGTTGCGCGACGCGTTCCCCGATCTCGCGTTCGACGTGTGGGCGACCGACCTGAGCGCCGATGCGATCGCCCACGCGCGCGAGGGGCGCTACGACGCCGAGCGCGCGCGCGACGTGCCGGAGACGATCGCGGCACGCGACCTCGAACGCGAAGGATCGCTCGTGCGGGTCCGGGTGAACGCGCGAGAGAACGTGCGCTTCGAGGTGCACAACCTGCTCGTCGACCCCTACCCGCGTGGTCTCGATCTCGTGCTCTGCCGCAACGTGCTGATCTACTTCGACGCCGCGACGCGCGCGCGCGTGATCGCGCAGCTCTTCGGCGCGGTGCGCGAAGGCGGCTACGTCGCGCTCGGCTACGCGGACCACGCGGGAGACGTCGGAGGCGCGGAGGCGCTGCGGACCGACGACGGCGTGCTCTACCGCCGTGGGTCGGGGCCGGTGCGTGTGCTGCTCGCGGACGCCGCGCCCGAGCCTCGCACGTCGAGCCCGTCCCCGTCGGCGCCACGCGCGGTGGCACCGAGAGTGCGCGACGTCCCCGCGAAGACCGCGCGCTCCGACACCGCGCGCTCCGACGCCGCGCGCTCCGACACCGCGCGCTCCGACACCGCGCGCTCCGACACCGCGCGCTCCGACGCCGCGCGCTCCGACGCCGCGCGCTCCGACGCCGCGCGCTCCGACACGCGCAACGACACCGCGCGTTCGGAACGTTCGGAATCGATCGCAGCACGATTCTCCGGCGAGCTCGCGGGCGCGGAGGGCCTCGCCTCGGCGCGCCGCGCGCTCGCGCCTCTCCTCGATCTCGCGGAGCTGCGCTTCGCGGACGACGACGTCGGGCGCGAGCTCGCGCGCGTCGCGGAGGCGCTCGGCGAGGCCTTGGTCATCGTCGCCCCCCCCGGTGGCATCGAACGTTTCCTTCGGCGCCACGGCGTGGTTCCCCCGGCGACCCTGCGGAGGAGCGCATGAGCCCGCTGTCGGTCTTCCTCGAGGACGCCGCGCCCCTGCTCGCGCGCGCGCGTGCCCAAGCGGATCGCGACACCGTCGCGGGCGCGCTGCAGGCACTCGCGCTCGACGCCGCCGCCGTGACGATGCCGGAGCTCGCCGCGCTCGCGAACGCCGCCATGCGCGCGAGCCTGCGAGGCGAGCCGATCGGCGAAGCCCTCGACGCGATGGAAGCCGCGCTGCACGCGCTCGCGAACGCCGACGAGTCGGGCGCGCGCTACGACGCGGCGCGGCTCCGTGCGCTGACGGACGCGCTCTCGGAGTCGCTCGCGCCCGCGCTCTCCGCCGAAGCCCCGCTCGCGCGCGAACCGTCGAGCCCCGACGATCGCCATTGGGAGCCCAGCGTCGACGCGGACATGATCGACCCCTTCCTCGACGAGAGCCGCGAGCGCCTCGAGTCGGTCGCCGCGTTGTTGCTCGAGCTCGAGCGACGCCCCGACGATGCCGAGCTGGTCCGCGCGCTCTTTCGCGATCTCCACACGCTCAAGGGCTCGAGCGGCTTCGTGGGGCTCAAGAAGCTCGCGCGGGTGACCCACGCGGCGGAGGACTTGGTGGGGCAAATCCGCGATCGTCGACGGTCCGTCGATCGCGCGGTGATCGACGTGTTGCTCGCTACGGTCGACGTCGCGGGCGCGCTGCTCGATCGAGCGGCCGCGCGCGCTCCGCTCGACGTGGACGAAGCTCCGCTCCTCGCGCGGCTGCGCGATCCCGGCTCGGTCGCCGCCGTCGCGACGCCCACGCGCGATGCGAGCGCTCGGAGCGACGAGCCCGACAAGCCCGAGCGCTCCGACAAAGCCGAGCCCGCGGCCAAAGGAGCGCCGACGCTGCGCATCGACTTCTCGAAGCTCGATCAGCTCCTCGATCTGGTCGGCGAGCTCATCCTCGCGAAGGGCAAGCTCGGCGGCGGGCTCGGCGATCTGAACCACCTCACGCGTGAGCTCTCGCTCCAGCGTCGACGCGGCGCCGCGCGTGCCCGCATCGCGCTTCCCCCCGAGGTCGCGGCGGAGCTCTCGCGCGTGCAGCGCGGCTTCGAGGAGCTCCGACAGGATCTCGATCAGGCGCAGCGTGGGCTCGAGCTCGTGAGCGGGCAGCTCCGCGATCAGGTCATGAAGCTGCGCATGCTGCCGGTGGGACGCGGCTGGTCACGCTACCCGCGCACGGTGCGTCAGCTCGCGCAGCAGCTCGGCAAAGAGGTGCGCCTGCAGACGCACGGCGAAGAGGTCGAGCTCGACAAGATGTTGGTCGAGCAGCTCGACGAGCCGCTGCTGCACCTGCTTCGCAACGCGATCGATCACGGGCTCGAGTCGCCCGAGCGCCGCGTCGCCGCGGGCAAATCGCGCGAAGGCACGGTGCATCTCTCGGCCGAGCACCGCGGCAGCCAGGTCGTCATCTCGCTCGCGGACGACGGAGGCGGCATCGACGCCGCGCGGGTGCGACGTCGCGCGATCGAGCGAGGCCTGCTGAGCGAAGCGCGCGCGAACGAGCTCACCGACGATCAAGCGATCGACCTCGTCTTCGCGCCGGGCTTCTCCACCGCCGAGAAGGTCAGCGACGTGTCGGGCCGCGGGGTCGGGCTCGACGTGGTGCGCGAGACCATCGCGCGCCTCAAGGGCACCGTGCACGTCGAGTCGCAGCTCGGCGTCGGGACGACCTTCGAGCTCCGGCTCCCGCTCACGCTCGCGATCGTGCAGGTGCTCCTCGTGCGCGTGGCGGGACAGACGCTCGCGATCCCGCTCGACCTCGTGCAGCGCACCCTCGCGATCCCGCCCGAGGCGGTGCGCCTCACGGGGACGCGCGAGACGATCCTCGACGAGGGCGTCGAGCGACCGCTGCTCCGCCTCGGGCGCGTGCTCGGCTGGGAGCACTCGGCGGGCGAGCTGCCGAGCGAGCTGCCCATCGTGCTGGTCGATCTCGGCAAGCGCGTGGTCGCGTTCGCGTGCGACGGCTTCCTCGGACGACAAGAGATCGTGCTCAAGACGCTCGGCACGTTGCTGCAGCGGGTGCCGGGCGCGGCCGGTGCGACGCTCGTCGGAGACCGACCCGTGCTGGTGCTCGACCTCCCGGCGGTGGTGGAGCTCGCGAGCGATCGCGCGACCCTCGCGCGCCCCACCGACGGACCGACCGAAGCGGCCGTCGCTCGGCGCGCACGTGTGCTCGTGGTGGAGGACGCGGACGTGATCCGCGAGGCGCTGCGGCGTGCGTTCGAGGGCGCCGGCTGCGAGGTCGTGGTGGCGCGCGACGGCGAAGAGGGCCTCGCCCTCGCGCGGACCGAGCGCTTCGATCTCGTGTCCACGGACGTCGTGATGCCCACGATGGACGGCTACGAGCTCACGCGTCGACTTCGCGCGATGGAGAGCTACCGCGACGTGCCGATCGTGATGGTCACCTCGAAGGCGGAGCGCATCGATCGCATCCGCGGCTTCGACGCGGGGGTCGATGCGTACGTGACCAAGCCGACGGATGCGGACGAGCTGCTGCGAACGGCGCTGCGGCTCCTCGAACGTCGTTGAGAGTCAGGGGACCTCACGCACTTCGCTTCGAGGGTCCGCTCACGTGTCGACTTCGTCGTCTTCGTCTTCCTCGCGCGCCGCGACCCACCGCTCGCGCTGATCCGGAGTACCGAGCTCGCGCTCGAGCAACCACTCGACCAGGTCCTCGTCGAGCACGTCGACGACCGCCTCCGCGCGCTCCACGACCGCCTCCGCGAGACGCTCCGCGTCGACGCCCTCGTCCGCGTCGAGGTCCGCGTGGGCGAGCAGCCGTCCGCGCGAGTCGAGCCCGACCTTCACGTCCCAATAGCGCGCGTTCAGCGCGAGGCACCACACGAGAAAGCTACGCCCCGCACCCGCGGGCGGCGCGACGGCGACGCTCACGCGCACCATCTCTTCCTCGGCGTCGTGATCGATGCAGAGCGTGATCTCGCCGAAGCGCGCGTCGACGACCGCACGCAATCCGTCCGGCGTCGCAGTGAGGCCGTCGATCTCGTCCTCGATGCGACGGTACAGCCGCGTCAGCAGGTCTTCGCTCATGGGGCGCGATCATGCGCCCCCTGCCGTGGCGCGCAAGACCACGTCGCGTGCCTCACGCACGCATGCGCTCGACCATCAGACACCGGCTCTGCACGACGTCGATCCCTGCCGCCACGAGCCGTTGCGCGAACGCGTCGTCGCGGATGCCGCTCTGCAACCAGACCGCGGGCGGTCGCAGCGCGATCAGGTCCGCCTCGTGCGCCGCGAGATCCTCGGTGCGTCGGAACACGCAGACGAGATCGACGTCGCCCACCGCGCGGAGGTCGCGCACCACGGGCACCCCGAGGATCTCGCGGACCTCCGGGTAACGCGTGGGCACCGGCACGATGGTCACGCCGAGGTGCTGGAGCTTCTCGGGCACGTAATGCGCGGGCTCGTTCTCGCGATCGTCGGGCTTGATCCCGAGGACCGCCACGCGCTGCGCGTGGAGCGCGAGCGCTCGCACGTCGCTGTCGGTTTCGAGGATACGCGCCACGTCGACCTCCGGGTTCGAATGAGCGGGTTCGAATGAGCGGGTTCGAATGAGCGGGTTCGAATGAGCGGGTTCGTGACGACGGCGGCCTACGAAACGAACGCGCGCAGGCTCCATCGAGAGCACGCGCGCGTCGTCACGCCGATCGTTTCATCGCCGAACGATCATCGAATGATGACCGGGCGCAGCGTCACTTGGTCACCCTTGGTGACCACCTCGAAGCGCACCATGCGGCACTTGTTCTTCGCGACGAGCCCCTCGGCGTTCTTCTGCAGGCGCTGAATGAACCGATCCTCGGGGATGTTCGACACGTCCTCGCCCGCCGCCTTCTTCGCCGCCACGTACTCGCGGTAGACGCGCGCGTGGTAGTCGGCTTCGGGCTCCGCCGCGAGCCGCGCCGCGAGCTCCGCGTCGTCCCCGTCGCCTTCGCTGCCCGCACTGCTCGCGGGCGCGCCACCGCCGTCGTCGACCGCCGCGAAGTTCCCCGAGACGTTGACGGTGTGCCCTTCTTCGTCGGTCTCTTCGGTGCCCGTGAACATGTTCACGAGCTGATTGATTCGATACGCGAGCCCACCGAACTCCGGGCTCTCCACGTCGATGCGCACGTCCGTGCGGCCGTTGATGATCGTGAGCACGCCCTCTTCGATCGCTTCGAGCGGCTTGAGGAAGCTCGTGCCGACCACGAAGCCGTACGCGAGGACCAAGAGCACACCGATGCCCATGAGCGCGAGGATCACGCCCGCCACCGACGCGAGGCCCATCGCCTCCGTGCGATCCCCGAGCACCGCGAGCGCGATCGGCTGCGAGGCCGCGAGGGGCAGACGACGCAGCGTGCCCACGTAGGTCGCGCTGCCCATCGGCACCTGGAACACGGAGCTCGTGTTGCCTTCGACCGCCGCCGAGAGCGGCGCCGAGAGCGCCCCGCCGAGCGCCGAGTTGAACGTGTCCGCCGCGCCGAGGCTCGAGCTGTACACGCGCCCTTCGCGCACGAAGGCCACCTTGCGACCGACCATCTCGCCGAGCCGCTGCGCCATGCCGTTGGAGATGTCGTAGCCGACGACCAACGCGCCGATCACGCCGCCCTCGTCGTTGCGCACCGGCGCCATCGCCACCGCGAGGAGCTTGCCTTCGTCGGCGTACATCCACGCGTCGTGCGCAGGCTCGCCCTCGAGCACGCGACGAATCGACGGCAGCGTCTGCGCGAGGTTCGCGTTGTTGAGGCGGTTGACGTCGGTGTCGCGCGCGATCACGCGGCCCGTCTCGTCCGTCAGCGCGACGAGGTCGGGACGACCGCCGCGACCCCGCGACGGATCTTGGAACCACGCAGAGATGCCGTTGGCCTGCTCGTGTGCGCGTGTGCGTCGGCTGTTCTGATCGAGCGCGCCGTACGCGAGTCGGATGTCACGCTGCTGCGCGCGAGCCGCGACCTGTTGCATGAACTCGTAGCCGTGGAGGCGGAACGCCGAGCTCACGACCTCACCGTCCGACGAGATCTCGCCGTCGATGCGCGCGCCGAGGCCCGACTCGAGCTCGGACTTCACGTAGAAGTAGCTCCCGAGTCCCACGAGGAGCACGGCCACGAGATTGCCCGCGATGATCTTCAGCCGCATGGAACTCCCTCTTTCGGGGTCTTTTCGAGAGACCCCCTGGGTCGTGGCTCGTCAAAGCCTCCCCAGAACCCATCCCCGTCGCCATCACGCACCCGCGGACAGCATCGCACGCTGATCGTCGGCCCACCCGCGATCCCCGTCGCGCAATCCAACGAAAACGCGCGACAAAACGGCGACCGAGGCGGTCAGGGAAGTACCAAAGAGCGCTTCCTCAGGTCAAGCGTCGCCACACTTCTCCAGCTCGTGTGGCGGGTCTCCGCGTGCGGCCGCCGGCGCGAGAACGACGTCAGCTTCTTCGAGGGTCTGTCGCCAGACCCTCCCCCACGGGGCATGAAGCCCCGATG
>CALJLK010000618.1 GCA_937982655.1 uncultured Sandaracinus sp.
GCGCGCAGCTCGTGCGCGGTCTCTTCGCCCGGCGCGCGCACGTAGAGCTGCACCACCTCGCGGCCCTCGCGTTCGCCGACGTTCTGCACGGGCACGCGGAGCTCGATCGTGTCGTCCGGCGCGAGCGTCGCGGCCTCGATCGACGCCGTCGAGAGGGTCGCCTCGCCGAGCTCGAAGCGGGTGTAGCCGAGCCCGGAGCCGAACGGATGCTCCGCCGTGTGGCCCTCGCGCGCGAGGTGCGTGTAGCCGTGGAAGCGCTCGTACGTGACGGTGGTCGAGACGTTGTCGAAGACCGGGAGCTCGGCTTCGGCGCGTGGGATCGAGAAGGGCAGGCGACCGCGCGGGACCACGTCGCCGAAGAGCACGCGGGCGAGCGCGCGTCCGCCTTCGGATCCCGGATAGAACGCGAAGAGCAGTCCTTCGATCTCGTCCGCGAAGTCACGCACCACGATCGACGCACCGCCTTCGAGCACCACGATCACGCGCGGATGAATCGCGGCCACCGCGCGGATCGTCGCGAGCTCTTCGGCGGGAAGCGCGAGGCTCTCGCGATCGCCAGCGCCGATCGTCGCTTCGCCTTCGTCCTCGTGCGTGAGCCCGGTGACGATCACCACCGCGTCCGCCGCGCGCACCGTCGCTTCGCCGTCGTCGTCGAGCGCGTCGACCACGTCGATCACGACGTCTCCGGCGAGCTCGCGGATCCCTTCGAGCGCGGAGATCACGTCGGTCGCGCGCACGTTGCTGGAACCCGTGTCGCCGACGTTGTCGAGCGTGAGCACGCGCCCGAGCACCGCGATGCGGCTCACCGACGCGCGATCGATCGGCAGCGCGTCGTCGTTCTTCAGGAGCACCACGCCGCGCTCCGCGATCTCCCGTGCGAGGGCGAGGTGCGCCTCGGTCTCGCGCGCCGCGGCGTCGTCGAGCGGGCGCTCACGTTCGTCGAGCCCGAAGCAGAGCTGCGCGCGCAGCACCCGCCGCACGCTCGCGTCGATCTCGCGCTCCTCGATCTCGCCCGCGTCGAGCGCGCTCGCGAGCCTCCGGAAGTTCGTCGGCGCGGGCATCTCGACGTCGAGCCCGGCGCGCAGGCTCTCCACGTCCCCGTGGGTGCCGAGGATCCAGTCGGACTCCACGAAGCCGGAGAAGGCCCACTCCCCCTTGAGGATCGTGCGCAGCAGATGGTCCTGCTGATCGGCCCAGCGGCCGTTCACCTGGTTGTACGCGGTCATCACGGACGCGACGCGGCCCTCGACCACCACGCGCCGAAACGCGGGCAGGTACACCTCGCGCAGCGTGCGCTCGTCGAGTCGCACGTCGACCTCGTGGCGCGTGTCCTCGATGCTGTTGGCCGCGAAGTGTTTGGCGCTCGCGAGCACCCCTTCGCTCTGCACGCCCTGCACGAACGCGAGCGCCATCTCCGCCATGTGGTGCGGATCTTCCGAGTAGGTCTCCTGCGCGCGCCCCCAGCGCGGATGGCGCAGCACGTTGATCGTCGGCGCGAGCAGCACGTCCGCGCCCACGCTCTTCAGCTCGCGCGCCATCGCCGCGCCCACCCGCCGCTCGAGCTCCGGATCGACGGTCGCGCCGCGCATCATCGCGACCGGGAACGCGGTGCCGTTCTTGCCCGTCATGCTCGAGAGCCCGCGCGGTCCGTCGAGCATGCGCAGCCCGGGGATGCCGAGCCGCTCCACGCCCGCCACCCGCCAGGTGCCTTCGATCATCGCGAGCGACGCGCCGTGCAGACACGCGATCTTCTCGCGTGGCGTCATCTGGGCGAGCAGCTCCGTGATGCGCGCCTCGATCGCGTCCGCTTCCTCCGCCGGGCGTGGGCAATACGCGCGGGTGGCCTCGGTGGGCGCGAAGGGCTCGGGGACGTAGTCGCGCGCCGCGTCGCTGGCGTCGCTCGCGTCGCTTGCGTCGGTCGAGGCGTCGAGCACCTCGGCATCCCGCGGCACGTCGTCGTCGCCACAAGCGAACACGCAGATCGACACGAGCCCGAGAGCGACGAAGCGAAGATGCATGCGCGGGACGATCGCACGTCGACGCGACGCGATCACGCACGCGGCACGCTCGCTTCGAACGACGCGATCCTGCGCGGGGCACGACGCGATCACGGCGGTACGATCGCCAGCGACGCGCTCACGCACGCGGAACGATCGCGTCGATCGCGGCCACCTGCGCGCCGTTCAGCGCGATCGCCGCCGCGCACACGCTCGATCGTGCGTTCTGTGGCCGCGATGCCCCACACACCGGCTGCCAACCCCGCGCGATCGTCCACGCCACGATCGCCTCGAAGGGGCTCACGCCGAGCTCCTGCGCGACGCGGCGCAGCACCGGCTCGTGCGCCACGCGGCCCGCCCGCCAGCCGCCCATGGGCGCATACGCCTGCAGCACGATCCCACGCGCGCGACACTCCGCCTCGACCTCGGGATCCATTCGCACGAACGGGCTCGCTTCGTTCTGCACGACCTCGATCGGCGCGACCTCGAGCCCGCGACGGAGCTGTGTCGCGTCCACGTTCGACACCCCGAGCCGCACGAGCTTTCCTTCGTCGCGTAGCCGCGCCAGCTCGCCCACGCTCTCTTCGATCGGTACGCGCGCGTCCACCGCGTGCAGGAGATACACGTCGTGCGCGTCGACCTCGAGCGCACGGAGCGACGCCTCACACGCGCGCCGCAGATACGCGGGGTCGCCCACGTGCTCCCACGCGTCGCCGCGCCGCCGCACGCCGCCCTTCGTCGCCACCACGAACGCGCGCTCCCGTCGCACCTCCGCCACGAGCCGCTCCGCGAAGTGCGCGTCGTGCTCGTCGAGCCCGTAGACGTCCGCGGTGTCGATCGATCCCACGCCCGCGTCGAGCGCGGCAAAAATGGTCGCGACCGCGACCTCGCGTGAAGGACGACCTTCGCCCGCGAGGTTCATCGTGCCCAACACCACCGAGAGCCCGTCCACGTTCGACGAACTCTGCACGATCACGAAGCGCTGCACGATCACGAAGCGCGCGCCTCGGAGAGCGTTATGCGAGCGAGGCCTCGACTGGTCACGGCCGAACGCGTCAGCGCTTGCCGAAGAGCCCACGCAGGCGCGAGAAGAACCATCCGAGCGGTGACGCCGCGCGCGGTCGCTCCGGCGCCTCCACCGGGCCCTCGTAAGGTCCGAGCGCGGCCGTGACCTCTGCCACCGAGCTCGCGCGCGAAATCTTCACGTCGAGCGCACGCCCCGACTCCACGTCGACCGCGCTCATCTCGAGAAAGCACTGCGAGTCCAGCCCCAGCGAGAGCTCGATCTGACGCCCCTTCGGCCCCGCAGGGATGTTCTCCACCACGAGTGTGCCCAGGTACTCGTTGGCGACCGCGTCCTTCCGTTCGCCTTGGAAGAGCGGCATCCGATACGTGAGCTGGCCTTCGCTCGTCGTGCGCACCACGAACGAACGTTTGCTCGGCACCGGCGTGTTGCGCGGGATGAGCCGCATGTAGCGCCGTCCGTCACCCGAAAAGCCGATCGAGAGCGGCAGCACGTCGACGAGCTCCACCGCCGACGCCGACTCCTGCGCGAGGAGTGCGGCGCCGATCGCGACCGCCTCGTCCGGGTTGATGCGTTTGCTCGGCGGACGCCCGAAGACCTTCTCGACCGCCTCCTGCACCTGCGGCAATCGCGTCGAGCCACCCACCAGCAGCACGTCGTCCACCGAGTAGGTCTGGAGCTTCGCCTTCTCCAGCGTGTCCTGTGTGATCGCCACGAGCCGCTCGCAGAACCCGCGCGTCAGCTCGAAGAGCTCTTCCTGCGTCACGTTCACCGCGAGCGTGCGCGCCGTGCCGTCGATCATCGCGAAGTGCGGGAGGCTCACGGAGAACTTCTTCTGAACCGAGAGGCCCTTCTTGCATTGTTCGGCCGCCTCGCGGAGGCGCGCGATCTGCGTCGCGTCCGGCTCGAAGCCGTCGAGCCGCTCCGCGCGCTTGAACGCGCTCGCGAGGTGGTTCGCGAGCAAATCGTCCACGTCGATGCCGCCGAGGAACGCGTCACCGCCGGTCGCGATCACCTCGAAGCGCGACGCCTCGATCTTCAAGATCGACACGTCGAAGGTGCCGCCGCCGAGATCGAAGACTACGAGGGTCGCGCGCTCCTTGCGGCCGTAGCCGTACGCGACCGCGGCCGCCGTCGGCTCCGCCACCACGCGCGGCACCGCGAGCCCCGCCTTGCGCGCCGCGCGCCTCACCGCGTCTCGCTGCGCCTCGCCGAAGTACGCGGGCACCGTGACCACCGCACGGTCGACCGAGCCGTTCAGGTGCTCCGCCGCGACCTCGCGCACCTCGCGCAGCAAGCGCTCCGCGACCTCCTCGAACGACACCACACGATCGGGCAGGCGCGCGCCGAACTGGTGATCGTCGGTCTCCACGAGCGGGAACGCGAAGTAGGGCTGGAACTCGTCCGCGAGCGCCTCCGAGTACGCGCGCCCCACGAGCCGCTTGCTGCCGTAGATCGTCTCTTGCGGGTTGAGCACGAGCCGCTTGGCCGCCGCTTGGCCGACCCGCACCTGACCGTCGACGATCGCGAGCACCGAAGGCACCGTGCTGGCGCCGGTGCGCGTCGGGATGACGCGGGGGCGACCGTTCTCGACGATCGACACACACGTGTTCGAGGTGCCGAGGTCGATGCCGATCGTGAAGCCTTCCGAAGCGCCCTTGCCGCGGATGCGGGGCGCCACGCGCGCGACGCGGCGTTCTCGAAACGTCCCTCCGCGACGGCGGGCGCGGCGATCTCGGCGAAGCGCGCGAGCGCGCGGTCGAGGGCGCTCACGTCGTAGGTGTCGTGGCAGAGC
>CALJLK010000619.1 GCA_937982655.1 uncultured Sandaracinus sp.
CGGTCGGCGGGGTCAGCCGCCGACGGAACGTCGATGAGCACGCGCCCACCGATCGTCGTCGTCGCGGGCCCCACCGCGAGCGGCAAGACCGCCGCCGCGCTCACCCTCGCCCGCGCGCTCGACGGCGAGCTGGTCGGCGCCGACAGCGTGCAGGTCTACCGCGGCTTCGACGTCGGCTCCGCGAAGCCCACGCGCGACGAGCTCGGCGCGATTCCCCACCACCTGATCGACGTGATCGATCCCGACGGCTTCATCGACGCCGTGATCTACGCCGAGCTCGCGGACGCTGCGATCGACGCCATTCACGCGCGCGGCCGACTTCCCATCGTCGTGGGCGGCACGGGGCTCTGGATCCGCGCGCTCGTGCGTGGGCTCCTCGACGTGCCACCGCCCGACCCCACGATCCGCGCTGCCCTCGAAGCCGAGGTCGCGACGCTCGGTGCTCCCGCGATGCACTCGCGCCTGCGCGCGCTCGATCCGCTCGCGGCCGACGCCATCCATCCGAACGACGCCTTCCGCATCGTCCGCGCGCTCGAGATCCACGCACAGACCGGACGCCCCGCGGGCGAGCTCCGCGCCGAGCACGCGCTCGGGATCCCCCGCGCGCCGACCTTCTTCGTGACCCTCGAGGTGCCGCCGGACGTGCTGCAGCCGCGTATCGACGCGCGCCTGACGGCGATGCTGGGCGCGGGCTTCGCGGACGAGGTGCGCCGCTTGCTCGAACGTTGGCCACGCACGACGCGCGCGTTCGGATCGGTCGGCTACAAAGAGATGGTCGCGCACGTGCTCGACGGCGTCCCTCTCGACGAGACGCTCGCGGCGATGCGCAAGTCGACCCGCGTGTACGCGCGACGCCAACGCACGTGGTTCGCGCGCGAGCCGCGCGTGGATCGTCATCCGCACGGAGTCGACTGGCGCGGAGACGCGACGCGGCTGGTGTCACCGGAGACGATCGCCGCGATTCGCGCGTGGCACGCGACCCTGTCGCCCTGAGCCCCCCGCCGTCCGCCGAGCGGACCCGCGAGCGACGACCTCCGACACGACGACCATGCGTGGGGAAAACACCTGCCTGCGGCCTCCGCGAAGGCTGCTACCATCGCGCCCGTGGCCAGACAGTGCCCCCGGTGCGCGACCGTCTACGGCGACGACATGTTCTTCTGCGGACATGACGGCGCCATCACGATTCAAGAGCAGGACGCGACCGACTTCGATCGCCGCCTCGGCACCCAGCTCGGCGACTACGTGCTCGCGGCGCGGGTCGCGGACGGTGCGATGGGCCGCGTCTACGAGGGGCGGCACGTCCAGTCCAAGCAGCGCGTCGCGGTGAAGGTGCTCCACGACGAGGTCGCGAAGGACCAGGTCGCGGTCGAGCGCTTCAAGCGCGAGCACGAGACCGCCGCGGAGATGGATCACCCGGGCATCGTGAAGGTGATCGACTTCGGCGAGACCGGCGACGGCTCGTGGTTCCTCACGATGGAGTACCTCGTCGGCGAGGAGCTCAGCCGCGCGCTCACGAAGTCGGGCCCCTTCCCGCTCCCCCGCCTCGTGCGGGTGATCTGCCAGCTCTGCGAGGCGCTCGATCACGCGCACTCGTACGGCTTCATCCACCGTGACCTCAAGCCGGACAACGTCTTCCTCGGGCGCGGCGAGCAGGATGGCGTAGGCGACGAGGTGAAGGTCCTCGACTTCGGATCCGTGAAGCTCCAGATGGAGACCGGCGCGAAGCTCACCGCCTTCGGCACCACGCTCGGCTCGCCCTATTACATGTCGCCCGAGCAGGCGATGGGGAAGCTCGACGTCGATCAGCGCACCGACGTGTTCGCGGCGGCCGCGATCGCGTGGGAGCTCGCGACGGGCAAGGTCGCGTTCGAAGGCGCGAACGTCGCCCAGATCCTGATGAAGATCGTCAACGAGGATCCGGCGCCCCCGAGCCAGCTCACGCGGGGTTTGTCCGCGAGCTTCGACGACGCGGTCCTGCGCGGCGTGCAGAAGGACAAGCTCAAGCGCCCCGCCTCCGCCGGTGAGCTGGCGAACGAGATCGTGAAGAGCCTCGGACTGCCCGGAAACGCGGCGACCTACGCGAAGATGCCGGAGTCGGAGATCGCGGCCGCGCTCGCGCAGGCGACCCCGCCGGCTGCCCAGCCCTTCGGCGCTCCCGCGACCCCGAACGTGACCGCGCCTGCGACCTCGAGCGCAGCGGACGGCGGCGAGCGCAGCCGCAAGACCGTCCCGACGATGGAGGCGGCCGAGCGCCCCCCGACCGTGCCGACCCAAGGCTCGAAGGCCGGCATCGCGATCGCAGCCGTCGCCGCGCTGGTCCTGCTCGGCGGCCTCATCGCGTTCTTCATGTTCCGCTGAGGCAGTCCGAAGCACTTCGCGAAGTGCTTCACGAAGCCGTCAGCCCGGGTCGAACGAGGGGTGCGTCGCCAGCGCCGAGCGCAGCGCAGCCACGCGGTCTTCGAGCAGCTCCTCCGCGTAGGCCTTCGGCTCGCCGCTCCCCCAGATGGGCCCTGGCCACGCGGGGTCGCCCGCGAAGCGCGCGACGTGGTGCACGTGAAGCTGCCGCACCACGTTCCCGAGCGCGGCCACGTTGAGCTTGTCGGGCCGGAAGAGGCGCTGCATCGCCTCCGCCACGAAGCACGACTCCTCCATGAACGCGTCGCGCTCCGGCGGCGTGAGCTCGTGGATCTCGCGGAGCCCCGCGCGCGCCGGCACGAGGATCACCCACGGAAATCGGGCGTCGCGGTGGAGCAGGACGAGGCAGAGCGGCAGGTGTCCGATGGAGACCGTGTCCGCAGCGAGCCGCTCGTCCAGCGAGAAGAGAGAGCCGTCCCCACGCATGTGCATCGCGAAGGATACCGCGGGTGACGCGAATCGATCGCGAGAAAAGACCAAGCACCCCATGCTTGCGGTGCGGGTGCGCCGAGCTCTGGCCAGCACCATTCCAAAGGGGACGACGTGCGCGCGAACGAGGGTTCGAAGGGGCGAAGCCCCTCGCCGCCGGAGGCCCGAAGGAGACCGACCGGAGCGAAGCGAAGGGAGGCCTCCGAGGAGGGAGGGGGCTGGGGAGATCACTCCCCAGAAGTCGGCGCAGCCGACCAGCAACAACGCCGGAAAATTGACCCCCGAGCCTCGGATGTTCGATCCGACGGTCGTGGCCTCTCGCGCACCGCTCCTCGTCGCGCTGCTGATCGCGCTCGTCGTCCCGGCCCGCGCCGACGACGACCGCGTCGAGCTCCGCACACCCCACGACGACCTCGACGAGCGCGACGCGCGCGACGACGCCGACGAAGCGCCCGCGCCGAGCCGGCGTCGCTTCGACTACTCGCGCTTCAGCGACGGCCCGCGCCGGGTGCCCGAAGCGCGTGGCAGCTCGAAGGCCCGCGCGGACGCGCTCGGTCTCGGCACCCTCGAGTGTGCGAGCCGCCTGCTCAACGGTCGCCCCGATCCCGCGTGGGTCGAGGCCGCGCAGGGCACCATGCCCGAGCACCTCCTCTGGCCAGTCGAGCTCGGTCGCTTCGGGCGCGGCTTCGGCTACGTGCGCCGCACGCGCCCCGACCTGCGCCACAACGGCGTCGACATCGTCGCCGAAGAAGGTCGCACCGTGCGCGCGGTGGCGGACGGCATCGTCGCCTACAGCGACAACGGCGTGCGCGGCTTCGGGAACCTCGTGCTCATCGTGCACCCGAACGGCTGGGTCAGCGCCTACGCCCACAACTACCGCACCACCGTGCCCGCGGGCTGGCGCGTGCGGCGTGGCGAGCGCATCGCCTTCGTCGGCAACACGGGGATCAGCCGCGGCGCGCACTTGCACTTCGAGATCCGGAGCAACGGCCACCCGATCGATCCGCTCGCGCACTTCGAGGGTCGCCCGTGGATCGACGCGTATCGACGCTGGTCCGACGCACGCGCCGACGGATCGCTCGTGACACCCACGGATCATCTCCGCGCCAACCTCCCGCCGGACCGCACCGAGAGCGCGGCACGACGCGAGGTGCCCCGCGAGCGCGCGGTCGGCGACGTGGCCCACGTGCGTCGACTGCTCGACGAAGGCGCACGCGAAGAAGAGCTCACGCAGGTCGAAGGGGAGGTCTTCCGCAACGCGCTCTGGCCCGTGCGCGGCGGCAGTGGGCTGCGACGCGACGGCGCGGGCTGGAACGTGCGCGCGAACGAAGGCGATCCGGTGCGCGCGATCGCCGACGGCCTCGTGGTCTACGTGGGCGACGGCCTCCGCGGCGTGGGCGACGCGGTCGTGATCCTGCACCGGAACGGATGGGTCTCGACCTACGGCCTGCTCGGCGAGATCCACGTGGAGGTCGGCCAGTCGATCCGCCGCGGCGAGTGGCTCGCTCGCGTCGCCCCCGGCGCGTCCCCGCCCCTGCACTTCCAGCTCCGCGAAGGTGGCCGCGTGATCGACGCGGAGCCGCTCTTCGTGCAGCGCCCGAGCTTCTGACTTCTGCGCGTCTACGCCGCGGACGACGCACACGGCGGACACGACAGCGTACGCACCACCTCGCGCGCCCCCTTCGCGCGCACGCACGACCCCGCTCAGCTCGGCAGCGCGTCGTCCGTGATCGCGCGGTAGTCCTTGCGATCCTTGAGCGCGCGCGTCGCAGCGAACACGTCGGCCGCCGTGTGCATCGGACGATCCGGCATCGCCGCCGCCACGCGCGCGCAGAGCGTGGGCGAGTGGTGGCGCAAGAACGGGTTCGTCGCGCGTTCGAGCGCGATCGTGCTCGGCACCGTCGAGCCGCCCTCCGCTCGGATCGCGCGCGACCGCCGGATGCGCTCCGCCAGCTCGGCGTCGTCGGGCTCGACGCTCCACGCGAACCGCAGGTTGTCGAGGGTGTACTCGTGCGCGCAGCACACCCGCGTCTCGGGCGGCAGCGCGGCGAGCTTCTCCAGGCTCGCGTGCATCTTCGTCGGCGGACCGTCGAAGAGGTACCCGCAGCCGGCGCCGAACATCGTGTCGCCGCAAAACACCACGTCGTCGAAGACGAACGACACGTGCCCGTCGACGTGTCCCTCGGTCAGCAGCACGCGCCCTTCGAGCGCGCCGACCCGCACGACGTCGCCCTCGTCGACCCCACGCGTGATGCCCGGGATCAGCGACGCCTTCTTCGCCGGACCACACACGCTGAGCCCCTCGAGCAGCCCCCGCTTCTTCAGGTCCGCGTTCACGCCGACGTGATCGCCGTGGTGGTGCGTGTTCAAGATCGCACGCAGCGTGATCCCCTTCACCTGCAGATACGGCAGCAGCTCGTTCGCGCTCGGTCCGTCGACCACCGCGGCGTCGCCCGTCTGCGCGCAGACGATCACCCACACCAAGTTGTCCTGCGCGGCCGGCACTTGGTGCACCTCGAAGCGATCGGTCGCGGTCCGGAACGGCGGCGTCGGCCGCGTCACGTCGTGGCTCATCGATGTCTCCTACGCGGGCGCCACGGCGGTGTGACGTCGTGGGTCGTCGTGCACGAGGCGCTCTGCGCCCAAGTCTTCACGGAAGCGGGTAGAGCCGCCCCTGCACGTCGCCGCCGCTGACGAAGCCGACGAACGCGAGCACGCGCCCGCTCGGACCGCCGACCGCGACCACCGGCTCGGTGCCGCTGCCGACCGTGAACGCGTCCGGCGTCGGAGGGCTCTCGCGGTTGCGGGCCGGCGCGCCGGTGCCGTCGTAGATGCGCGCGCGCACGGTGCCGCTCGCGTCCCACGCCACGAAGAAGCGCTCTGCGCCCGCGGCGGCCGAGGGGTTCGCGCCCGGCCCGAGCGTGACGACCGCTGCCGGGCTGCCCGACGACGCGAACGCACGACCGCGCACCGCGCCCATGCCTTCGTCGCGGAAGGCCACGAAGAAGCGTCCGTCCGCGAGCGCCGCGACCGTCGGCTGATCCTGCGTGCCGCCTGCGTCCGCGCCCTCGACCACCGCGATCGGTGTCGCATCCGTCGCGGCGCCGTCCGCGCCGAAGCGCTGCACGAACACGTCGCCCGCCGACGCGAACGCGACCACGAAGCCGTCGCTCGTCGCCGCCACCGCGGGCGCGGTGACCCCCGCGCTTCCAATCGCGACCGCAGCGTCCGGCGTGGTCGAGCCCGCCGCGAAGCGCACCGCGGAGGCGCCAGAGCTCGACGCGCCGTCCTCGAAGACCGCGAGCGTGGTGCCGTCCGCGAGCATCGCGAGCGCGGCATTGGTCTGCGCGCCCGCTTGCGGCACCGCGAGCGTGGCGTTGCCCGCCGGGACCCGATCGCGATCGAAGAAACGCACCAGCACGTCGCCGCCCATCGTCGAGGCGTCGCGGAAGTCGCCGAACGCGATCGCGACCCGCGCAGCCGAGAGCGCGGTCGCGGTCGTCGTCTGCACGCCTGGGATCGTCATCCCATCGTCGACGTCGAGGTCGATCGCGAGCGCAGCGGGGCTGGTGATCGCTTGGCCTTCCTCGGAGCGGAACATCGTCCGCACCCCGCGGGGCGTCGACGCCGCGGAGTCGAACGCGAGCACGAGGCGCTGCCCGCTCGCCCACGCGACCGACGGCTTGTCTTGCACGTTGTCGGTGGTGGTGTGCGCCACCACGGCCTGGGTCTGGCACGCGACGCAGGGCAGCGGTCCCGTCGCGTTCTCGCATTGTTCGTCGGGGCTGAGGATTCCGTCGTCGCACACGCCCGTGCCGACCACGTCCTGGATCTCGACCGTGATCTGGCTCGTCTCACCGCCGACGACGTTCACGTTCGGCGTGCAGCCCGTCGCGACGATCACGTCGGTGCGCCCGCTGACCGGATCGGTGCCGCGTCCGCGCACGTGCACGACGTAGACGCCTTCGTTCAGCGTGAGCTCGCGCGACTCGCCGACGGGCAGCGTGAGGTCGACGACCGCATCCTCGAACATCGCGTCGCGTGCGTCGGAGATCGCGGGGGTCACGGTGCCGTCGGCCGTGCAGCCGTAGGTGTCCCCCGGGAACACCACCAGGCGAAGGTCTCCCACCACGTCCATCAGGCCGTAGGGATCGTAGAGGTCGAGCGAGGGGCCCGAGGCCTCACCGCCTACCACGCAGCTTCCGAGCAGCAATACCAAGGGCGAAGCGAACCGAAGCGACGCACGCATACGGGCATACCCTACCCGTTCGGCCCCGCCGGTAGAAGCTCGGAGAAGCGCGGAGACGCTCGCCCCCGTGGAAGGCGTCGCATGCGTCGCGAACCCTTCGAGACCTGCTACCGTCCCGCGCGTGGAGTCGGAGCAGAGCATCCTCCTCGTCGAGGACGATCCCGCGCTCGCCCTCGGGCTCGTCGACGCGCTCGAGTTCGAGGGCTTCGCAGTGCACCACGCCAAGACCGGCGGCGAAGCGGTGCGCCTCGCGAGCGCGAAGAAGCCGACCGTGATCCTGCTGGACCTGATGTTGCCCGACATGAACGGCTACCAGGTCTGCGAGCAAGTGCGCCGCCTCGACGCGAACGTCCCCATCGTGATGCTCACCGCGCGCAGCCAAGAGGCGGACAAGATCCGCGGGCTCGACGCGGGCGCGGACGACTACGTCACCAAACCCTTCTCGCTCGGCGAGCTCGTCGCGCGCATCCGCGCGATCCTCCGCCGCGCCTCCCGCACCGTCGCGACGCCGGGCCCCTTCCGCATCGGCGACGCGGAGATCGACCCGGTGCGCCAGGTGCTCGTGCGCGACGGCGAAGAACAACAGCTCGGCTTCTACGAGGTCGAGCTGCTCCGTCTGTTGCACGCACGCGCCGGACAACCCGTCAGCCGCGACGAGATTCTCGACGCGATCTGGGGCCTCGAAGCGAGCCCCACCAACCGCACCGTCGACAACTTCGTCGTGAAGCTGCGCAAGAAGATCGAGCCGCAGCCCGACAAGCCGCGCCACATCCTCACGGTCTACGGCGTGGGCTACAAGCTCGTGGAGTGACGAGCTCACTCCCGGTCGCAGTACTCCGCCACGGAGATCCCGTGCCGCCCGGCTTCCCTCGCCCAGCGTGTGCACGTCGTTGAGAGCCGCGCGTCACGTCGTCCACACGCGAACTCGAAGCTGGGCACGTCGCACGGGTCGCAAACCCACGCTCCGTCGACGCACGACGCGGAGAAACCCACGTCGTCGCAGCAACTCCCGAGCTCGAGCGTGCAGGAGGGCGCCCCGGTGCACGACACGCCGCCCGCGTCGATCGAACCCGGCTCGGTCGCGGCACCACAGCCGATGACGAGCCACAGGAGGGTCGGGAAACGCATACCCGAGCGTAGGACTCGTGTCAGCTCGGCGGCAACGTCGAGGTCCGCGCCCTCGGTCTCGCCGCCTCGCGCTGACGCTCGGCTTCGGTCGGTACCGGGATCGCGAAGCCCACCACCGCGCCGCCCTCCGGATGGTTCGTGGCCCACGCGCGCCCACCGTGCGCGAGGGCGATGTGCTTCACGAGCGCGAGCCCGATGCCCGATCCACGCACGTGCGCGTCGCGTCGTGAGCGGTAGAAGCGCTCGAAGATCTGTCGCTCCGCGTCGGGTGGGATGCCCGGCCCCCGATCGCGCACCCGGAGCTGCACGAAGTCGCGCACGCGCTCGATCGTCACCGTCACCGGCGTGCGACCGCCGTACTTCACCGCGTTGTCGAGCAGGTTGATCACCGCGAGCACGATCGCCTGTTCGTCGAGCAGCACCTTCGGCACCGTACCGCGCCCGTCGGCGGTTGACCCCGCCGACCCTGCGATGACGTCGAGCTCGACCTCCACGCCCTCGCGCTCCACGCGGTAGCGGAAGGTCTCGAGCGCGTGGGCGACGACCTCCGCGAGATCGCCCTCGCGCAGCTCGTAGCGGCGCCGACCACGCTCGAGCGCGGAGAAGTCGAGCACGTTCTCGATCAACGACGACAGACGCTCCGACTCGCGCACGATGATCTCGAGGTACTGCTTTCGCTTCTCGTCGCTGCGCACGCGATCGGAGAGCAGCATCTCACCGAACATCCGCACCACCGAGAGCGGCGTCTTCAGCTCGTGCGAGACGTTGGCGATGAACTCGCCCTTCAGATCGTTGAGCCGCCGCTCCTTTTGCGCGGCGTACAGAAGGAAGCCGACCCCGACCAAGATCACGAGGAACGCGACCCCGATGAGCCCGAGATCGGTCGCACGTCGGCTGCGCCCCTGGCGCTCCAACATCGGCGCCTGCTTGGGCGCGACCTGCAAGCGCCAATTGTAGAGCGTCGACGGGAAACGATGTCCGACGAGGTAATCGCCCGCGTTCTGAAGGCTCGAGCCGTAGACGCGCCGGTTGTTCTCGTCGACCACGTTGTATTGGCGTTTGCCTTCGTCGGTCGCGAAGAGCGTCGGCAGCACGTCGCGCGCGATGAGCCCGGTGTCGTGGTGCAGCACGACGTAGCGCCGCTCACCGTCGATCTCTCGCGCGACGTAGCTCAGCAGATGACTCTGATCGCCCATGGTGCGGTGGAAGTGCTTCAAACGCTCGAGCGAGAGGCGCTCGAGGTCGAGCTCCACGAGCAAACGCTCTTCGAAGACTTTCCGAAGCTCCTCCGCGCCCCCCTCCACGCCGCGGTAGGCCTCGCCGATCGTGTTCCCCGTGTCGTCGAGCACCCGGATCGCGTAGACGCTCGGCGTGAGCTCGGGCGCGTTCGGCAACCACTTCGAAGTCACGCTGTTCGGATCGCTCACCTCGACGAGCCGAAGCGCCGCGTTGTCCTGCGTGATGACGTATTGCTCGACGGTCTCGACCTTCTCGCGCACGAGCAGGAGCGTGCTCTCCGCGATGGTCTGCTCGCCGAGCCGGTTGAAGCGTGAGGCCGTGACCCACGCGTAGTAGCCGAGGATGCCCGCGGCGACGGCGATCGCCGGGAGCAGCACGAAGAACACGACGCGCTGCCGCCACGTGGGCATACGCGGGCGGTTTAGCACGCGACCGGCGCGCGGCGTCTGCTGACGCGTCTCCGCCGCACGACGTCACCGCGCGCGACGTCGCGCACCGGTGCGGTCTGCCGACGTGCGTTCACGCCGTGAGCAGACGCCGCGCGTCGTCGCGCGCGCGAAGGTGACGTCGTCGGCGTTTTGGTAGGGTACGCCCATGACCGTGCAGAAACCGGTGGTCGCCGTCCTCGGCGCCGGCTCGTGGGGCACCGCGCTCGCGAAGCTGATGGCCGATCAGGGCTACGAGACGCGCCTTTGGTCGCGCCGCGCGGACCAAGCGGAAGCGATCGAGCGAACGCGGCAGAACCCCGACTACCTGCGCGGCATCGAGCTGCCACCGACCCTACACGCGACGAGCGATCTCGAAGCGGCGGTCGCGAACGCGGACCTCGTGCTCGTGGTCGTGCCGACGGAAGCGAACCGCGCGCTGCTCGCGCACCTCGTGGGGTTGGTCCCGCCCGGCGTGCCCGTCGTGAGCGCGACCAAGGGCATCGAGCAGGGCTCGCTCTTGCTGGTGTCCCAGGTCTTCGAGGAGATCTTCCCGAAAGAACGCCACCGCGATCTGCTCTACCTCGGCGGCCCTTCGTTCGCGAAGGAGGTCGCCCACGGCGTACCGACCGCGGTCAGCATCGCGGGTCACGACGCCGAGGTGCGCCAGCAGGCGCAGCGCTTCTTCAACACCGATCGTTTCCGCGTCTACACCACGGACGACGTGATCGGCGTGGAGGTCGGTGGCGCGCTCAAGAACGTGATCGCGATCGCGGCCGGCATCGCGGATGGCCTGCAGCTCGGACACAACTCGCGCGCCGCGCTCATCACGCGCGGGCTCGCGGAGCTCGGACGGCTCTCGATGAAGCTCGGCGCCAACCCGATGACCTTGGCTGGTCTCTCCGGCATGGGCGACCTCGTGCTCACCTGCACCGGCGACCTCTCGCGCAACCGCCGCGTCGGCATCGAGCTCGGTCAGGGCCGCACTCTGGACGAGATCTTGCGCGATCTCGGCATGGTCGCCGAGGGCGTTCAAACCGCGAAGAGCGCCAACGAGCTGGCGAAGAAGCTCGGCGTCGACATGCCGATCACCCAGCAGGTCCACGACGTGCTCTATGCCGGCAAGCCCGCGAAGGCCGCGCTCGTCGAGCTGATGACGCGGCCGCTGAAGGAAGAGCGCTCGTAGCGGAGCCCCGAAGCCGAGCGCGTTCGAACGCGGTGTCATTCCGAGCTCACGCGAGCGCTACGCGCGCTCTCCGGCGTGATCGAAGAGCCCCTTCGCTGCGCAGCTCGCCACGAGAATCACCCCGAAACGACGAAACCCCCGCCGAGGCGAGGGCTTCGTCGTTCACGCGAAGGTCGAAGGTCAGGCGTGGGCTTCGGCTTGCGCCTGGGCTTCGCCGCCGAGCTCGAGCTTGAGCTGGTCGGGCTCGGTGAGCGCGTTCGCGAGCACCTCGTCGACCTTCGAGACCGGCACGAACTCGAGCTCGTCGCGCACTTCCTGCGGGACCTCCTCGAGGTCGGCCACGTTGCGCTCCGGCAGGATCACGCGCTTGATGCCCGCGCGGTGCGCCGCGAGGATCTTCTCCTTGATGCCGCCGACCGGGAGCACGCGACCACGCAGCGTGATCTCGCCCGTCATCGCGACGTCGTGACGCACGCGGATGCCGGTCATGAGCGACACCAGCGCGGTCATCATCGTCACACCCGCGGACGGCCCGTCCTTCGGCATCGCGCCGGCCGGGATGTGGATGTGGAGATCGCTCTTCTCGAGGAAGTCCTCCGAGAGCCCGAAGTCCTTCGCGCGCGTGCGCACGTAGCTCATCGCCGCCTGGGCGGACTCCTTCATCACGTCGCCGAGCTGGCCGGTGAGCTGGAGCTTGCCCGTGCCGTGCATCTTCGTCGCTTCGATGAAGAGGATCTCGCCGCCGACCGAGGTCCACGCGAGGCCCGTCGAGACGCCCGTCTCGCTCGTGCGCTCCGCCACCTCGCTCGTGTAGCGCGGCGGCCCGAGGTACTCCTTCAGATCCGCGGCGTGCGAGATCGTGAACGGCCCCTCTTGGCCCTCCGCGACCTTCACCGCCACGCCACGCACGACCGTCGCGACCTTGCGCTCGAGGTTTCGGACGCCCGCCTCGCGCGTGTAGTCGTCGATGATCGCGGCGAGCGCGGAGTCGGTGATCACGATGTGCTCCGCCTTGAGCCCGTGATCCTCGATCTGCTTGGGCGCGAGGTGGTTCTTCGCGATGTCGAGCTTCTCGCGCCGCGTGTAGCCGGGGATCTCGATGATCTCCATGCGGTCGCGGAGCGGGGCCGGGATGGTGTCGCCGACGTTCGCGGTCGCGACGAACATCACCTTCGAGAGGTCGTAGGGGATCTCGAGGTAGTGATCGCTGAAGGTGTCGTTCTGCTCGGGATCGAGGACCTCGAGGAGCGCGGCCGAGGGGTCACCGCGGAAGTCGCGGCCGACCTTGTCGATCTCGTCGAGCATGAAGACCGGGTTGATCGTTCCGGCCTTCTTCATGCCCTGGATGAGCTGACCCGGGAGCGCGCCGACGTAGGTGCGGCGGTGTCCTCGGATGGCCGCCTCATCGTGCACGCCGCCGAGGCTGATGCGCACGAACTTGCGGTTCAGCGCCCGCGCGATCGAGCGACCGAGCGAGGTCTTGCCGACGCCCGGAGGCCCGACGAGGCAGAGGATCGGACCCTTCTTGTCCGTCTTCAGCTTCCGCACCGCGAGGTACTCGAGGATGCGCTTCTTCACCTTCTCGAGGCCCGCGTGATCCTCGTCGAGGACCCGACGCACCGCCGGGATGTCGAGGTTGTCCGGCGTCTCCTTCGACCACGGGATGTCGAGGATCCAGTCGATGTACGTGCGCACCACCGTGTACTCGGCGCTGCCCACCTGCATCGAGCGGAGCCGCTTGAGCTGCTTGCGCGCGACCTTGTCCGTCTCCTTCGGCAGCTCCGCCTTGTTCAGGCGCTCCTCGAGCACGTCCAGATCGCCCGAGTCACCGTCCTCTTCGCCGAGCTCTTCCTTGATCGCCTTGAGCTGCTGGCGGAGCACGTACTCGCGCTGGTTCTTGCCCATCTCCTCCTTGATCTGGGAGTTGATGCGCTCGCGCATCTTCAGGATCTCGAGCTGCCGCGTGAGCAGCCGGAGCACCTTGCGGATGCGGTCCTTGGCGTCGATCGTCTCGAGAAGCGCGGCCTTCTCGTCGACCGGCGCGTCGAGGTTCGCGGCCACGAGATCCGCGAGCTGCCCCGGCTCCTGGATGGAGTCGATGAGGCTCGACGCCTCGCGCGGCAGCTCCGGCATGAGCTGGATGACCTGCTTGGCGATGTCGCGCAGGCTCATCGAGAGCGCCTCGGCCTCCACGTCGTCGACCTTCGGCTCTTCGAGCTTCGAGACGCGCGACTTGAGGTACGGGTCCTCCATCGTCACGCCCTCGAGGCGCACACGCACGAGGCCCTGGAGGATGAGGCTGTAGTTGCCCGAGCTGTGCTTGAGCGCCTTGAGCACGCGCGCCGCGACGCCGACCGGGTAGAGGTCCTCGCCGTTCGGGTCGTCGGTCGAGGGATCCTTCTGAGCGAAGATCGCGATGACCGGCTGGTTGAGGTTCTCGATGTCCTCGACCAGCGCCACGCTCTTCTCGCGGCCTACGTCGAAGGGCGCCACTGCGCCGGGAAAGAGCACCGCGTTCCGGATCGGAAGGACGGGGAGCTCGTCATCGAAGTCGAGGTTCGAGTCGTCGTTTGCCATGAGCCGCCTGAGGCTCGCGTCGAAGGCCGGAGGCTACCCGGTCGCGCGTGAGCCAGTGTCGCGGAACATAGTCAGATGACCGTTCCGCTGCAATAGCCGTGTGAGAGCGGAATCATCGCGGATTTACGGAGAAATGCAGTTCTGGAGCCGCCATCCCGAACGCCTGCGCGTGGCCGCGTCCTCGTCGACGTGATCGCCGACGTGGTCGAGGTCGTGGTCGAGGTCGTGGTCGGCGACGTGAACGGCGACGCTCCACCCGAGGCGAACGCCCTGCGGCTCACGCGGAACGCCGAGTCTCATTCGGGCCGTCGTCGGTCCCCGAACGACCGACGCCGCCCTCAGCGCTCTTCGAACGCGATCTCGGCCAACGCGCCGCCGACGCGGTGGAAGCTCGTCACGTTCAGACGAAGGCGCTCGACGCCCTCTGCGGACACGGGCACGTCGACCCAGCTCGGGCTCTCGGAGAACGCGAGCTCGGCGCGGTGCTCGAAGACCTTCTGACCGCTCGCGTCGTAGAGCTCGAGGTGGAGCTCCTTCACGCCGCGATCGTTGAAGTGGCGGTTGTGGCCGTTGAGGATGCGGACCTTCGTGAGCGAGCGCCCGGGCGAGAGGCGCGCCTCGATCCAGCCGGTCTGCCCGTCGTTGAGCAGCCACTCGGTGTTCGGGTCGTCGTCGAAGACCTTGTCCGGCCCGAACTGCGGATCGTTGCGGAAGAAGCTGCTCGCGCTCGCGGTCACCATGCGCGGGGTGCGGAGCGCGAAGAAGAGACCGACCGCCACGAGCACCAGGGTGAGCACCGCGGTGGTCCAGCGCTGGATCACCTTGAGCTTCACCTGACCCGGCGTGAGGCTCGCGGGCGCGAGGGCGCGATCGACGTCGGCGCGCGCGCGGTAGAGCTCCTTGTAGAGCTCGGCGTGGGTAGCGCTGACGCTCGCGTCGAGCTCCGGAAGCGGCTGGCGAGCGTGGGACACCACGCGCTCGATCGCACGCACGCGGTCCGAGTCGAGGTCGCGCGCGGCGAGCACGGTCGACCAAGAAGGCGACTCGATTTCTCGGTCGGTGGCGGGGGCCGACGTCTCGTCCAGCACCGTGGGCGCCTCGGACGCGGCCGATGCGTCGGCTCCCTCGGCCGACGCCTCGTCTCCTTCGACGGCGGTCTCGGCCTTCGGCGCCTCGACCTTCGGCGCTGCAGCCTTCGGCGCGGCGAGCTCGGGCGCGAGCACCTCCGCCGCTTCGAGCGTTCGCTCCAACGCGTCGACCGCGAGCCGCAAACCCTCGGCGGCGTGTCCGTTCGACCAGAGCGCCTCCGCCGCTTCCGCGCGTTGGCGACCGAGCGTGAGCGCTTGGCCGATCGCTTCGCGCCGCGCGGCGGGGCGTCGCTGGGCCTCGGCGGCGGCCTGACGGAGGAAGAAGAAGTCGCGTGCTCGAGCGGCCAGGGCCATGACGCGCCGGTAGTTACCACAGCCCTCGCCGGAGTGCTCGCTTCCGGCCACGGAGCGCCGCGACGCGCGAAACCCCACGAGGAAGCGTCTCGAAGGCGGCGCGACGGGCCAGAACACCGTAGTCTCCGCGCCGCTCCGATGTCGGCCCGTGCTCAACCGCTCGCCTTCGTGCTCGCGATCGTCGGCGTCGCGTACGTCGCGCTCGCGATCGCGAACCCGATGCCGAGCGCGGTGCACGGCGACGGCTACTACACGTACCTCTGGGCGCGCACGATCGTCTTCGACGGCGACCTCTCGTTCCACGAGGACTACCGGATCTGTCCGGATCCGTGGGGCCTCGCGAACGCGCCCGTCGCGGACGACGTGAACTACTGGAACATGGGGCCGGCGCTCTTCTGGATCCCGCCGCTCGCGTGGGACCGCGTGGTCGGGCACCCGGCGCTCGAAGCGGGCACGCCCCACGAACGCGCGGCCTGCCTCGGTCCGGTCCCCGAGCGTGCGGTGATGGGCTCGATGGTCGCGGGTCTGCTCACCGTGCTGCTCGGCTTCTTCGGCGCGCGGCGCCTCGCGGGGCCGTGGCCCGCGGCCTTCGCGGCGATCGCAGGCGGGCTGCTCACGTCACTGCCCTACTACGCGACCACCATGCTCTCGTACGGGCACGCGGCCTCGTCTTTCGGTTGCGGCCTCTTCTTCGTCGTGTGGGATCGTTGGCGTCGTGATCCGCTCCGCCCACGCGGATGGCTCGCGATGGGCGCCGCGCTCGGGCTCGCGATGTTGATGCGCTCGCAGAACGCGATCCTGGTCGTGTTGCCCTTCGCGACGTGGTGCCTCGGCGCCGCGCGGATCGCGCGCACCACGAAGGAGACCCGCACGCGCATGCTCGGGCGCCACGTCCTCGCCGGCGTGCTCTTCGTGCTCTGCCTGCTCGCGGTCTTCTCGCCGCAGATGATCTATTTGCAGCTCGCGACCGGACAGCCTTTCGACGTCTCGCAGGGCGAGCACTACATGCGCTGGGACTCGCCGCGCATCGCGAGCGCGCTCTTCTCCACCGGCGCGGGCCTCTTCACGTGGTCGCCGATCATGTACCCCGCGCTCTTCGGGTGGATCGTGCTCCTCGCGAAGCGCAGCACCCGCGCGCTCGGCGTCGCGTTGCTGGTCGTGTTCGCGCTCGACACCTACGTGGTGGCGTCGGTGTACGACTGGTGGGCCTCCGTCGGGTTCCCAGGCCGACGCTTCGACATGCTGATCGTGCCGTCCATCTACGGACTGGCCGCGCTCGGGGCCGCGTTTCGTCGCGTTTCGTGGCGCAACCGCGGCTTCGGGTTGGCACTCGCCGGAGGCCTGCTCGTGGTCGTGCTCTTCGCATGGAACGCGGCGCTGGTCGCAGGGATCGCGAAAGCGGTCCGGATCGATCAGGCGCGCCCCGCTCCGATGCATTGGGGCGCGATCTTCCACGAGCTCTCGCACCCACCGTGGCGGAGCGTCGGCAATCCGCTCGCGTGGCCGGCGTCGATCCCCTTCGCGCTCGAGCACGACACGCACCCTCGTGCCTGGGACGTCGTCGGCGCGCAGGAGCTCTTCTACCACGACCACCAGACGCTCGAACGTCGGGAGCACGAGTCGACGCTCGAGCTCGGTGTCGATTGGACGGAGGGGTACACGGCCGGGACCTTCCAGCGCGAACCGACCCGACTGCACGGTCGCGACGTCCGCGTCGCGGGCGCAGGCCGTGCCAGGGTGTTGCTACCGCTGCACTGGCCCGACCTGGGAGCGATCACGATCGACGCGTCACCGCTGCACGAGGACGATCCGCCGACCGTGCGTTGTTTCCTCAACGGTGCGTCCTGTGGCCAAGACGTGCTGGATGCCGCGCGAAAGACCCTGCGATTCGAGGTCCCTCGAGGCGTGTCCTTCCACGGCATCAACGAGCTCGTGTTGGAGCTCGACGAGCCCGCCGCGTTCGGGCGCCTGCAACTGCTCGACCCCTCACCGCCGCCTTCGGTCGAACAGCGACGTCGCAACGACGAGCTTCTCGAACGCCGCCGGCGTGCCACCGGGAGAAGCCCGTGAGCATGCGCCATCGACGCGACTCGCTTCGTCGCGGCTGGCGCCGAGTCCGCGAGCTCTGGGTGGATCCCGTCGCCGAGCAAGTCGGCATCGGAGCCTTCGCGGGGCTGTCGTCGGCCTGCGTCGACCTCGTGGTGACGCGGGTGCGCGTCGATGACGCCCCTCCCCCGTGGTCGAGGCTCTTCGAGACGTTGCTCCACCTCGCGGCGACGAGCGTTCCGCTCGGGATCTGCGTAGGTCTCGCCGCCGGCCTCGCGCTCGCGTTCATGCGTGGCTCGCCTTGGCTGGCGCGGGCGCGCTTCGCGCTGGTCGCGCGGAGGTGGGTCGCGCCGGATCCCGCCACGTTCGGTCTGACCCTCGCGGTGCCCGTCACGCTCGCGACGCTCGCGTTCGCCGGTCGTCTCGCGTTCCTCTCGTTCTCCGAACGGTTCCACGACCGCAGCCTCGCCGCGTGGGCCATGGCGATCACGGTGCTGGCGCTCTTCGTCGGCTTCGTGCCTCTGCTGTCCGTGGCCTCCGCAGTCACACGGGCGATCGGACGCGTGCTCGGCTCGTTCGCGACCCCCGTCGGCGCGTGTGCGCTCATGCTCGGCGCCGGACTCGCGCTCGTGCCGTGGGCGACCGAGCTCGAACGCGACGTTCTGCAAGGCATCGACGTCGTCGCGTACCTGTGGGCGCCGGGTGTGCTCGCGACCTACGCCTTTCTGGCGGTCGTGGTGCGCCTCACCCTCTCGCTCCGTGCACGCCGCTGGACGGGCGGGTTCGCGACTGCGGCCGCCGCGATCCTGCTGCTCGTCTCCGCCACGTCGTACGGCGAGCGCGGGCGCGTCCGTGAGCTCGTCGAGCAACGGTCCATCACCGGTCAGCGGCTGATTCGCCTCTACCAGGGGCTCACCGACCGCGACGGGGACGGGCATTCGTACGCGTTCGGCGGCGCCGATTGCGACGACTCGAATCCCTACGTTCACCCCGGCGCGACGGATGCGCTCGGGGACGGGATCGACACCGACTGCTTCGGCGGGGACGGCACACCCGGGCTCGAAGAGTTCTTCGGGGACGGCGACTTCGCGCGGGCGCCGCCCGCGACGCGCGGCAAGAACGTGCTCTTCGTCTTGATCGACGCGCTCCGTCCCGATCACCTCGGCGCCCATGGGTATCCGCGGCCGACGTCGCCGACCATCGACGCGTTCGCGAGCGACGCGGTGGTCTTCGAGCGTGCGCGCGCAACGTCTTCGCGCTCCGTACGCTCGATCCCGTCGATGATGACCGGGCTCTACGCATCGCAGATCCGTTACGGCTCGGAGTACCTCTACCCGGGCGTCCGCGACGAGAACGAGCTGCTGGCCGAGACGCTCTCACGCCACGGGTACCGCAACTCCGCGAGCATCGGCACCGACTACTTCTCGCCCGTGCACGGCTTCTTTCAAGGCTTCGACGAGGTCGAGCAGCTCGATCGAACGGGTCCGCGAAACCTCCCGGTGGATCGCGCGCTGGAGATGCTCGAGCGGCTCGAAGCCCAGCCGCAGCCGTGGTTCCTCTGGGTCTACTTCTTCAACGTCCACTTGCCGTACCTACGCGACGGTCACCCGTCGTCGTTCGGCGCGGCGCCGATGGACGCCTACGACACCGAAATCCAGCTTGCGGACGCCCAGCTCGCGCGTCTGCTCGACGAGCTCGATCGCCGCGGCATCCGCGACGAAACGGTGGTCGTGCTCGTGTCCGACCACGGAGAAGCCTTCGACGAGCACGGCAACCAGGGGCACAGCTTCACGCTCTACGAAGAAGAGATCCGGTCGGTGCTCATGATCGACGCGCCCGGCCTCGCCCCGCGCCGAGTGCAGGAGCCCGTGCTGCTCCTCGACGTGGCGCCGACGCTGCAGAACCTCCTCGGCGTCCCGGCGCCTGCGCGAATCAACGGGCGAAGCCTGGTACCGCTCATGACGGGCGAAGAGGATCGGCCGCGGCGGTGGACCGAGCGGCCGCTCTTCGCCGAGCTGCTCCCGGACGGTCTCTTTCCCTTCGACCAGAAGTCCGTGATCCAGGGCGATCGGAAGCTCATCTGGTGGGTGCGCGAAGGACGCCGCGAGCTCTACGACCTCGCGCGGGATCCACGGGAGCGAAACGATCAAGCGGACGACCAGCCCGAACGCGTCACGCGGATGCACGGCTTGCTGCGCGCGTTCGTCGCGCAAGGGCGGATGGAGAACCGCCGTCAGGACGTGATCCGAACGAACCGCCTGGATCGCGTTCCCGCGATGCAACACCGCGTCGACGCCCGCTTTCCGGGGTTCACTCTCCTCGGATACGACTTCGATCCCTCACGCGAAGTTCGTCGCGGCGACGTGATTCCGATGACGTTCTACTACCGCGTCGACGGGCACATCGAAGACGACCTCTTCTTCTACGTGGATCTTCGTGGACCGGGTGGTCGACAAATCCCCGACTTCCACGCGCACCACTACCCTCTCAACGGCACGTACCGCACCGACGAATGGCGAACGGGGGAGCTGCTGCGTGACCCGGTCGAGATCGTCGTCCGCGACGTGGTGCCGACGAACGTGGAGTTCGAGGCCAGCCTGACGATATTGCAGTCGGACCGCCGCAACCCGGTGCCGTTCGTCCGTGACGGTCAGCAAGAGACGCTGGTCCCGCTCGGTCGGGTGCGCGTGGTGGACTGATCTTCTCGCGGTTCGCGTCCGTCAGGCGCGCTGGGGTCGACGACCGAGGGGCGACCTCAGCGATCGAAGTACACGTCGCGATCGAAGTTCTTGTACGTGTCGAAGAACGTCTCGTAGCGCACCACGAAATGCGCCGAGAGCGCGACGAAGGTCGCGAGCACGAGCGCGGTCGCGCCGCGGGCGATCGCGACCGTGGACGGCTGCCGCAGCACCTGCACGAGCCCGAACGGCGCGAAGAGGACTGCGATCGTGATCGCGATCCCGATCCGGAGTGGCGGCCAGCTCGACGGCTGCTTCATGAACGTCGGATCGAACACGAAGTTCATCGAGTAGAGGACGAGGAGCACGCAGACCACGAAGCCACGGAAGAAGTCCGGTTCGTCCCAGAGATCGGCGAGGAACCGTCCCGCGCCGAGGCAGAGCCACGGATAGAGCGGGACCGCGTACCAGCCGAACGTCCAGTTGCCCGTGCCGATGGTGATCGCGGAGAGATAGAGCAGCAGCGGAACGAGCACGACGCCGCTCAAAGCGACCTTTCGCCGCGCGTGCGACGCCGCGGTTCCGAGCCAGAGGAAGACCATCCAACCGCGCCCGATCACGCTGTGGTTGATGAGCGTGACGTCGAACCAGCGCAGGAAGATGTTGAAATGAAGCGGGCGCGTGCCCTGGTGCTGCTGCGCGAAGCGGAAGGTATCCCAGTCGATGATGGCGCCGTAGACGAGCAAGCCCGCGCTCACGAGCACGCCGACCCCGCCCGCGATGGCCGCGGCGCGGAAACGACGTTCGGTCATCAGCAACGCCACGACCGCCGGCACGAACGCGAAGCCCGTCACCTTCGCCCACGTCGCGAGCCCCGCGAGCAGGCCCGCGACGATCAGGAGCCGCAGGCTCTCGCGCTCGCGGTAGAGCAGCACCGCGTAGACCGCGCCGAGCCCGAGCGGCCCGAGGAGTGCTTCTTCCTTGATGACCCTCGTCTGCAGCGCGATCGTGGGCGTCACCGCGTAGAGCAGACACGCGAGCCACGGCCCCGCGCCACGCGGATCCACGCGGCGTCCGATCCCGAACATCAAGAGCAGCGTCGGGATCATCAGGAGAATCGGCACGAGGCGCGTGTGCGAGAGCTTCGCGTGCGCGAAGTGCTCGGCGCCTCCGAGGTGCGCGGCGGCTCCGACCAGCAAGTGCGTCAGCGGCGGATGCTCGAAGTACGGCTGGATGATCGCCCAATCCATGCCGAAGTAGTCCAGCGTCGAGTGCTGCACGCGCGCGCCGTAGACGTTCGCCCAGAGCGACCAGCCACGGGTCTCGCCGCTCTCGAGGAGCTGCCAGCCGTTCCACGTCGCGAAGAGCTCGTCGCCGTTCTCGCGGAAGTCCGGCATCACGTCGTAGTCGAAGAGCCGTACGCCGAGCCCGAGCGCGACGATCGCGACGAGCGCGACCCGCCCGAGCCAACGCGCGCGTGCGCCCGGTTCCAAGCCCGCGATCACGACCGCGCCGAGCGCGAGACCGAGCGCGAGCCCGACCGCGACGATCCAGAACGCGGCGGGCGAGTCGTCGACGGGCGTGAACGCGCGAAGCGGCGCAGGATCGCAGAACGGCGAGGTCGCAGGCGAAGGCGCGGGGCCGCGACAGAAGTACGTCGTCAGCTCGACACCGCGCGACTCGAAGTCGCCTTCCCAATCGATCTCGAGCGCGTGGGGGCCAGCGTCGACGCGCGTGCCGCTGCGGAAGATCGCGCCGTCGAGACGAACGGCACCCCGCGGGACCGGGCGCACGTGGAGCTCGCGACCTCCCGCCGGCACCTCGAGGGTGGTGCGGACCTCCGCCTCGAACGGAAAGAGCTCCGCGGGCACTCCGTCGCGCGCGAAGTCCCATCCCTGCACGTAGCGGGAGAGCGCGCGACGATCGTTCGGGAACTGCGCGCGCCGTTCGATCGTGCGCGCGACCTCGCGGGTCTCGCCGTCGATCTCCGCGCGCCACACCACGTTGGCGCCGCGGCCCGCGTAGACCGCGCGAAACGCGGCCGCGCCGCCCAGAACCGTGCCGAGCACCACGAGCCCGAGCGCGACCGGAATGGGGCGGGCCCAGCGCGGGGTTCGTCGCGCCTCACTCATCGCGCGCGCCTCCGAGACCCGGCAGGCCATCCCGGCTGGCAGCCATCGTCGAACGAGTAGGTCCGTCGAGCTTCATGTCTCAACGCGAACGTTCGCACACCGCCCACCAGGTGAGGCCCGGAAGTTCGAGGCCGACGCGGCTCGCGAGCGCGGAGAGCCCGTTGTCGGTCGCGAGGGCACCGAGAACGACGCGCGTCGGCGCCTCGGGCCAGCTCCAGTGCAGCGCGGGCACCTCGGTGGTGGTCGTGCCCGTCGTGAGACCCGCACGCACCGCCAAGCGCTGCACCACCCGCACGGGGAGCAGCGAGTGGAACAAGCCGCCTGCACGACGGATCGTGAAGCCGGCCCCGAGCACGAGCGCGCGCGCCTCCCGCGGTCGATAACGACGATGGTGCGCGAGCACTTCGTCGTGAGGCCCGTACAGCATCGGCCACGCGGGCACACTGACGAGGAGCGTGCCCCCCGGGCGCAGCCGTTCGTGCAACGTGGCGACGAATGCGACGTCGTCTTCGACGTGCTCGAGGACGTCGAAGGCCGTGATCAGATCGAAGGGACCGGGGGGCGCATCGCGTACGAAGTCCACCCCGGGCGCCGCTTGGCGAAGCTCGCCAATCTCCTCGTCGGCGTAGTTCGCATCCCAGCACGTCAGGCGCGCGCCGGGGGCCACGTTCGCGCGCAGCGTCCCCGCGAGCCAACCGTCGCCGGCGCCCGCGTCGAGCCAACGCACGTCGCGCGCGGGCCGCACGCTCGCGAGCGTCTCGCCGAAGAACGCCGCGCGCCGCCGCTCCCAAGGGTGGCGATGCAAGGCTTGGCCGCCACCGGCTCGTCGTTCGCGAAGATCCACGGCGGCGTGGTGCTAGCCGTTTTGCGCCGCCGTCGCCAGCCCTGCGCGGAGGATGGCGGAAAGTCGGCGGCTGACCCCGCCGACCCGGCCACGAAGTCGGCGGCTGACCCCGCCG
>CALJLK010000620.1 GCA_937982655.1 uncultured Sandaracinus sp.
GGCGTGAGAAGAGCTGTTGGCGCGGGAAATCCGGCGTTTTTCAGCAACCTGCTAGCGCTCGCTGCGCGCCGTCCGGTAGGGCGGCTTGCGTAATCGGCTGAGCTTCTTTTCAGGGCGAACGGACGTTCGACGCCGGGACCTCGCCACCGAGGAGTCGGCATTGATCGGCTTCGAGGGAGCGGGCGATCTCGGTTTGATCGACGATCGCGAGGTCGCAATGAGGCATCGGATCGAAGGGGTTGAGCTGGATCGCTGCCCGGGCCGCCTCCCGGGCACCGTTCACGTCGCCGCGCAGGCGGCGGCCACGCGCGAGGAGCGCTTGGGTCGGGGCGTGCTCGGCGTAGCGGACCGCGAGCGGCTCCAGCACCGCGATCGCGCGCTCCGCGTCGCCCGCTTCGATCGCCGCGCGGGCGAGCCGCGACGCGACGATCGGATCGTCGGGGGCGCGCTCGTGGGCGCGACCGTACTCGACCGCGGCGGCACCGAAGCGTCGGCGTGACCAGAGGAGATCGCCGAGCCGCAGCGAACGCCGCGCGGCCTCGGTGACCTCGCTCGTCTCCGCGACGTCGTCGGAGTCGCCGCCTCGCAGGCGGCGTGGGATCAGGCGAGGTGCGTCGCGCGCGGCGGGTGCGGAGCGGAGCGCTTCACGCCACCGATCCTCGAGGCGTTCGAACGGAGCTCCCGCGACGTCGGCCATCGCTTCGCGCGCGTCCGTGCCCTCGGCGATGCGCGCGACGGCGGCGCGTAGACCTTCCGCGCCGTGCTCTTCGTAGAAGCGAGCCACGAACGTCGCCACCTGCGCGAACGCGAGCGCGGCGTCTTCTTGGGAGGGCAGGAGCGCGATGGACGGATGGATGCGCTCGAAGGGGATGAGGCGTCCTTCGCGGGCCGCGCGGTGGAGGATCGCCTCCATCGCGGGGCCGAGGTGGGGGCGCGCGGCGGGCTCGCGCCAACGGCGCTCGAGGAACTTCGCCACGCCCTCCTGCAACCACACCGGCGCCTTGTCGCGCGAGGCTCGGCTGAGCACGAGGTGCACGTACTCGTGCGCGATGGTGTCCATCCAGGGGTAGCCGCGGAGCAGCGCGCGCGGCGACGTGA
The DNA here is from genome assembly GCA_937982655.1 of uncultured Sandaracinus sp. Taxonomy (GTDB): domain Bacteria; phylum Myxococcota_A; class Polyangia; order Polyangiales; family Houyiibacteriaceae; genus JACKEH01. The sequence goes on from CALJLK010000620.1 coordinate 1,099, forward strand.
CCATCAGCTTGTCCCACTTGCACAGGGCGATCGTGCCGGTGCGCGCGATCGCGTCCTCGGTCAGCGTGCTGACCTTCGCCAGCTCGGAGGCGCTCCCGAAGATCTCGAGCCGCACGGGGCCCGGCATGCGGAAGCCGAGCTCGGCCACGAGCGCGTCGTCGGCGCGGCGCATCGCCTCGAGGGCGTAGGGCACCAAGGTCTGATCGCGCCCCGGCGCGTGCAGGACGACGAAGCGTCCGTCGTCGCTCCGGGCCTCGACGAAGCCCTCGGTGGCGTCGCGGGTGGAGCGCGCGAGCTCCAGCAGGAAGCCGCGATCGTCGTCTTCTCCGAGCGGGCGCGCAGCGAGGCTGGCTTGGACCCGTCCCACCGCGCGTGCGTAGTCGCCCCGGTGGAAGCGCACGAGGCCCGCGAGCCGGAGCACGTCGGGATCGCGAGGGCGTCGACCGAGCAGGCTGCTCGCCGCGCGCTCGGCGTCCTCGACCCGCAGCTCGAGAAGCGCGCGCTCGGCGTCGGCGAGCTCGTCGGCGTGTACGCGCGAAGGCGGCGTCAGCAGGCATGCGACGCACGCGAGGACCCACGCGACGCGCCTCATCGAAGCAGCTCCTCGTAGTAGCGACGCACGCTCTCCTCGTAGCCGCGCGGGGCGGCGCGGCGCATTCCGTCGAGCACGCGGCGTCGACGATCCGCGAGCTCGGATCCGTCGCTCTGGCCGGGGATTTCGACCCGGCGTCCGTTCGACGGGCGACCGTCCGCGCCGCCACCGCCGCCCCCGCCACCGTCCGGCGGAGGGTCGGACTGACGCTCGAGCTCCTCTCGCAGCTCGGTGAGCCGACGCGCCGCTTCTTGTTGGGCGCGCGTCGCTTCCACGGGCTCGCCCTGTTCGAGCGCGCGGCGCGCGCGGTCCATCGCGGTGCGTGCTTCGTCGACCGCGTCCGCGCTCTCGGGAGAGAGCGGCTGTCCGTCCGGCTCGGCGCGGAACGCCTCCGCGAGCCGCTGTGCGGCTTCGTTGGTCGCCGTTTGGCGGGGCGCGTCGCCGCGGAGCTGCTGGCGCTCTTCGTCGGCGAGATGCTCCCCGAGCCGCGGGAGCACGTCCTCGAGGCGCTCGCTCAGCTCGCGGGTGCTCTGCGAGGCTCGCTGCGCGTTTCGGGCGGCGTCCGCGACCTGTCCGTCGCGCCCGGCAAACATCAGCGCGGAGAGCTCGAGGTCACGCGCGAGACCGGTCGCGTCGGCGTGGGCTTCGGCGGCCATGCGACGTGCTTCGCCGAGGTCGCCCGCACGCAGCGTGTCCTCGACGTCGGTCAGACGCTGGCGCACACGATCGAGCATCTCGCGGTCGTAGGGTCCGAGCGCGTCCTCGGGGATCGCGTCGAGCGCGTCGCGTGCGCGGCCCGCGCGCTCGGCGAGCCCGCGCGCGGCTTCGGCGGCTGCTGCGCCTGCCGCTTCGAGCGCGCGCTCGGCGGCGTCGCGTCGCAGACCTTCACTCCGCTCCGCGAGCCCACGCTGCTCCGTCTCCAGGCCTGCCAGCGCATCCATGGCTTCTGCCATCGCGCGCTCGCGCGGCCCGAAGCGCGCGTCCGCGAGCTCGCCCTCCGCGCCCGAGAGCGCTCCGGCCATCGCCTCGATCTGGCGTTCGAGATCGGCGAGCGCGCGCTCGGCGGCGTCGAGGTCGTCGTTCTCGATCGCATCCTGCATCGCGCGGAGCGCGTCCTGCGTCTCGCGCTGGGGGAGGGCGTCGGTGTTGAGGAACTCGCTCGGGACGTCGTTGCCCATGGCTGCGATGCGCTGCGCGAGCTCGGCGGCGCGGGCTTGGGCGCGACGAAGCGCGGCGAGCAACGCCGCGCGCGCCTCGGGGGAGTCCGTGCGCCGCAGCTCCGCGAGCAACGACGTCATCTCGCGGCGCAGCGCGTCGAGCTCGCGCGCGATGCTGGCGGCGTCGTCGATGCGCGCGCGCGCCAGCAGGTCGTCGAGGAAGAGGGTTTGATCTTCGAGCATCGTGACGAGCGACTCGTCGCTCGCACGGCGCGCGGCCTCGGGGCCGAGACGTGGTCCGTACGCGCGCGCTTCGTCCGCGAGCGCGCGCCCGAGCCGGCGTGCCATCGCCGCGAGCACCGAGGGATCCACCACGCCGGCGTCGAAGCCTTCGAGCGGCTCGCGACCGAGGGCGGCCAAGCGCTCCGCGAACGCCGTGGACGACGCGCTGGTCGCCCGATGACGCGCGCGCGCCGCTTCGTCGGGCGCACCTTCGGCCGTCGGCTCGGCGCTCGGCGGGAGCGTGACCGGAAGCTCGAGACGATCCGCGAGCGCGTCGAGGCCGGCGTCGCGTGCCCCTTCGAGATCCGCGAGCGCCTCCGCGCGTTCGGTGGACGCGGACGCGACCCGCAGCACGCGCGTCTCCGAGCGCCCGACGTTGGGGCCCGACACGTCGTCGAGATCGCTCGCCTCGATCCAATACGAGATCGTGTCGCCGGGGCGCGCGTCGAGCTCGACCGCGGAGAGCCGAACCACGCCGGGATGGCTCGGCCCCTCCGGGTGCGCGATCGAGCGGCGATCGATCGCACCTCCACCCGCGTCGATCACGAGCCAGAGCTCGGAGAGCCGATGATCGTCGACCGCGACGAACCCTTGCACCACCGGCTCGTCGAGCGCGACGGGCAGCTCGAGAGCCGGCTCGGTCCACGCGATCTCGGGCGTGAGATCGACCACCGCGAGCACCGAGCGGGCGAGCGCATCGCGGAGTGGGCGGCCTTCGTCGTCGCGCACGTCGACGCGGAGCGCGCCGCTCTCGCGCACGACGAAGCGCGCGCTCCAGCGATCGCCGTCGAGCTCGAGCGGCACGCGGGCTCCGGCGACGTCGAGGGTCGCACGCGAGAGGGGTAGCCGAGCGCGCGCCGACCAGTGCACGGTGGTGCCGCGGGGCGCGGTCAGCGTAGTCGGCTCGTCGGAGGTCTCGGCGTCGCGCGCGAGGTAGGTGGGGAACGCGAGCTCGGCGCGCACGTCGGTGACCACGTCCGCGAGGTGCACCCCTCCCACGTCGCGCGCGCCGGGATGCAGCAACGCGAACGCGCCCGCGGTCGCGCGATCGCTGGCGAGGGTGAGCGCGAGCGCGGTGACTCCCGACAGCACGGCACCGAGCACGATCGGGCTGCGGAGCTGGGCCCATGGGGTGACCGTCGCGGGCGGGATCTTCGCGATGCGCGACTCGACCTCGCGCAGGTGCGCCGCGATCAGCTCCGGTGCGCCGGACGGGGTCGCGCTCAGCTCGATCGCGCTGCGCGCCATCGACGCGAGGGCAGGATCGCGGCGCTCGAGCAGACGCGCAGCTCCAGCACCGAGCAACGCACGCGCCGGGCGGAGGGCGAAGGCGAGGGCGAACGTGAACGCGACGCCGACCGCGAGCCAAGCCGCCACGGCGGCGACGGTCGGGACCACGGGGCCGACCAGGAACGCGGCGAGGGTGAAACACACCGAGCCCGCGCCGAGCGAGAGCCCCACGCCACGCAGCCCGTGCACGAGCCAACCGCGGCGTCGGAGGCGCCCCAACGCGCGTCGAAGGTTGCGCTCGGCGTCGACCACGCGCGCACGATAGCGCGCGGCAGGCGTCGTGGCGCGGCAACCCGCGTCTGCGAGCCTGTGCCTCGGCGGCCGACGTGCTCTGGCTCTCCGCAAGGTGCCCGCGCGCAGCCTCTTCGTGAGCGCCGAGCGTCGGCGGCGGCACACCGCCCGCCACGTCGAGCGAGGGCGGCACGCGAGGGCCACCGAACCATCGAAATCGCGGAGGAATTCGCGTTGACCCTCCCGCGGGCCGCCGACTATAAAGCGGGTCGATTTCCCCGACCGTGCGACGGTCGGTCCTGTCGCGCAGCCGTGCGTCGCCGAGCGCCGCGCGGGTGGGCGTCGAGCCTTCGAATCTTCCACCCGAGCGGGTCCCCCGGACGCCTCGGGCGTCGAGCCCACCGATGACGCAGAGCCTCACCCAACGCCCGGCGGAACTCTCACTCGCCGTCTGGCTCGCGCCCTTCGCCGCCGGCCGCCGGGTGCTGTGGATCGGCGACGCGTCGAGCGGCGCGCCCGATCAGCTCGCGGCGACCGCCGAGTCGGTCCGCGTGCTCGACACCACCGGCCGGGGTCGTCGTCGCCGCGGGGGCGTCGTGCGGGTCTCGACCTTCCGACCCGGCCCCATCGATCTGCCGCCCGGCACCTTCGATCTCGCGATCGTCACCGAGGTCTCCGTGCTCGACGAGCTCGCGCTTCGGCTCCGCGAGCTCGCGCGCGCGGTGGGCGACGAAGGCGTGGTCGTCGCGGGGACGCTCGCGGACGACGGTCGCTACGACGCGCTCCGGGACGCGCTCGCCGACGCGTGCGGCACCGTGCGCGTGCTCGGCCAAGCGACGTTCCGCGGCGTCGCGCTCGCGGATCTCTCTTCGGAGAGCGCGGACGCGGTGGTGGTCGACGGAACGCTCGCGGGCGAGAGCGGCATCGATCGCATCTGGGCGCTCGGCGCGGACGAGCTGCCGGCGTTCGAGCCCTACCTCGTGGTGCAGCTCCCGAGCGAGCTCCCCGCGTCGGTGCTCACCACGGCGGTGGAGCTCGAGGCGCCGCGTGAAGAGAAGACCGAGAAGACGGCGATCCTCGAAGAGGCGCTCGTCGGGCGCTCGCGCGAAGCCGACGCGTTGCGCGAGGCGCTGGAGCGGGCGGAGAGCCGGCTCGAGCAGCTCCAAGGGCGGCTCGTCGGGACGGAGAGCGAGCTCTCCGAAGCGCGCGCGGCGCTACGCGAGATCGGGTCGGCGGAGTCCGACTCCGCGCAGGAGATCGCGGCGATCGAAGAGCGGCTGCGCGAGCGCGGCGCGCGTGTTCGCGAGCTGGAGGTCGAGCTCGATCATCGTGCGTTGCTGGTTCGCGACCTGACGGAGGAGCTGCGCGAGCATCAGCTCGGGCGGCGCGGCGGTGGGGCGAAGTGGCTCGACGCGGAGGCCGCGCGCACCGAAGCCGAGCTCGCGACCGACGAGCTGCGGGTGGCGCTCCTCGCGCGCGAAGAAGAGCTCGCGACGACGCGGGCCCGCGAAGCCGAGCTCGATGGCGTGGTGCGTGAGCTGCGCGCGCGGGCGGCGGAGCTCGCGGAGCTGCACGAGACGGCGGCTGCGCGCGTGCGGATGTTGGAGCTGGAGCTGCAGGATCGCGCGGAGGCGCACCGCGCGCTCGAAGCGAAGGTCGGCGAGCTCTCCGAGCAGCTCGAGCTCGCGTGGATTCAAGCGCGTGGGGCCGCTCGCGCGCCGACGGCTCCTGGTCCCGGCACCGAGCCCGATCCGCGGCTCGTCGAGCTCGAAGCGTCGGAGAGGAACCTCTCCGCGCGTGTCGGGGAGCTCTCGGGCCAGCTCGTGGCGGCGCGCGACCTGATCGATCGCCTCGAAGCCGAACGCGATCGTATGGAAGGGGGCTTGCTCACCCGCGAGCTCAGCGCTGCACGCGAGCTGGCAGAGCGGCTCGAGGACGAGCGCGATCGCGCGCGGGCGGAGACGTTGCGCTTGGCCGCCCAGCTCTCGGCCTTCGAGACACGCGTCGAAGGGCTTCGCCGCGGCTACGAGCACCGCATCGCGATGCTGGCGTCGGAGGTGGTGCCTGCGCCATCGAAGGCGACGGGTACCGACGAAGCGATCGAGCGCGAGCTGGCGCGGGTGCGCGAAGAGCTCGCGTCCTTGCGCGGCGAGCGTGAAGGGTTGCGGCTGCGTCTCCGGGATCGCGAAGCGGCGCTCGCGACGGCGCTGACGGCGCGCGCACCGGTCTTCGCGCCGGAGGAGCTCGATCGGCTTCGTGACGAGATCACGAGCCTCCGCGCGCAGAGCGACGCGTTCGAGCTGCGCTCGGTGGATCTCGCGGAGGCGAAGGAGCGCGCCGAGCAGCGCGCCGCGGATCTCGGGCAGAAGCTCGCCGGGCGCGACGCGTTGCTCACGCGACTTCAGATGGATCTCGCGGAGGAAGAGCAGACCGCGAAGATGCTCGACGAAAAGCTCGCTCGGGCGCGCGCGGAGGCGGTGCGGCTGCGCGAAGCGGTGGTCGATGCGTCCAGCGCGGTGGACGCGAAGGAGCGCGCGGAGAAACGACTGACCGACGCGGCCGAGGCGTTGCGCGACGCGGAGCGGCGGGCGGCCGAGGTCGACGTGTTGCGCGAGAAGCTCGCGCGCCTGGAAGAGGCCTCGCGCGCATCGACGGAGGAGGGCGCGCGCTGGCAGGAGCGTGCGGAGGCGGCGGACGCCGAACGACGGATCGCCCATGAGGATCTCGAGCGCCTCCGTGGCGAGCTCGCGCGCGCGGTGGAGGATGCGGAGCGCATCGCGCGTGAGCGTGCGGACGCGGCAGTCGCGGCGGTGAGAAGCGAGCTCGGCGCGCGGCTCGGCGCGAAGGATGGCGCGCTCGCGGATCTGCGTGTGGGGCTGACGGATCTGCGTCGCGTGCTCGACGGTTGGCGCGTCGAAGAGGGCGCAGGTCGTCGGCGGGCGGAGATCACGGAGGTCGGTCTCGAAGCGCCGGAGGGCGAGGACGGACGGGTCGTCCGGCTCGAGCGCGAGATCGACGACAAGGACACGTTGCTGCGTTCGTTGACCGCGCAGCTCGAGGAGCGCGACGACCGCCTCCGCGCGTTGGAGCGGCGGCTCGCGGAAGGTGGCCCGGCCGGCGACGGCGAGGACGTGCGGCGCGAGCTGCTCGAGCTGCAAGAGCGGGTGTCGCGGCTCCACGACGAGCTGGCGCAGGAACGCCAAGCGCGCGGTCTCGCGGAGGAGCAGGTCGGAGAGCTCAAGCGGCGACCGGCGGCGGACGAGGCGCTCGCGCGGCTCGAACGTTCGCTCCGCGAGCGCGAGGCCGCGTTGCGCGAGGCGACGTCGCGGGCGGGTGCGTTCGAGCGTGACGTGGAGAGCCTTCGTGGCGTGTGCGCGCAGGCGCGCGAGGGGCTCGAAGCGCTGCTCGGCACCGCGACCGATCGTGGCGATCCGCGGACCGCGGAGCGCATCGGCGAGCTGCTCGGCGTGCTCGGACGCTTCTCCTGAGCTTCCCCGAGGCGCGCCGTCCTCCGGCCCTTCCTTCGCGTGCGGCCCCACGTCGGCTCGCCCGGCGATCGCCGGACAGGCACGTGGAGTCGCGTTTCACTCCTGAGCGTGGAGTTTCAGCCGCGAAACCCCCGTTGCGCGCGGAGGGTGAAAATTGCGAACGAATTCGAGGTGGCCCGGTGCATGCTTTGCGTCGTGGCCATGGCGTCCCCTCGAACTCGCGTGCTGATCGTCGACGACGAAGACAACCACCGTCGCACGTTGGCCATCGGGCTGCGGCTCGAGGCCTTCGACGTTCAGGAGGCGCGCGACGGGGAAGCCGCGATCGAGCTCTGCGAGAGCGGCGCCGACTTCGACGTGGCGATCGTCGACCTCATGATGCCGGGCATCAACGGGCTCGACCTCGCGCGCCGGCTGCGGACCCGACGTCCGGACGTCCGGGTGGTGCTGACCAGCGCGTACCACCTGAGCGAGCGTCAGCTCGAGCGCGCGGACGTGGGCGCGATCGGCTTCGTGCCCAAGCCCTACCACCTCGACGAGCTCGTCGCGTTCCTGCGCGCGAAGGTCCCCGTCAGCGCGTGCGCGTGAGCGCGCGTTTCGTCGGGGCCACACGCAGCGCGCACGCAGGCGCCACCATCGGCATCGATCATTCTTCGAGACGCCAGAGCTCCTCGACGGTCTGCCGACGACGCACCACGCGGAAGCTCGCCCCTTCGACCAACACCTCGGGCGCGAGCGGCCGCGCGTTGTAGGTGCTCGACATCTCGCGGCCGTAGGCGCCCGCCCCGTAGATCGCGATCAAATCGCCTTCTTCGATCGGAGGCAACATCCGGCCGTGCGCGAAGAAGTCGCCGCTCTCGCAGATCGGACCGACGACGTCGGCCGGCGTGAGCGCGCCTTCGCGAGCTCGCACCGGCGCGATCGCGTGAAATGCCCCGTAGAGCGCGGGGCGGATGAGCTCCGTGATGCCGGCGTCGACGATCACGAAGCGTTTACCGCCTTGTGATTTTCGGTAGAGCGCGCGGGTGAGCAGGATCGCCGCGTCGGCCACGAGCGCACGCCCGGGCTCGGTCACGACGTCGAGATCGGTCGCGCCGCTCGCCTCGAGCCCGCGACGGATCGCGTCGGCGAACTCGTGCGCGGCGGGGTAGGGACGCGCCTCGTGGCCGTAGCCGAGCGGCCAGCCGCCACCGACGTCGATCGACGTGATCGGTGCGCCGGCTTCGCGGCACTCGAGCGCGAAGCGGCCGAGCAAGGTCACCGCTTCTTCGAGCGGCGCGGGCGAGTCGAGCTGAGAGCCGATGTGGCAGCTCACGCCGTGGAGCGCGAGGTGCGCATGCTCGATCGCGAAACGCACCGCGACGCGCGCGCGATCGAGCTCGAGCCCGAACTTCGTATCGTGCAGCCCGGTCGCGATGTACGGGTGCGTGCCTGCGTCGACGTTCGGGTTCACGCGCAGCGCGACCGGCGCTTGCAGGCCGAGCTTCGTCGCTTCCTCCGCGACCACCCGCAGCTCGCTCTCGCTCTCGACGTGGATCGCGCGCACGCGCTCGCGCAGCGCGTAGGCGATCTCCTCGCGCGTCTTGCCGACCCCGGAGAACACGATGCGTTCGGACGGGATGCCCGCGTGGAGCGCGCGCGCCAGCTCGCCCGCGCTGACGATGTCCGCGCCACAGCCGAGCGCGGCCAGGCGCCGCAGGATCGCGAGGTTGCCGTTGGCCTTCACCGCGTACGCGATCAGCACACGATCGCTCACGCGCGCCATCGCGTCCGCGATCGTTCGGTACGCGCGCTCGATCCGCGCGGCGGAGTAGATCCACGTCGGCGTGCCGACCTCGGTGGCGATGCGCTCGACGGGCACGTCCTCGCAGAAGAGCGCGCCGTCGCGCACGACGAACACGTCGCTCGGCGGCACCGCGCCCTGCGCGATCACCATCCGCTCTCCGCTCACGACCGCGCCTCCGCGCCGGCCGCCTGCGCGATCACGTCGACGTCGATCCCGCGCTCGCCGAGGCGCTCCCGCAGCTCCGCGATCGCCGCCTGGACCTGTCGGCGCGCCGGCCCGCCCGGAAGATCGCGGCGCTCGACCGCGGTCTCGAAATCGAGCGCGGCGTAGAGGCTCTCGTCGAAGAGGGGGTGCTCTTCGCGCAGCTCGGCGAGCGTGAGCTCCGAGAGCGACTTGCCGGCGGCCACGCAACGACCGACGAGCCGACCGGTGACGTGGTGCGCCTCGCGGAACGGGACCCCGCGCGCTGCGAGCCAGTCGGCGACCTCGGTGGCGTCCGCGAATCCGTCGCGCAGGGCGGCGCGCATGCGCTCGGGTCGGAAGCGCGCGGTCGCGATCGCGCCCGTGAGCACGTCGAGGGTGTCGTCGACGGTGTCGAAGGCATCGAAGACGGGTGCTTTGTCTTCTTGCATGTCGCGGTTGTAGGCGAGCGGCAGGCCCTTGAGCATCACGAGCAGGTTCACGAGATCGCCCACCACGCGCCCCGTCTTTCCGCGCGCGAGCTCGGCCATGTCGGGGTTCTTCTTCTGCGGCATGATCGACGAGCCCGTGGTGTAGGCGTCGCTCATCGTGACGAAGCCGAACTCCTGAGTGGACCAGAGCACGAGCTCCTCGCTGATGCGCGAGAGGTGCACGGCCGCGTTCGCGAGCGCGGCGACCGCTTCGACGAGGAAGTCGCGATCGCCGACCGCGTCGAGGCTGTTGCGCATCGGGCGATCGAAGCCGAGCGCGGCGGCGGTCATCGCGCGATCGAGCGGGAAGGTGGTGCCGGCGAGGGCGGCGCAGCCGAGCGGCGACTCGTTCATGCGGCGCGCCGCGTCGAGCAGGCGACCGCGATCACGATCGAGCATCTCGGACCACGCGAGCAGGTGATGCGCGAGGCGCACCGGCTGGGCGCGCTGCAAGTGCGTGTAGCCCGGCAGCAGCACGTCGACCGTGCCGGCCGCGCGCACCGCGAGCACCGAGAGGAAACGATCGATCCGCGCCGCGGTGCGCAGACACGCCTCGCGCGTCCACAGGCGCATGTCCGTGGCGACCTGATCGTTGCGGCTGCGCGCGGTGTGCAGCTTGCCGCCGATCGCGCCGACGCGTTCGGTCAGCACCGTCTCGACGTTCATGTGCACGTCCTCGCGCGCGGGATCCCAGACCATCTCGCCGCGCGCGATCTCCTCCGCGATGCGACCGAGCTCGGCCGCGATCTTCTCCGCCTCGTCGGAGCCGACGATGCCTCGTGCGGCCAGCATGCGAACGTGCGCGATCGAGCCACGGATGTCCTCGGGCGCGAGGCGTTTGTCGACGTCGACCGAGGCGCTGTAGCGGAGGGCGACCGCGTCGAGCGGCTCTTCGAAGCGGCCTCCCCACGTGGCTTGCGGCGTCTTCTCTCGGCGGCGTTCGTCGGTCATGGCGCGCGGAAGGTAGCAGCCTCCCGCGCGAGGGCAGGTGGACGCGGACGTCGCGTCGTGGTGTTCCGCGTCGAACGCACTGCCATGAGCGCCGTGCCGCTCCCCGCACACCGCCGTCCGCGCGGCGCCGACCCGATCAACGCACCGGCACACGCAGCTCGATGCGCCGCAGCAGACGACCGCCCGCGGGGAGCACGTACGCGTCGAGTCCGACCGCGACCACCGCGGCGAGCGCGGGACCGATCCAGCCGAGCGCCGCGCCGACCACCATCGGCGCGCCCACGACCACGGAGAGCGTCACCCCGCGCACCGCTTCTTGGCGCGCGGCCTGCGCGATCCAGAGCGCGGCCGCAGCGTCGCGAAGATCGTCCGTCGTGAGCGCCACCCCGCGATCGGCCTGTGGGCTCCCCGCCGCCCCGAGCACCACCGGCACGTCGGCCTTGTGCAGGATCGACTCGTCGTCGCCGAGGCAACCCACGGCGGCGACGACGCCCGTGGCGCTGCCGAGGCGCGCGACCTCTTCGCCACGCTCGTCCGGCGGCAGCTCGGCCTTCACGAGCGCGACGTCGAGGTGCTTCGCGATCGCCTCCACCGTCGCGCGGTGATCGCCGCTGACGAGCACGACGACTTGGCGTTGATCGAAGAAGCGCTGCATCGCCGCGCGCGATCCGACGCGCACGTCGTCGCGCAGCGCGAGCACCGCACGCACGCGCCCGCCGAGGCCGACGAACACGGTCGTGTGCCCCCGCTCTTCCGCGCGCGTGGCCTCCGCGTCGGCGAGGGCGACGCTGACGCCGTGATCGAGCAGCAGGGCGCGGTTGCCGACGAGGAGCGTCTCGCCTTCCGCGGTCGACGCGCTCAGGCCGCGACCGGGGTGGAGCTGCGCGCGCCGCACGGTCTTGGTGGGGAAACGGTGTTGCTGCGCGTAGCGGCGAATCGCGCGCCCGATCGGGTGCGGCTCGATCGCCGCTTCGGCGGCGGCGCAGAGCGAGAGCAGCGTGGGCTCGTCGCCTTCGCCGACCACGTGCACCTCGACCACCTCGGGGCGCCCCTCGGTCACGGTGCCGGAGGTCGCGATCGCGACCGCACCGACGCGGCCCGCGTCTTCGAGCACGCGACCGTCCGGGAAGACGATTCCACGCGAGGCTGCTGCCGCGGCGGCTGCGACCAGCGGGGCCTCCGCGCTCCGGCGCGCACCGAGGAGGGGGGCCGCGATCAACACCGCGGCGGCCGCGGAGAGCCGCCCCGCGAGGCTCGACACGTCACCGAGCACGAGGCCGAGCCCCGCGCTCGCGAGGACCGCGAAGCCACCGAACCGCGTCGCGCGCTCCGCGAGCTTCACGACGCGCGCGCCCGCGTCGCGTCGCGCGGAGCCGAAGCGACCGACGCGGACCAGCGCGCGGTCGTCGCCGACGCGGGTGACCAAGAGCCGCAACGCGCCTTCGGTCACGCGTGCGCCCGCGAGCACGGGATCGCCCGGCCCGCGACGGATGGGCGTCTGCGCGCCCGGGTGGGTGAGCACCCAGGCCTCGCCGGCGTCGACCAGACCGTCCACGCCGACGACCTCGCCCTCCACGGCGAGCACCTCTTCGCCGGTGCGTACGCGCGAGACGGGCACCTCTTCGTAGCGCGCGTCGTCGACCGCGACCTCGGCCGGCACACGAAGCCGCTTGGGCAGCGGCGCGACGAGACGTTGGACGAGCGCGTCGACGGGTGTGCGCGCGCGGGCGTCGAGCCATGCGCGCACCATCATCGCAGCCGCCGCCAACGCCCCGCCCGCGAGGGCCTTCCACGCGTCCGGCGTGCCGCCACGCGCGACGAGCCCGGCGACCGCCGCGAGCACCGCGCCGAGCGGTCCGACGAGCCAGGGCAAGAGGCCCACTTCGCGTCGGATCGTGGTGGCCTGCGAGAGCGCGAAGAGCGCGACGAGCGACGTCAGGGTCGCGCTCGCGGCGGCGGCCACGAAGTGTCGCGCGAGGAACGCGAGCACGAACGCGAGCCCGGCGAGCGCGAGGACGATGGCGGGGAAGGGCACCCGCGCGACCGCGAGCGACGCGAAGCTCGCGGTCTCGGTGGAGCGCGACGCGAGGTCGAGACTCGGGCGCGTGGCGTCGCGGACTCGCTCCGGGACGCTGCGCAGGCGCTCTTCGCGGATCGGCGCGGGCTCGTGGCGACGCTCGCCGCGCGCGAACGCGACGCGGCAGGGCTCGCTGCACAAGAAGCGCGGACCGTCGTCGAGCCAGATCACGCGGGGCGCGCGGAGCGTGTCGACCATCCGACCGCAGGCCGGACAGGGGCGTAGCTCTCCACGGGGACGGGCCGCGTGCACGCGCGGTGCGTACGGGGCGAGGGGCGCGTCGTCAAACGCGTCGCCGACGAGGTGTCGCTCAGTGGGGATCGGGCGATCGACGCCAGCTCCGGCTGCGACCCCCCAACGATCACGATCTCGCGTCTTCGAGCATCGCCTGGGCGAGGGGCTCGAGTCCTTCCTTGGACAGAGGTCGAAAACTGGACGCCTCGCGCGGGTGCATGCGACGGGGAGACATGCGCCGCGCGCTCTTCGTCTTCTGCTGCCTCGCACTCGCGTGTGGGCAGTCGATCACGGTCGAGCCTCCCGCGATCGAGAGTCCGGTCGCGACGGAGGAGGTCGTCGTCGAGCACGCGTCCCGAGTGGAGCGCGTGGACGCCGACGCGCGCCCTCCCGAGCGCCCGCCGGAACCCGAGCCGCCTCCGGTCGCCGATCCCGTCGAAGAAGCCCGCGCGGTCGCCGAAGCCGCGCGCGAAGCGTTCGAAGCCCGCTACCCACTCCACGGCGTGACCTTCCACTTCCTCGCGCGCGTCCGCGCCGAGCCGCGCACCGACGCCGCGGTGGTCGGCTACCTGCGCCGCGGCGCGCGCTTTCGAGCGAGCGAGCGCGTACCGGGCGTGGGGTGTGCGCGCGGCTGGCACGAGGTGCCCGGCTCGGGCTTCGTGTGTCGCGGCGAAGGGTTCCTCGTGGGCAGTGAGCCGCAGACCTTCGAACCCTCACCCGAGCCGCCCTCGCTCGAAGACGCGTTGCCGTATCCCTACGCCTACGCGGGTCGGGACGACGTCGCGCAGTATTGGCGATTGCCGACCGTCGAAGAAGAGCGTCGTGCCCGCGAGGCGTTCGCAGCGCTGAGCGCGCCTCCGCCGGTGACTCCCAGCGACGCGGGGGTGCCCGAGGTCGCGGCGGACGCGGACGGCGTCGCAGCCGACGTCGCGGACGAGGTCGAGGCTCCGCCCGCGCCCGGCACGGGTGCGAACGAAGCGCAGGAAGCGGCGGTCGTCGATGCGGCGCTCGTGGCCGCGGCGCGCGGGGTAGTCGAGCTCCCGAGCTACGTGCGGCTCCGCATGCGGCGCGGGTTCTACGTCAGCCTGGACGGCGAAGAGAGCGACGGATCGCGGACGTTCCTCCGCACCGTGCGCGGCGCCTACGTGCCGGCCGACACGCTCGTGCCGAACGAGCCGCCCGCGCACCGCGGTGTGGTGCTCGGCGAGAGCTGGCCGCTCCCCGTCGGCTTCGTCTTCCGCGGCGGTGCGCGTCGTCTCCGGCGGGAAGCTGCGACCGAACGATTTCGTGAGGACGGCGCGTTCGAGCGCCTCACCCCCTTCGTGGTCGCGGGTACGTTGCAGCGCGGCAACCACGGGTACTTGGTCACGAACGACGGCGCGGTGGTGCGTCGAAGCGCGGTGCGTGTGGCCCAGCGCCACCCACGGCCGAACGAGATCCCGGCGGAAGCGCGCTGGATCCACATCGACCTCGCGGAACAGACGCTCGTGGCGTACGAGGGTGATCGGCCAGTGTTCGCGACCGTGACCTCGACCGGACGCGTGGGCTTCGAGACCCCGACGGGCGTGTTTCGCATCCAGAGCAAACACGTCTCGACCACGATGGACGACCTCGACGCCGGGGATGAGGCCTACCTGATCGAAGACGTGCCCTGGACGATGTACTTCGAGGGCAACTACGCGATTCACGCCGCGTTCTGGCACTCGAGCTTCGGCCACGTTCGAAGCCACGGCTGCATCAACTTGGCCCCGGCGGACGCGCGCTGGGTCTTCGGCTTCTCGGGGCCGGAGCTGCCGGCATCCTGGCACGGAGTGTTCGCGTCGCGCGCGCGTCCGGGCGCGTGGGTGGTGATCACGGACGGCGGCGCGGACCTCGCGCTCTGAGCGACGTCTTCCTCGCAGCCCGTTGAAGAACTCTTCAAGTCCTTCAACGGACTGCCTCTTCTTTCTGGGGTCTTTCGAAAGACCCCCTCCAGTGGGCAAAGCCTCCCCAAAACACGCGCCTCCGTTGAAGAACGGGCTTCAACGGGCTGCTAGCGTCGTTTTGTCCGTGGTCGCCGCGCTCAAACGCGGTTCTCCGAGAGCACCCACGAAAAACACACCACAAAAAGAAACACCCCGTCTCCGAAGAGGCGGGGTGCTTCACCCTTGCGATCGGGAGGACGGTGCTTCACCGCCGCCGGGGGTCCGGCGGAGGGGCGACGTTCTCCAACGTCTGGTGGCTCCGGTACTCGAGGAGACCTTCGGAGCTGTTGAAGCCGGACGACGACACCAGCGCGAAGCGGCCGGTGACCTTGAGCTTGTTGCCGACGAGGAAGTCGGTCGGGATCGGGAGCAAGCCGCTCTCCGGATCGGGTGGCTCGTAGCGACCGCGACGGGCCTGCTCCATCGCCTCGTCGATCTGCTCCTGATTCTCGGCGTAGCCGACGATCATGATCTGCTTGCCGCGCTGCGCCTGCACCTGCTCGGGCGGGATGCGGGTGTCGGCGACCCAGATGTGCGGCGCGAGGACGCGGCAATCGGGCAAGCGGCGATCGCAATCCGGCGGCAGGTAGACGTCGACGACGTAGCCCGTCAGCGAGATCTCCTGATCCATCGTCTGGCTCATGCGCGCGCGCACGCCCCACACGCTGTAGGAGCTGTCCGGGTAGGTCGTCGGGTGCGGCGGCGACGGCAGGGTCGGCACCGGCGGGAGGCTCGGCTGGACCTCGGGCAGACGCTCGACGTTGAGCTTGGACTCGCTCCCGCAACCGAGCGCGGTGAGGAGAGCGACGCTGAGAAGTGCTCGAATCATGTGCGAATTCACCGTAGTGAGCGGCCGCTCGACGCGCGGCGGGCGCGACCCTACCACGCACCGTCGCCGGATCGCTACACACCTTTGGAAGCCGCGCGCGATGCCGCATGGGCGCCTCGGGTGAGCCCCGTTTGCGGCTCGTGGCCTCGCGATCGCCACCGCCGCCCACCTCGAAGAGCCGGTGCTACAAACCCCGCGATGGCCTCGATCCTCTTCGTGTCCAAGCCGGTCGAGCCGCCGTGGAACGACTCCAGCAAGAACCTCGTCCGCGATCTCGCGACGAGCCTCGAGCGTCATCGCGCGATCGTGCTCGGTCGTCGTGGCGGGCCGGGGCTGCGCGGCGTCGAGACGCGCGCGGTGCATCCCGGCGCCCACCAGGCAGGAGGCTTCGCGCCCGGGATCACCGATCAGCTCGGCGTCCTCGGTGAGCTCGCGCTCGAGCGCCGCGCCGATCTCTGGCACTTCTTCTTCGCGCCGAACCCGCGCACTTCGACCGCCGGCCGTTGGCTCACCCGCGCCCGCCGCAAGCCGACCGTCCACACCGTCTGCTCGGTCCCGCGCGAGGACGTCGGGCTGCGCGAGGTGCTCTTCGCCGATCGCACGGTGGTCCTCTCCGCCCACACCGAGAAGCGCTTCCGGATGGCCGGCGTGTCGACGGTGCGCATCCCGCCCTGCGTCGCGCCCCTCGCGCTCCCGAGCGAGGTCCAGCGCACCGAAGCGCGCCGCGCGCTCCAGCTCCCGATCGGTCCGCCGCTCGTGGTCTATCCGGGCGATCTCGAGTTCGGACGTGGCGCGCGCACGACCCTCGAAGCCTTCGCGCGCCTCCCCGAAGGACCGATCCTCGCGATCGCCTGCCGCGCGAAGACCCCCGCCGCGCGCGCCGCCGAGGTCGAGCTCCGCGAGCTCGCGCTCCGTCGCGCCCCCGGTCGCGTGCACTTCCTCGGCGAGACGCGGCGAATTCTCGAGCTCCTCGGCGCGGCCGACGTGGTCGCGCTCCCGAGCGAGACCCTCTACGCGAAGATGGACTACCCGCTCGTGCTGCTCGAGTCGATGGCGCTCGGTCGACCCGTGATCGTCGCCGAAGGCACCGCCGCCGCCGAGCTCGGCGCGCACGGAGCGGTGGTCGTGCCCGCGCACGTCGAGCCGCTCACCCTCGCGCTCCAGCGCTTCCTCGCGAGCCCGGAGCACGCGTCTCGATCAGGCGCGGCGGGACGAGCCGCGGCGCTCGAGACCTTCTCTCCCGCCGCGATGGCGCGCGCCTACGAACGCGTCTACGACGCGTTGCTCTGACCTTCGGACACGCGCGATCACGATGACGAGCGACAACCAGACCTACTACGACGACTTCGCGGCGGGCTACGAGCGCGAGCGCGGCCGCGGCTACCACGCGCTGCTCGACGAGCTCGAAGCGGGCGTGGTGCTCCCACGCGTCCGGGGCCGCGACGCGCTCGAGGTCGGCTGCGGGACCGGGCTCGTGCTCTCGCGGGTCGCGCCCGTCGCGCGCTCGCTGCACGGCGTCGATCTCTCGCCCGGCATGATCCGCAAGGCGCGCGATCGAGGCTTCGACGTCTCGGTCGCCTCGGCGACCTCGCTGCCTTTCGCGGACGCGAGCTTCGACGTGGCGTTCAGCTTCAAGGTGCTCGCCCACGTCCCGGATCTCCCGCGCGCGTTGAGCGAAATGGCGCGCGTGGTGCGGCCGGGCGGTCACGTGATCGCCGAGCTCTACAACCCGTACAGCCTGCGCTACCTCGCCAAGCGGCTCGCCGGTCCGGGCGCGATCTCCGACGCGCGCACCGAGGCCGACGTGTACACGCGTTGGGATCCGCCGAGCGTCCTGCGTCGCGCGTCGCCCGCGTCGCTCGAGCTCGTGGAGGTCGTCGGCGTCCGCGTGCTCACGCCGGCTGCGTTCGTCCATCGTGTGCCCGTGCTCGGCGAGGCGCTGCGTCGCGCGGAGCACCTCGCGGCGCGCTCGCCGTTGCGTTGGCTCGGTGGGTTCTTGGTCGGCGTGTACGAGAAGCGCTGAGAGCTCGACGTGTCGCCTCGGTCTCGATCGCGGCGAGCGCGTCCAAGACCGCAAACGGCCACCGTTGGCGCCCCGGGCGGGGTTTGTCATGGTGCGCCCCCATGCAGGCACCGACGACTCTCCTCCTCGCGCTCGCGGCGACCTTCGCATTCGCCGACGCCGCGAACGCCCAGCCGCGTTGCTTCGGCGGCACCGAGCCCGCGTCCGCGCCGCTCACGCTCGGCGACCGCGTCCGCCTCGACGCCGCGTGCGAGTACGCCCTCGGTCCCGACGGCCCGTGGCGCCGCTTGAATGGCCGCGACACCGTCGTCGACGTCCTCGCCGGCCTCGGCTGGCGCGAAGGCCTCCAGGCGACCGCCTACGCGCGCCGCGACGACGCGCCCACCGAGGTCTCCAGCGTCTTCGTCGATCACTGCACCGACTACGTCCTCCAGGCCGGCGGTGCCTTCCGCGTGCGGCCCGGCGCGCAGACCGACGCCCTCGTCGTCGAGCGCCCGCAAGGCGCGAACGCCTGCGGCGTCGATCGCATCGCGCTCTCCTTTCGCTGCGAAGGTGGCCGCGCCGTCTCGGCGTCGCTCCCGACCGGCGCGCTCTCCGTCGAGCTCCCCGCGTGCGCCGCAGGCTGGCGCGTCGAAGCCGCCGCCCAGGGCGAGCCCACGTATCCCCTCGGTCGCCTCGCCGCCGGCGGCGAGACGCCGCTCCAGCGACGCCTCCGCGACGGCGGCGCGCTCATGCGCCCCGACTGGGAAGGCGAGCGCGGGCTTCGCTTCACGCCGATCGAGAGCGACGCCGACGCCTGGGCCGAGCTCCGCACCGCGTTCGCGGCCGGCCACGCGCGCATCGTCCGTCGCCGCGGCGCGACCGCCGCGACCGCGTGCCACGAAGCGGGCGCCGAAGAGGTCCCCGTCGTCGTGATGGGCGGCGGCATCGCCTTCGACGAAGGCTGGCTCGCGCGCGCGATGCGCGACCTCTACGGCGACGACGGCGTCCGCTTCGCGCCGAGCCTCGGCATGCTCCGCGAGCTCGCGGACGAGCTCCACCTCTGCCTCGCCGGCACCTACGGCGCGCGCGGTGCCCGCGAAGGCACCGGCCTCGGCTTCGCGCAGGTCGCGAGCGCACAGGAGCTCGTCACCCGCTACGCGACCCAGGAGATCTGCGTCACCCACGCCGTCCACGACGTCACGCCCGAGGGCCTCGTCGCGCGCGAGGGCGTGCGCCAGTGCGCCACCGTGGGGGAGGGCGTGCTCTTCGCAGCGAGCGTCGGCGCGGTGCTCGAGCTCCCCGAAGGCGCGGTCGCCTGCAACGGCAACACGCCGATCGAAGCGAGCGAAGGCCGCGTCACGCTCGCGCGCGGCCTCGTGGACGTGCGCGTCGGCACCCGCGGCGGCTGCGCGACCTTCGAGACCGCGTCTCTCGCGCGCGTCGGCGTCGTCGAAGCCGGCCGCGACTGGATCCCGGCCGGTCTCGAGCGCGGCGGCCGCGAGGCCCCCGAGAGCGTGCGCGCCTGGAGCGGCGTCGAGATCGACGATCCGCGCACCTTCGCGTTCGTGCGACGCCGCGACGATCTCCGCTTCCGCATGACGAGCCCCGAAGGCTTCGCGTCCGCGTGGAATCACCCCGCGCGCGGCGCTTCGACCGCGGTCGGCCAACACGCACCGGTGGTCGGCGACGAAGCGGGCGCCTTCGGACACGCGCGCCCGAGCGCGTTCGTCACGCGGCTCACGCGCTCCGCGGAGTGCCCCGTCGGCGTCGAGGACGTGAAGGTCGCCGTTCCCGCCGAGACGATCGTCGACGGCGTGGTGCACGCGCACCTCGTGCTCGACGACGGTCGCGCGCCGCGCTGTCTCGCGCACGCCGCCTTCCGCGCACACGAGCCGCGCGTCGTGACCACCCTCGGCCGCAGCGAGCGCCGCCAGTTGCGCGTCGGCTTCCTCGGCGACGCGCGGCTCGGCGTCTTCTTCTCGGAGCCGCAGCCCGCCGCGATCGGCGCGCTCTTGCCGATCTTCTACACGGATCTGCATTTGAAGGCGGGCTTCATGTTCGAGGTGTCCGTGCCGATCACCTCGGCGATCGCGTGGGAGGACGGCCGCGCCAGTCGTGTGAGCCCCGCGCTCATGGTCGCGATGAATTGGGGATATCCCGAGATCGCGCCGCGGCTCTTCACCTTCGGTTTCTTGGTGCACGCGCCCTGGCCGCACCCCGACGACACCGTCTGGAGCTTCTTCGGCGGCATCAACCTCACGTCGCTCGTCGACCTGCTCGGAGGCCGCTGATGCGCGTCGCGCTCCTCCTCGCGCTCGCGGTGCCGTGCGGGGGCACCGCGTACGAAGGCGCAGCCGGCCCGACCACCCCCGAGATCGTCGTCGCGCCCGCGCCCTCCGATCCGCCGCCCACCGAGCGCATGCGCGCGCTCGAGCAGCAATGCCGTGAGACGATCCCTGGCACGACCTTCCAAGAAGCCGCGCGCGTGCTCTCACAGGTGCGCGCGAGCATCGGCCGCTACTGCAGCGTCGCGCTGGTCGGCGAGACCCCGCTCGAGTGGCGCGTGAGCTGCGGCGCGGACGCGCTCTTCGAGAGCGGCCGCTACGCGCTGAGCGGCGACGCCGAGGGCAGCACGCCCGTGGTCACCTGCGACGGCGGCCGCAACGCGTTCGCATGCCTCGGACGCGGTCTGCGCTCGATGTTGCCGCACGTCGCACGCGTCGACGTCGCGGTGGTCGGTCACGTCGACCAGCAGCTCCCCGCGAACCCGCGGCTCGACTGCCCCGAGCTCACGAGCGGCTGGCAGGCCGCGCCGTGGTCGCGCGCGCAGCAGACCCGCGAGGCCGCGAACGAGCGGCTCGCGTGGTGTCGCGCCGCGCGTTCGTCGCGTGCGCTGGCGGAGGGTCTCGGCTCGAGCGTGAACGTGACCGCGATCGGCAACGCGAGCGGCTGGCTCGACGCGCGCCTCGATCGCCCGGCGGCGGTGGCGCACGCTCGCGCGCTCGAGCGCCTGCGCGAAGGTGATCCGGTGCCGGAGGCCGCGCCGCGCGCGTTCTGCCCGACGCCGGGCAGCGCGAGCGACGAGCCCGCGGCGGGCAAGTGCCAGAGCGCGCGCCGCGTGGACGTGCTCGTGCGCCTCGAGGCGCGGCCGACCGGCACGGACACGGGATGCTCGCGTCCCGGAGCCACGCCAGAGGACGTCCTCTTCTGCCTCGAAGAGTGCGCCGCGCGTCCCGCGCAGAGCCAGTCCGCGCTCGCGAACCCGCACGCGTTCTTCGGCTCGGGCTCGACGGAGACGCGGGTGGGCAATCGTTTCGTCACCCGTTCGCCCGGCGCGGGCGCGGTGGACGTCGCGCGCATCGAGGAACGGCTCGGTCTCGGCGCTCGCTGATCCGTCTGGCTCGCGTGTCCGAGACGGAGACGGTGTCCGAGACGGAGACGCTCAGTGTGCGCGGGCGAGACGACCGAACCGGCCGTCGCGCGGGACCTCGAAGGCCACCCCGCGGCGCACCACCGCGACGTGGTCTTCTTGCCAGAGCGGGAGCACGGGCAGCGTCGCGTGTAGACGTCGCTGCGCCTGCGCGTACGCCTCGACGCGGGTCGCGCGGTCGGAGGACACGCGCCCTCGCTCGAGCGCCGCGTCGAGCTCCGCGTCGCGCAGCCGCCAGCGGTTCGCGCCTCCCACGCCTTCGCCGGGGACTCGATCGGAGCCGAAGAACCAGCTCAGCACGTGCGGCTCGATCACTTCGGGGACTTGGAGAAGGCAGAGATCGAAACGCCCCTCGTCGAGATCGGCGATCAGCGTGCCGGGCTCGCTCGGGCGCACGTCGACGTTCAGTCCCACGTCCGCGAGCATCGCGGCGATCGCGCGCGCGAGCGACACACGGAACCGATCGGAGCTGACGCGGAGCACGTAGCGCCGGGCTCGGAGATCGTCGTCGAGCGCCGCGATCGCCGCGCGCGCGCGCGCCGCGTCGAACGCCCGCGCAGGGATCTCGATCGACGCCCAATGATTCGCGGGTACCCACGAGTCGGTCACGCGCGCCCGACCGTCTAGCTTCGCGTCCACGAGCGACGCGCGATCGATCCCGTGGGCGATCGCCTCGCGTAGCGCGAGCGGGATGCGCTCGGTGTGGAAGCCGAGGTAGGTGGTGCCGATGCCCGCCGCGGTGCGCACCTCGAAGCGGGGATCCTCGTCGAAGAGCGGCACCAGGATCGGCGGGATCGCGTTGAGCGCGACGTCGG